>PLOI01000135.1 GCA_003142015.1 Acidobacteriaceae bacterium | reverse complement strand
TAGGTTGCTTGCTCGGGTTGCACAGATTGATGATAGCGCGCGTGCGCGGAAGTACCCCGTCGCACACCGGTACACTGAATGCAGTGCATTCCCAGACAGATCAGGAGGTCCCACCATGGCATCGATCACTTTTCCGGCAGTTCCATCCGAGTCGCGCCCCGGGCGGTTTGGCGTTTATGGCGGGCGGTATGTGCCGGAGACGCTGGTCGCGGCGCTTGTGGAGTTGGAGCGCGAGTACGATTTGGCCAAGAATGACGCGGCGTTTCAGGCCGAGCTGGCGGGGCTGTTAAAGGATTACGCGGGCCGGCCGACGCCGCTCTACTTTTGCAAGCGGCTGACCGAGCAGTTGGGCGGGGCGAAAATTTATCTGAAGCGCGAAGACCTCTTGCACACCGGCGCGCACAAGATCAACAACGCACTGGGCCAGGGATTGCTGGCCAGGCGNNACGGTCTGCGCGCTGCTGGGCCTGGAATGCGTGGTCTACATGGGCGATGTGGACATGGAGCGGCAGGAGTTGAACGTGCTTCGTATGCGCCTTCTTGGCGCCGAGGTCCGCGGGGTTTCGTCAGGATCGAAGACGCTGAAAGACGCCATCAGCGAGGCAATGCGCGACTGGGTCACCAACGTCCGGACGACGTATTATCTGCTGGGCAGTGCGCTCGGAGCGCACCCGTATCCCACGATGGTGCGCGACTTTCACCGCTGCATCAGCCGCGAGATGAAGGAGCAGATTCTCGAAAAGGAAGGCCGTCTGCCGACGGCCATCATCGCCTGCGTGGGCGGCGGGTCGAACGCCATCGGCGCATTCTACGAGTTCATTCCCGACACGCAGGTCCGGCTGATTGGCGTGGAGGCCGGCGGACGCGGCACGGCGCTGGGCGACCATGCGGTGCGGTTTCGCGGCGGAGCGCCTGGAGTTTTGCAAGGGACATATTCATACGTCTTGCAAGATGAGAACGGCCAGATTGCGCTGACGCACTCGGTTTCCGCAGGCCTCGACTACGCCTCCATCGGCCCGGAACACGCCATGCTGCACGACACGGGACGCGCGGAGTACGTTTCTCAGGATGATGCGGCCGCGCTCGATGCGGTAGTGAAGCTGGCGCGCACGGAGGGAATTTTGCCTGCGCTCGAAAGCGCGCACGCGGTTGCCGAGGCGCTGCGCATTGCTCCCTTCATGGATTCTCATGACATACTGGTGGTGAACCTTTCAGGGCGCGGCGACAAGGATATGGGCATCCTGGCGCGCGAGTTGAAGCTCCAGGGAGCCTGACAGCTAACTTCGATGGCGATACGTTTCGATCACAAACCCGGATTGGTTATCTACCTGACGGCGGGCGACCCGAGCCTCGATGCCACGCGCGAGATTGCGCTTGCGGCCATCGACGCGGGCGCGGATGTGATCGAGCTGGGCGTGCCGTTCAGCGATCCGCTGGCCGACGGGCCGGTGATTCAGCGCGCCAGCGAGCGGGCTGTTGCTAGGGGAACACGACTCAGGGACGTACTCAAACTAGCCAAAGAGATTCGCGTGATGCGGTCCGCTGCGGGCCTGGTCATCTTCAGCTATCTGAATCCGATTCTGCGTTACGGCATGGCGAAGTTTGCGGATGATGCGGCTGCAGCAGGCGTGGATGGCGTGCTGGTGACTGACCTGATTGTCGAGGAGGCGGGCGAGTACCTGAGCGAGATGGCCCGCGTGGGGCTTGCGCCAATTTTTCTGGCCGCGCCCACCAGTCCCGATGAACGGCTGGAAGCTATCGCGACTCATTCAAAGGGTTTCGTTTACGCCATCTCTCGCGTGGGCATTACCGGCACGCAGCAAAGCCTGACCTCCGACGCGGCCTCGCTCGTGGCTCGCATCCGGCGATACGCACGGCTGCCGGTGGCCGTCGGTTTTGGCATCAGCAACGCGGAACACGTTGCGCAGGTGGGCGAGTTTGCCGACGCCGCCGTGGTTGGCAGCGCGATTGTAGAGTTGATCGAACACTCGACGTCGGAAACAGCGCCCGGCGCGGTAGCTCGATTTATCAAGGGCCTCCGTCTGCCGCAGGCGGCGTTGGCCCGGTAGTTCCCCGCAAGCGGCGTACGCGCCGCAGGCATCTGTTCAACTTTTTGATCCTATGCAACCGGTGTACCCGATCCCTCTTCAACGGACCGGCCACTGGACGCAACACGAGGATGAAATGACGCTGGAAGAATTGCGAGACCAAATTGATGTTCTGGACCGCCAGCTTGTGGAACTGCTGAGCGAGCGAGCCCGCGCGGCGCAGATGATCGGCCACCTGAAGGCGGCCACGTCGCTGCCGGTCTACGAGCCGGAGCGTGAAAAGGTGATCTACGCCAATGTGCGCGCGGCCAACAAAGGCCCCTTGCCAGACATCGAACTGACGCATATCTACGAGCGGATCATCGACGTGATGCGGGCATTGCAGAGGAACGAGTTGGCATCGGAGAAGAACGCCCTGGCGATTGCGCAGGGCCACGGCACCGGCGCTGAAGCGCGCGAGACAGGGAACAAACAATGATCGTATCCATGCAGGAAAAAGCGACCGAAGAACAGATCTACGCCGTCATCGAAACGATGGAAGAGGCGGGGGTCAACGTGCACCGCACGACAGGCGCGATCCAGACCATTCTGGCTGGCGTCGGGCCCACAGCCAATGTGGATCTGAGCAAATTTGAAGTGTTGCCGGGCGTACTCAATGTGATTCGCATCAGTTCGCCTTACAAGCTAGCCGGCCGCGCCTTTCGCCCGGAAGGCACGGTCATCGAGTTTCGCAACGGCGTCAAAGTGGGCGGCGAACAGGTAGCTGTGATGGCCGGGCCATGCTCGATTGAAAGCCGAGAGCAGATGTTTGCAACCGCCGCGCGCGTCAAGGCCATCGGCGCAGGCTTTTTGAGAGGCGGCGCGTTCAAGCCGCGCAGTTCGCCTTACGCCTTTCAGGGCATGGGTATTCCGGGGCTTCAAATGATGTACGAAGCCGCGCAGGAACACGGTTTGCTCACGGTCAGCGAGGTCATGGAGATTGCGCAGATTGAGCCCATGCTGCCGTATGTGGACCTTTTTCAGGTAGGCGCGCGCAATATGCAAAACTTCAACCTGCTGCGCGAACTGGGCCAGGCGCGCAAGCCCGTGCTGCTGAAGCGCGGCATCGCCGCCACTATCGAAGAGCTGCTGCTGTCCAGCGAGTACATCATGGCCGGCGGCAACTACGAGGTGATTCTGTGCGAGCGCGGCATTCGAACCTACGAGACAGCCACGCGCAACACCATGGACATCTCGGCGATTCCGGTGATTCACAAGCTCTCGCATCTGCCCATCGTGGGCGACCCCTCGCACGGCACGGGCCGGCGCGATATGGTGGCGCCGATGGCGCGGGCCGCGGTGGCCGCGGGTGCGGACGCGATTCTCGTCGAGGTTCACCCTAACGCCGACAAGGCCGCCTCCGACGCGGCGCAGACCCTCTATCTCGACCAGTTCGACGAGCTGATGGGCCAGTTACGGGTGATTGCCACGGCGGTGGGGCGGACGATGTAAGATGGCCCAGCGAGGAAAGTCTGCATGATCGAGCGCATCGCCATACTGGGCACGGGGTTGCTGGGCACGTCAGTTGGATTGGCGTTGCGCGCGGCGGGCTATCGCGGCGCCATTACCGGATGGAATCGAAGTCCCGAAGGCGCGCAGACGGCGCTCTCCATGGGCGCGCTGGATTCTATTGCCGCAGACCCCTTGCAGGCGGCGCGCGCGAGCCAGGTGGTTCTGCTGGCCGTGCCTATCTACGCAACGCTCGACTACATGGAGAAGCTGGCTGGAGAGCTTGGTTCCGAGCATCTAATTACCGATGTGGGCAGCACCAAAGCGCAGATCACCGCAGCCGCGGGACGCCTCTTCAACACGCCGGAGCGCGCGGCGTTTCTTCCCGGCCATCCGATGGCGGGCAAGGAGCGGGGCGGCGCGGCTCTGGGCGATGCAAACCTTTTTCGCGGCGCGGTGTGGCTCTTTACCGACGACCCGACCTGGCAGCGCTCTCCTCATTCGGCCGAGTTGGTGAAGGGCTGGCGGGAGTGGGTCGCAGCCATGGGATCGAAGACTCTCGATCTGGACCCCGCGCGCCACGATGAGTTAGTCGCCTGGGTCAGTCATCTGCCGCAATTTGTGGCCACGGCGCTGAGCGCGCTGCTCGAAGAAGAGGTCGGCGACGCGCCGGAGCTGAAAGATGTAGGCGGTCGCGCTCTCAGCGAGATGACGCGTCTGGGCGCCAGCCCTTACTCCATGTGGCGCGACATCGCTTATACAAATACTGAAGCTGTTCAGGCCGCGCTGCTCGCGCTGGAACAAAGGTTAGCGCATCTGCGCGAAAACCTGCGCACGCCGGAGTTGCGCGAAGAGTTCGAGCAGGCGAATCGGTTTCGGCGGGAGTAGTCTGCCGGGGTCGTGTGCGCGTTTAGAAGGCGAGTTGTAGGTCAGTTTCTTTGTAGTCCGTAGTGCGTCCGGAGTTTGGCCTTAGGCTCAACGCACCCAAGCCAGCCAAGCCCATCCAACCGCCAGCGTCACTAATGTGACTGGAATACCGACTCGCGTATAGTCCCAAAAGCCGATGTGCACTTCGCCGTGCGCTCGCTCCACAACGATCAGGTTCGCGACAGAGCCGGTAATCGTCAGGTTTCCCGCTAGCGTGCTGGCCATTGCAAGAACCAACCAGCCAGTGCGCGGATCGCGAAACGCAGGTACGAGCGACTTGAGCAGCATCACTGCCGGTACGTTACTGACCAGGTTCGACAACACCGCGGTCACAGCGGTAAAGATGCCCACGTTTTGAAGGTTGAAGCGGTCTGCAATCTCGAAGAGGTAGCGGGTCAAACCGGAGTTTTCCGCGCCGCCCACGATCAGGAATAGACCGACAAAAAACACCAGCAGCCCCCAATCGACTTCGTCGTAGACCAAGCGCGGATTGCGCGTGCGCGTGATCAACATGAGGGCAGCCCCGATGGCAGCCATCATGGCAGGTGGAACGCCCGCAATAAAGCCGGCCAGCACGAGGACAATCACAATGGCAGGCTTGCGTAACTCGCGGAGAGAAACGTGTGGAGCAACAGCTTTGATGCCTTCGGCTTCTTCAGGCACATGATCGTTGCCAAACATTTGGCGGATGATCAGCCAATCCAGCAGCAGGCCGATGAGGGCCACCGGTCCCAGGCGCCAAATGAAGTAACGGTAAGTCAGGCCGGAGAACGAGCCGATCAGCATATTCTGCGGGTTTCCGGTGATGGTGGCGACACTGCCGATGTTGGCTGACGTGGCCACGGCGAGCAGATACGGCAGCGGTTTCAATCCCATGCGGCGCGTAGCAAGAAGCGTGAACGGAACCATGGCCAGGCAAATAATGTCGTTGACAAAAAACGCAGACAACACGCCAGTGATGAAGATGACGGTGGGCAGCAAGTGGCGCGGTTTCAGACGCGTGATGATCTGCTCCGTGATCCACTCGAAAAAGCCTGCCAGATGCAGGTATCCGACTACGAGCATCATGGAGAACAACAGCACCAGCGTGCCGAAGTCAATGAAACGCAAGGCTTCGGCGGCAGGAACAATGCGAAAAGCAACCATCAGCACGGCGCCGATGATGGCCATGCCGGGGCGATCGATCTTCATGCCGGGCAGCTTGCCCAAGGCGAATACGAAGTAGCTGACTGCAAAGACAGCGTAACCCGCGGTGACCTGCCACTCGGCAAGAGGGATGGATAAACCCGGTACTGCCGCCAGCAGGAGATGAGGCAAGACCATAATGAATGCAGTGTACGCCGGTCATCCGGCGCGCTGTTTTCTCCGAGTTTCTACTCCGCTTCCCTGACCGGCTCAGCCGTTTCCTTCACTGGTTCGGCCGTTTCCTTTGCCGGGTCGAGGGTGTGGAAGCCTTCGGACTTGGCGGCTTCGAGCAACTGCGGCGAGGCGGAGACAAAGATGATTTCGGTGTCCTGGAACATGTCGCGTGCGACGAGTGCGGCGGCCAGTTGCAGAGTGTCGGGCCAGCGCAGCGTAGTGCGGTCGAGGAGTTGACGCGCGGCTTCGAGTACGGCCGGGTTCAGCGGCTCCTGGACCATGCGCGCGGCCTCCATGCGCAGGCTGTCGAGCGCGGATGTGGCGTCTTCGGCGGAAATGGCGCCGGCCCGTTCGCGACGCCGGATGGCCCCGTAGACCTCCAGCGGCGTTGAAGCCGAGATCAGCTTGCGGTTGTCCTCGACGGCCTCCATCAGGCTGATCAGGGCGCCGGTGCCCTGATCCTGTACAAACAGTTTGGCGAAGGCGGTGGCCTCAAGAAAGTAGCAGCTCACTGGTTCCCCCGTTCTTCCTCGATGGCCTCGGCAATGGAGTCGCCATGGGACGTGACGGGATGGAAGCGCTGCGCCTCCTCGGGCATACCGGCCTCGGCGCGGTTGAGGCGAATAGTGGTGGTGGGATAGGCAGGGGTTTTTGGGTTGGCTATCTTGCTTGTGATCACGACGCCGCGCTGGATGGCCTCTGCCAGCACAGCCTGGCGCGACTCGGGATGCTGATTCCAGCGGAAGGCCTTGCGCGGCAGGAAGGAGTCGCGGAACCACTTGAGGGCGATGAAGGCGTGTCCGCCCCGCTCGGCCTCAGCCAGCGCGGCGCACAGCTCCTTCACGCGGGCATCGATGTCGGCGGGAATCACCGTCTCCTGTCCGTCGTCCTCGTCGAAAGCCGGCTCGGCCTCCGCGCGCGAGGCGCGGATGGGACGTGGCGCCATCTCGGCTCCGTCGATGCGCTCAAAGTAGATGCGCACCTCGTCCTCTTCCGGCGTCCATGCGTCCGCCATGGCATTGCGCCGCTTGCTGCGGCCGTTTTCGCCGCACAGCTCAACAATTGCCTGGTAGCCCGGAGGCGCCAGAAATTGCAAGGCTCGCGCCATGCCGGGGTCTGTGGAGGACGCCAACTCGTTGAGGGCTTCTTCAATAATTTCTTCCGCGTCGGGAATGCTCAGGTTGTTTGCTTCTACGCTGCCCTGTGCAGCTTTTGTCGATTTCATTCTTTCTTCTCCGTATGCGCCGCCTGCGCCCGTCTATGCGACCCGTCTCCGGCAGGCTTCATGGCCTGGTTCCGAAGCTCGTCCGCGCGAGGACAAAGAGCGCCTTAGTTTTAAATTCACTCGTTACCGCTGGTCATTTTCACCATGCGGGGATTCAAGAAATACTTGGGGGACCTGTGAAAAAAGTTCTCTTTGTGAAGGAGACATTCCCTCAGGGGCTCAAGCCCCATTCATATCACTGGGATTATGCAGGGGCTCAAGCCCGCATCCTTCAAAATAAAGCCGTACCCTCCAAAATTAAAGCCATCAGCGATCAAAACGTCGACTTATACGGAGATTATCTAACTAATCCCTCAGTTTGAAGCTATTCATTCCTCAGTGTAACCGAATCAAGCAGGACGCGGGCTGTTGCCTAAACGAGCTGAACGCCCCGAATTTAACCCTTCAACCCCGCCGCCGGGAAAAAGTTGCGGCGCGGCCGCAATTTCATTTGGACGGCCTGCTCGTACAATAGAAGATATGCGCCGTTGTTTGCAACTGCTTTTGTTTTGTTTTATGGCTTCAACCGGGCTGTATGCCGCCGATGGCCCGGCCTTCGATCTGGCCGGCCCCAAGGTGGACGTGCGCGTCAAGCGGGGCGAGGTTACGCTGCCGATTGGCGAAACTCCCAATCTGCTGGCCGGAGACCGGCTCTGGATTCACCCCGACTTTCCCGAGAGCCAGACCGCGCACTATGTGCTGATCGTCGCATTCCTGCGCGGGGCCACCAACCCGCCGCCGACGGAGTGGTTTACGCGCGTTGAGACCTGGACCCGCGAAGCGCGCGAGGAGGGCGTATTCGTGACGGTGCCCGAAGAAGCGCAGCAGGCGTTGATCTTTCTGGCGCCGGAGACAGGCGGCGACTTCAGCACTCTGCGCAAGGCGGTGAAGAACCGTCCCGGCACATTTGTCCGCGCCGTTCAGGATTTGCAGGCGGCGAGCGGGGATCGCATGCGGCTGGACGCCTATCTGGCCGAGGTCAAAGAAACATCGCAAACCGACCCCACGCTGCTCAAGGAACGCGCCGAGAAAGCGGCCCGGAGCCTGGGCATCAAGCTCGATCAACAGTGCTTTGACAAGCCCACCGACCAGCAGGCGCCCTGCCTGGTGCAGCACACCGACGCGCTGGTGCTGGACGACGCCAACGCGCAATCGCGGATGGCGCAACTGACGAGCGGTTCAAGCGTGGACCTGATGAACCAGCTTAGCTACTCGAGCATGGCAGGCGGGGGCGCATACAGCCCTTATGTCGGCGCCATCGTGGACACGGCCAAGATCCTCTCGTCGTTGCACACGGCGCATTTTCAATACATTCCCGCCCTGGCTCTGCCGGCCAAGGATACGCTGAACCTGCGGCTGAGCGTGCCGCCTTCGTTTAAGGATCCCAAATCGGTGGTGGTGGTGGCGTTGCCGCCGGTGGGCGTTACCAGGCCGCCGCCGCTGCATCCGGTGAACCCGGCGGAGAGCTATTGCGCCCAGAAACCTGGCCTGGTGCTGCCGGCCGAGGGAGCGCCGCTGGTTTTTGCCACACAACTCGCCTACGGCCTCACCCTGCATATTGTGGACAAACCCAGCAAGAAAAATAACGGCAGCCCGGTAAATCTGCCGTTGAAGGCCGATCCGTCGCAGGGTGGGTTGGTGCTGGAGCATCCGGCTCCGCCCTTGCTGGATGGCGATCTGACCCCGGATGGCGAGCTGACCGGCGTTGTGCTCGGCAAATGGGGCTTTGACGACTGGGAGGGCCCGCGCTTCCACCTGCGCACGGCGCTGCCCGGCAAGTGGGCCGTGACAGCAGCCGACCAGACGGCGCTGGTGGTGGGCCGCGAAGACCAGCTTCACATCGAAGGGGAAAACTCGTTGTGCGTGGAGCGCATCGAAGAGCAGACGGCGACGGGCAGTCCGATCAAGTTGGTTTGGAAGTCGCCGAAGCCAGACCAATTGGAAGTGGCCGTGCCCATGAAAGACGCTTCTCCGGGGCCGGTCAACCTGGAAATTTATCAGTCAGGGCTGGAGAAGCCAGACCAGTTGCAACTGAAGGCCTATGCCGAGGCGGCGGCGCTGGATCGCCTTACGCTGAGCGCGGGCGACGCACAGGCGCTCCTGAAAGGCAATCGCCTGGACGAGGTAGCCAAGGTCAGTTTGGACTCTATCACCTGGACCCCGGCCACGCTCAGCCGTGTGCAGGACTCTGACCAGTTGGAGCTGAACGCCGACAGCTCGACGGCCGCCCTGGAGCCCGGAAAGCGCGCTTTTGCCAAAGTGCTATTGCAGGACGGCCGGCTGTTGAAGGTTCCGGTTACGGTTGAGCCGCCCCGTCCGCAGGTCACGCTGCTGAGCAAGGGCACGCAGAACGATGTTTCCGCCGCGCCTTCGCCCGTGCATCTGGGCAGCGCCGACGATCTGCCCGTTGACGGGCGGCTGGTCTTTTTTGTCCGCTCCAGAGAGCCGGCAAACTTTCCTCGCGACGAGAAGGTGGAGGTGGCCGCGGCCGACGGCAGTTTCCGCACCGTGCTGGCGTTGGCCGATGGCAGCCTGATGCTCGAGGATGCAAAGACCGCGTTGGGGGTTGTGGAACCGCTGCTGCGTTTCGGCTCCTCGGCTTTTGGGCCGCTACGGGCGCGCGCGCTGTCCCCTGATGGGGTTACCGGCGACTGGTTGCCGCTGGGAACGCTGGTGCGGCTGCCCGGATTCAAGGAGTTGCATTGCCCACGCTCCGCGGCCAGGCCCTGCGTGCTGATCGGAACCAATCTCTTCCTGGCCGCGTCCATCTCCGCCACATCGGAGTTCGACAACCCAATCGATGTGCCTTCGGATTTTACGGGAACCCAGTTGAGTGTCCCCCATCCGGCCAACGGCGTGCTCTACCTGAAGCTGCGCGACGACACGGAAACGGTGCAGACGCTTACCCTGCCGGTGATGCCGATGAGCTGGCTGATGCAAACTGCGGCGGCGCAAACGGCAGCAGTGCCATCCGTTCCAGCGCAAACTCAGGCTGCGGAGGCTCCTGGGCCTGCTGCAGAGCCTGCCCCAGCACAAGCCCAACCCAGGACTGTTCCAGCTACAGCTTCGCCGTCGCCCGGCCATACCGGACGGTGAGAGATGGTGGGGGTTTCAATGCGTGTTCGGAAACAGATTTTCAGAGGCCGCCGGGGCTGAAGCCCCGCGCCATTCCGTTTTTGCAGAAGAACCGCAAGCGCCCCAGGTCTCGGACCGATTGTTTATGTATTATCTTCCGTGCCCCATCCTTTCGCCTTTTTCCTGGCGAAAGGGTGGGAAACCTCGAACCTGAAGATACGAAATCATGCGGTCAGGGACCTAATTGAAATAGGCTTTGTTTTTCTCGGCGAAATGCGCCATATCGGCCGGCAGGTCGTCGATGGAAAAGATTGCGCTCTGCGCACAGAGGGATACGCAGTTGCCGCAATCAATGCACTCGTCCGGGTTGATGAACAACTGGGAGAGGCCGCCGGCTTTTGGATCGTCGGCTGCAGCGGGCATGATGGCGGCGGTGGCGCACTCCGCAGCGCAGACAAAATCCTTGATGCACGCATCGGTAATTACATAAGCCATGATGAAACTCCTTGATGATGTGGGCGCTTCTGGACAATGCGCCATCCATTCAAGGCTATCCAGTTCGGGCTAGTTGGCTCCGTGACTCGGGTCACACTGCGGGAGAATCTACGGAAGAAGTATGTAGATTGCTCAACACCTTTTCGATTCGTACAGCACAAAATGCATTAAAGTATCACATTGCCTCGGATAAGTGATAGATTCTTCACCCATTGTTCTTGGAACTCAGTATCGGTTACCTCTGGGATGAGGATTGGGCCTTTGCTGATCCTTCGGCTCCAAACGAGTATCTGAAAACCGCAAACCACACCTGTTGACTCCTCTATACGTAGAATGACGCCGGGGGTCTGTCCTTCCACGTAGACGCACAACGACGACGGTTCAGAGATTGAAACCCACAACACATCTGCGGACTCATCGTGTTCGAAGGTCATTGTGTGCCTTTCTCGCCATCGGATTCTGGCTTCGACCAAAATATTTCGCCGATGGTGGAACTGTTGTTAGGACGGCCCGGAAAGTAGCCTGTCAAAACCCTCCCCTTTTTCCCGCCTTGATCGTAATCGCACGGAACCACTACCCCTTCATAAAGAACTGGCACAAAGAAACGCTGCTTTTCCGCTTCAAAGAACTTTTCGAAAATACAGGATTCATCCGCGATCACTGGGTCCAAGCTCCTATGAGCGTGATCTGGGTCAACAATGGCCTGGTAGATGTGTTCATCTGTCGCTGGGTATTTATCGAAGGCATGCTTTGATGCATGCATCTCTGATGTCTCGACGTAATACGATACAGCATTTTCGAGGACATCTTGTCGTACCCAAAGGATGTCCTTATTTCGTGGCAATGGGGTTCGTCTTTCCAAGTTCGGCTAGTTTTTCCTTGTGTGTTTCCAACACTTGTTGGAGAACCCCTATAAGTCCCGCAGCGGACATAATCGGGAGCGTTACAACTGCCTTCATCTCCTGCTTTTGAACCGTCCCTTTTGGCCCGGGAATCTGCCCCATCTCTAAAAAGTAGATGGTGAAATCGGTCATAGTCGCACTTACGCCCATATGATTCGCGTAGGTCGCACTCAGGTTGTTCGGATTGGTGATAGGAACATCCCTTAGATTCACGCTCAATGGTTGATTCGGCGAAACAGATTGATTTGCCATAGTGCGGGAATAATACGCTGTCCCGGCTCCTTTGGAAAGGGGGTATAACGTTAGTTAACATCAACTTCTGCCTTTCCATCTCCATTGTATCAACGCGGGGCAGCTTCCAAGCCGTTCCCTATCTCATGCTGCACGCAATTCAATGGCCAAATCTGCGTGAAGTGCATTCTCCGTTCACAATTGAAAAAACGCGGCCAGATACTTCATCGGCGTCCTGGCCGCGTTGCGCTCTGCGGTCACCAAAAAACGGTTTACACCTGCCTAGAAACCGGCTTGGGCCGCGTTCAGTTCCACCTGCTGCTCCTGGTCGTGCGCCCACTCGGCCGGTTCGCCATAGTGGCTAGCTATCATCGCAACAGCCTTGCTTTCATCCATGTAGGGCCGCACCGTGGCTAGTTTGATGGTGGATTGAGAGGCCATCCGCGCCACCGCAACCTTGCTGGAGACTGACTGCACCAGCGCGAGCATAGCCAGCACGACGGTTCCCACGGCGTTGACTGCGTTCAATACAGACTGCTGGCTGGCGGGATTGGTAATCTTTGCCGCCGACAAGAGCGATGCGTTCACCTGCTGCTGAAAGGCCACGACGGCGGCCTGCAGTTGGGCCAGCACGGATGCCGAAGGATTGGCTAGGTACGCCTTGGCCTGGGCGACCAGAAGGTTCGAGGCGGCGTCAAAGCCCGCCGTGGCAGCGGCAAAGACCGGCGCGTCCGCAGGCGCCAGCAAGGCGGCTGTCGAATCCACCGTCGCCACCGCGCTCTCCAGCGCCGGCGTCCAGTTGACGATATTCTGTGCCACGCTAGTTTCCGAACAGCCGCTCACGAAAGGCAAGGGCAGCAGCAGGGCAATCAGCGCCCATGCGCCCAGCCTGGCGGTGGAGTTAGCGGAGTTGGCGCTGGAAGCGGGGTTAGCCGGATCGCGCGCCAGCAGACCCAGAAGAGCGGTGGCCAGGCCGCTCACCAGCGCGACCACGGTGCCGCTGCCAGCACTACCCAGCGTGATGCCCTGCTGCGAAAGCACACTGGCAATGGTGACGACCGCGATCAGCAGCCCGGCGGCCGAGGTTTTGGGGTGGTTCCAGATATTCGAAATGGGATTCATGCGGAAAGCTCCTCGCAAAGAAAAAGGCGGCCACAGCCGCCCTGGTTTATATGGGATTTGGCAGGCGCGGAATTGGCTTAATCTGCTTCCGCGCAATAGAAAATCGAGATCAGCGGCGGGCGTCTTTCCGGCCTGCTGCTGGTCTCGATTTGTCACGTCTCTCCGAATTCGAGCGCCACCGTGGTTGCGGCTCTGAGGCTCGCGGCGGAGAGCCGCGATGGCACAGACACGAGACGGCCCCGCGCCCCGGAACCCATCCGCTGCAGCGGTTCTTCAATTGCAGTTCGCCGAAACCGTTACCGTCGCGTGTCTTTTTCCTCAAGAAAAAGACACACCGCACAGCGCTGGTGTGGGCAAGTGAATTGAAGAACCGCTGTGAGGGAGGGCGTACACATTCGCCGGGCGCGGCACTTCCGTCTCTTGTCTGGCTACCTACTAGCCTAGGCACTCTTTGCTATATCTTCTGCAAAGCGAGAGAAACTTCTGTCACTTATTGAACAATGACTTGAAAAACAAGAAAAAAACATTGTCGCTTGACGGCGTAAATTGGCCTGAACACCGCCTGCTCCCCGCCTGCGAAGTCAGTTCGCCAGCCACGCCGGGTTCTGGCTCGCGTTCCGTGGCTGGCCTCTAAATTATGTGTACTGTACCCGGCGCTCGCCCTTGACCACGCGTCCGATGACGTAGAACTTCTCTTCGGCCCTGTCCAGCAGGTTTTTTGCGCGCGCGAATTTGACCGCCGGGATAGCCGCGATCAGCCCGATGCCCATGTTGAATGTGCGCATCATCTCCTCTTGCGAAACCTGGCCCAGGTCGCGCAGATGCTCGAAGATCGGCAGTGCCGGCCAGGAACCGATCTCGATCTGCGCCGTGGTGTTTTTGGGCAGGATGCGGGGCAGGTTTTCGGTGATTCCGCCGCCTGTGATGTGCGCCATGCCCGTCGTCAGCCCCGCCGTCACCAGCTTTTGAGCCACATGGAGGTAGCTGCGATGGGTCTTCATCAACGCCGCGCCGGCCTTTTCCTTGATGGCGGTCACATACTGCGTGGGCTTGTAGCCGGCCACTTCGAACATCAGCTTGTATGCCAGTGAATAACCGTTGGTATGCAGCCCGGTAGAGGGAAGCCCGACGAGTACGTCGCCTGCCTTGATCCCCGTGCCAGTCACCATCTTGTCGCGGTCCACCGCGCCCACAATGAAGCCCGCCAGGTCGTACTCCCCATCGGCCTGAAAGCCCGGCATCTGCGCCGTCTCGCCGCCGATCAGGGCGCAGCCGCTGGCTTTGCATGCGTCGGCCAGGCCGGTCACCACGCTCTCGGCCACCTCCGGGTCCAGCTTGCCTCCAGCCATGTAATCGAGGAAAAACAAGGGCGTGGCGCCCTGCACGGCAATGTCGTTTATGCAGTGATTTACCAGGTCCGCTCCCACCGTGCGGTGCATTCCCAGTTCAAAGGCCACCTTCAGCTTGGCCCCCACCCCATGGCCCGAACTCACCAGAATGGGGTTCTTCCAGCGCTGGAGGTCCAGGCGGAAAAGCGAGCCAAAGCCGCCCATCCCGCCTAACACATTGCGATTGAAGGTCTTTTGCGCCAGATAGGTGCGGCGCTCCTTGGCGCGGTCGCCACTGCTGATGTCCACGCCGGTGCCGGCGTGGGTCACGGATTTGGATTTGGGTTCGTCAGACACGGTGCGGCTTTCTGCGGATGGATTTCTCATGCGGCGCGGCTGGCCGGGAATGTTGATTTTAGCAGCATTTGCAGGGTTTTGGCTGTGTCCTAGAGAAACCGCTTTCGCTCTTCAGCTGTAGGAACCGGGCAGCTTTCCAGCCGTCCCCAGATGCGGTAGCGCCAGCGGGCAATCAGCCTGTAGCCCAGGTCGCGCAGTGGACGCGGAATCCAGCCGAGAGCGGTTGCGACCGCCGGCCAGGGCTTCGGCAATTGGCCGAGCAGTGCCAGAACCGCCTCCGACCGCGCCAGTACTCGCTCCGCCGGGCCGCCGAAATTCAAGACAGCCAGAATCGTGGCAGGGCCGGATTCCGCATCCGGCGAGTTGATTCCATGCCGCGCCAGCAGCCCAGCCGCCATTTCCGATTCTGAAGCCACAAAGCGCAGCTGGTCCCGCCGGTCGCGCCGCAAAAGCCACCGCACGGTCCGATTGCACAGCCCGCAATGGCCATCGAAGATCACCACCAGCCGGTCGCCGAGTTCTGCAAGGCAGCTCACCTTCAACGGGATGCGGGCCCAGAGGCGCACGATTCAATTCGGATGATGCGCGAGTCTCTCGCCCTCTATACTGGACCCACGATGAGTTCCCAAGCGCCAACCCCCCTCCGCATCCGTTCCCTGAGTCTGCAGCAGCGCGCCGAGCGCTTCTTTCCCGGCGGCGTCAACTCGCCCGTGCGGGCTTTTCGCGCAGTGGGGGGCGCGCCGCCGTTTGTCGAGAGCGCTCAGGGCGCCTGGCTCACGGACGCCGACGGCAACCGGTACATCGACTACTTTGGCTCCTGGGGGCCGATGATTCTGGGCCACGCCTTTCCGCCGGTGGTTAAAGCCATCCAGAGAGCAGCGCGCAACTCGGCCAGCTTTGGCGCTTCGACGGCCACTGAGGCCGATCTCGCCGAGCGCGTTTTCGCCTGTTACCGATCAATCGAAAAACTGCGCTTCGTCAGCTCCGGCACCGAAGCCACCATGAGCGCCATCCGTCTGGCGCGCGCCGTTACCAGCCGCAAAATTATTGTCAAGTTTGAGGGCTGCTACCACGGCCACGCGGATGGGCTGCTGGTGAAGGCAGGCTCTGGCGTCGCGACCTTTGGTATTCCCGGCTCGGCTGGCGTTCCGGAGGAGATCGCTCACCTTACTCTGGCCCTGCCCTACAACGACCTCGCTGCGGTTGAGGCGGCTTTCGCGGCCCATCCCGACGCTATCGCGGCTGTGATTCTTGAGCCGGTGGTCGGCAACGCCGGCTGCATCGCGCCTGCTCCGGGCTACCTAGCTGGCCTTCGCGCTATTACGCAGCGCGAAGGCGCGTTGTTGATTGCGGACGAAGTGATGACCGGCTTCCGCGTGGCGCTGGGCGGCGCGTTGGAGCTTTATGGCGTTGATGCTGATTTGGTCACGCTGGGCAAGATTGTCGGCGGAGGATTGCCCGTGGGCGTCTTCGGCGGCAAGCGCGCATTCATGGACCTGCTCGCGCCTCTCGGCCCGGTCTATCAGGCCGGAACTCTCAGCGGCAATCCGCTGGCCATGGCCGCGGGCATCGCCACCGTCAGCTACTTGCAGGAGCACGCCGCTCAGGTTTACCCGCAGCTTGAAGCCACGGCCAAAGCCGTCGCCGAGGGCGTGGCCGCCGAAGCCGCCCGCGCAGGCGTTCCGCTCACCCTCAACCGCGTAGGCTCCATGTGGACCTGGTTCTTCACGGCGAATCCCGTCACAAACTACGCCCAGGCCGCCCAGAGTGACACGGCCGCCTTCGGACGCTTCCACCGCGCGATGCTCAATTGCGGCGTCTGGCTCCCGCCCTCGCAATTTGAAGCGGCCTTCCTGAGCACAGCGCACGGCGCTGAAGAGATTGCCGCTACCGTTGCCGCCGCCCGCGAGGCTTTCAAAGCTGTCATTGCCGGATAGGCCCGGAATTGGTTTGCCCGGCTGATCACTCGCTCCAGCCTTTGGCCCGCTCCACGGCACGTTGCCAACGTCCACGCCGTTCGGCTCGCTCACCTGCATCCATCTCGGGTTCAAATCGCACGTCGCCCTGCCGCTTGGCGCGCAAATCCTCAGGTCCCGCCCAGAATCCCGTGGCCAGCCCCGCAAGATACGCGGCGCCCAGAGCGGTCGTCTCAGTCACCTGCGGACGCACCACCGGCACACCCAACACGTCGGCCTGGAATTGCATCAAAAGATTGTTCACCGCCGCGCCGCCATCCACTCTGAGCGCCGCCAGCGGTGTGCCGGTCTCGCTCTGTACGGCCTCCAGCACGTCGGCTACTTGGAAGGCGATGCTCTCCAGAGCCGCCCGCGCAATGTGTCCCGGCGTCGTTCCGCGGTTCAAGCCGATGAGCAATCCGGAAGCGTGCGGGTCCCAATGCGGCGCGCCCAGTCCTACAAACGCCGGCACCAGCACTACCCCACCCGAATCCGGCACGCCCGCTGCCAACGCCTCAACCTCTGCCGACGAGCCAATCAGTTTCAAATTGTCGCGCAGCCACTGCACCACCGCGCCGCCGATGAAGATGCTGCCCTCCAGCGCATACTCCAGGCGATGCTGCGCGCTAGCCGCCAGCGTGGTAATCAGCCGGTGCTTCGAGCGCACAAATCCCGTCCCGTTGCCGTCGCGTCCCGTGCCGATATTTTGCAACAGGAAGCAGCCTGTCCCATAAGTGTTCTTGGCTTCGCCCGCCTTCCAGCACAATTGTCCAAACAGAGCCGCCTGCTGATCCCCTGCGATGCCCGCAATTTCCACGCCGCCCAGGCCCAGAGTCGTGGTCACCTCGCCCACTCGCTCGCTCGACCACACCACCTTCGGCAACATGCTCTCGGGAACGCCGAAAACGCGCAGCAGCTCTGCATCCCACTCGCCCTTCACGATATTGAAGAGCAGCGTCCGCGAGGCATTGGTCACGTCCGTCACGTGCCGCTGCCCGCTGGTCAGGTGCCAGATCAACCAACTATCCACGGTGCCAAAGGCCAATTCGCCCCGCTCGGCCCGCGCCCGCGCGCCCGGCACATGGTCCAGAATCCAGCCCACTTTTGTGGCGGAAAAATACGGGTCCAGAACCAGCCCGGTTTTATTCGAGACTGTCTCCCCGACCCCGCTCTCCTCCAACTCCTTGCACCGCGCGGCCGTGCGGCGATCCTGCCACACAATAGCCCGATGAATCGGCTTGCCCGTCGCGCGCTCCCACACAATCACCGTCTCGCGCTGGTTGGTGATGCCGATGGCCGCCACGTCACGGGGCCGCGCGCCCACCTTGCCAAGCACCTCGATTGCGCAGGCAAGTTGGCTGGTCAAAATCTCCATTGGATCGTGTTCCACCCAGCCTGCCTGCGGGAAGAATTGCTCAAACTCATGCTGCGCCACGGCGGCAATCGTGCCCGCCTCGTCAAAAAGAATCGCGCGGGAACTGGTTGTCCCCTGGTCCAGTGCAAGGATGTAAGCCATTGTCTGTCGTCTACCTTCGGAACCTAGTCAAACACGCCGGGCGGGGCACGGGCAAGAAGGCTGAAACTCGATTCAATCGACGCCGCCCGCCAACTTGCCAACCTGCCAACCTCGCGCAGCGGGGGCCAACTAGCCGCATTTGACAGGAAACCCTTCGCTGCCGTTTTCTTCTATATTCCTCAATTTGCAGAACGATGAGAATCCTGTTTCTTGTCAGGGATGTGAACGGTCCGTACCCCCACACCAGTCACCCCTATCCCCTTCCTATTTCCTGTGAGACTGTGAAACTGTGAACGCCACCGCATCCAGATTGTTGAACAAAAGGGTACTCCGGAACGAATTCATTCGCGTTCAAAGGGGAGTTTTTGTATTCTGAAAGGGATGCCTCGTACGTTTACGGCGGATCCAACGGAGGAAATTCGAATGGCAGATACAACGAAGAAGACAAAGATAACCGCTAAACCACGCTCAGCAACAACAAAAACCACGACAAAGAAAGCGAATGCCGCTATAAGCTCGAAGCCTACTCGCGAAGAGATCGAACGGCTTGCGAAAAGTTATTGGGCGGCGCGCGGCCGCCTGGATGGATACGCGGAGCAGGACTGGCTGCGAGCGGAAAAGGAACTGCTCAAAGCAGCATCGGCCAAAACGGCCTCCTAATATAAGGCGTTCCGCTCTGGACAATTCTCTCGCAGACTCTGCGGCCAATGGCAGAGCCGATGCACTCTGCGCAAAGGCAAGTCAGCTAATCCAACCGCCTTTATCAGAATCAAATGCAATCGGTCTGCGGGCAAGCTCCCGTCCTTTTCGCCGGCCTTTCTAGAAAAGACCGGCGAAAAGGCAGAAACCCCAACTCCAGCTTCAGTTCTTTGCTTGCTGCGCCACCAGCATGGACTCAAGAATCTGATCCGAAACTTCCTTTACAGCCGAAGGCGTGTGGGACAAAAACAGCGTGTTGGTCTTGTCGCTTTCGCCAATGGACTTAAGCGTGTCAAAGTACTGTGTCACCAGCACTAACTGCATGACATCCCGCGATGACGCCCCATCCACCACCTTCTGGAACTGTTCGATTGAAGTCTGCAACCCTTCAATGATCGCCTTGCGCTGATTGGCTATGCCCTGGCCTTGCAGGGCCTTGCTCTCGGCCTCGGCCTCGGCCTTCTTGACCACCAGGATCTTTTCCGCCTCGCCGCGCGCGTTGGCCGCTACCTGTTCGCGCTGTGCCGCGTTGATGTCGTTCATGGCCGACTTTACTTTTTGATCGGGAACGATATCTGTCACCAGCACATTCACAATCTCGAAGCCAAAGGTCGCCATGTCCGCATCGAGCTCCTGCTTAACCGCCGCGGCGATTGACGATTGCGAGGCAAAGACCTCATCCAGCGTCATCCCCGGCACGTGGCCCAGAATCACCTGCTCCACATAACTCTTGATCTGCGCCGTCGGGTCAGACAACTTATAAAACGCATCGTAAACCTTCTCCGGGCGCACGCGATTCTGCACCGAAATCGGAATGGTGACGAAGACATTGTCCTTTGTCTTGGTCTCCATGGTCAGCGAAATCTGATTTACGCGCAGACTTACCATGCCGGCAACCGTGTCGAAGAACGGACGCTTCCAGTTCAAGCCCGGATCGGCGGCGCGAAGAAACTTGCCGAAGCGTGTAATCACGGCTACTTCAGCCGTGTTCACGGTAAAGAAGCTGCTCAGAATCACAATAAGGAAAATGAGAGCCAGTGCCCCCAACGGAATCAGCCACATGACGTCCATTCAGTTCCTCCGCTGCTTCATTTTGAAGCAACGGAGAATTATACAGGAGCGCGATAGATGCACTGTGAAGCGGGTAAAAGCGCGCAATCCAGTGACAATCGGCGGCTCGCATTACTACGGGAGCCGCCCGATTTGTTTCAGGCAAGTAACATTCGGATAGTTACTGTATTTCCCCAACATAAACCCCGAATGGACCGAGCTGGATTTGCCCAAGCGAGGTGGGATCGGCCGCGCCGGGAGTTTTCAGCAGGGTTTTCACTTTGCCGCCGAAGCCGGGAACACTGAGGCTCACCGTTTGCGGCTCGGCGGTGAAGTTAGCTGAGACCACCCCCGGCGGCGCGCCCGGCGCCTTCCGCAGCCAGCTCAGGACTTTGGTGTTACTTGCATCCAGCATGGTGTTATCGCCGCGCGCAAAGGCCAGATTAGTTTTCTTGAGACGGATGACGCTCCGGTACCAAGCAAGCAACGAGTTGGGATCACCGGCCTCAGCTTCAACATTAATGGTGGCGGCGCTGGGCGGAACAGGCAGCCAGGGCGTGGCCCCGGCTGTCGTGAATCCCGCATTTGCGCTCGCGTCCCACTGCATCGGCGTACGCTCCCCGTCGCGGCCCTTTTCCTTTGGCCAGCCGGTCACGCCCATTGGATCCTTTACGTCTTCTTTGCGGACCGGCGGGGTCGTCTTCATTCCAACTTCGTCGCCGTAATAGAACAGCGCCGCTCCGCGGCTCAAAAACAGCACCGCCGAAAGTACGCGCTGAATGTCTGTGTCGTGAACGCCGTCGCCATAGCGCGCGTCCAGGCGCGGGTTGTCGTGGTTGTCGAAGACCAGCAACGGCACATGGCCGCCCAGTCCGGTCTCCGCTTCGGTCAATTTTGCACGGAACTGGACCACGTCCAGTTTGTCGATAAAGCCCACTTGTGTGTCCATGGGCAGCTCGAACTCCGGCTTGTCCGGCGGCCCGTACATCTTGGTCAGCCCGGTGATGTCAGGCAGATAAGTTTCGCCGATCAGAACCCGCGTGCCCGGAAATTTGTTGGAGTTGAAGGTGTCCGCCGTGGCCCGCATCTCTTGCATCACCGCATGCAAGCCAGGCAGGAATTCAGTCTTCGAGCCATCCAGTTGCGGTTCGCCGAAGGCATTGATTATCGGGTTGCCGTCCTTGTCTTTGACCACGCCCTCATCGGCCAGATTGGGGTCCTCAAACAAGGTGGTAATGGCATCGAACCGGAAACCGCCCACGCCGCGCTTCAGCCAGAAGCTGATGATATCTCTGAATGCCTCATGCACCTTGGGGTTGTACCAATTCAGGTCCGGCTGCTGGATATAGAACTTGTGATAGTAGTACTGGCGCGTCTTTTCGTCCCACTGCCACGCCGAGTGGCCAAACTCCGACTGCCAGTTATTGGGCGGCGCGCCCTTATCGGTTGCTGTTTCACCCTTCCCGTCGCGCCACATATACCAGTCGCGATAGGGATTGGAGCGCGACGAGCGCGATTGAATGAACCACTCATGCTTGTCCGATGTGTGGTTCATCACCATGTCCATGACGATGCGAATATGCCGCTTCCCGGCCTCGGCCACCAGGCGGTCAAAGTCGGCCAGCGTGCCATATTGCGGGTCAATGCTCTTATAGTCCGAGATGTCGTAGCCGAAATCCACCTGCGGCGATGGGTAAACGGGCGTCAGCCAAATGGCCTCCACACCCAGCTCTTTCAGGTAGTCCAGCCGCTGAGTGATGCCGTTCAGGTCGCCGATGCCGTCCCCGTTTGAGTCCTGGAAGCTGCGTGGGTAGATCTGGTAAATTACGGCGTTCTTCCACCAGTCCCGCGCGCTGCTCTGGATTGTGCCGACGGATTGCGGTGCGGGTGGGACGGGCGCACTCTGCCCGCCTGCGGATAGCGCCGCAGCCCCCAGAAACAGGGCTATGGCGCCGCTTGCGACGACTTTACTCCAATTCATTGACAACTCCTCGACTCGCCTCCGCTGCTCATGGATTCGCAACGGTGTAACGTATGAAATCAGTTCTCGGCCGGCCGCCCCGGCCCTACCGCTTCTCGTCCGGCTTCATCCGGTTGAGACCGATCGCGAACTTCGGCTGCTCGCGCGTTCCTTCGATGTGGATGGGAACCTCGGTCCCCGCTCCTTCTTTCTTGAAGTGGCGGTCGGCCGGCGTGAGCAGCAATCCCTTCCACCCGCCAACCATTCTCGATACCGAAGCCTCCATCTTCGCCGTGCCCGCAAAGTTCAGCGCGCCGCCCTCCAGGCCATACGTGCCTTTGAGTTGAATCTGCGCTCCCGGCACGGTGTAGTCCAGCGCCGGTAGCGTAATCACCCCGGCCGCCAACTGGAAGCTGCTTTGCATGTGCGACAAAATGCTCGCTGGATCGGTGGTCTTCACATCTCCTGGCCGCCCCTGCCCACGCAGGCTCAGCTCCGTGATGCGTCCCTGAATCTTCGCGCTCGCAAACCGCGCATTGCTCAGCGCAAAGCTGCCGTTCAGCACCAGCCGCTCATGTACAGGCGCCGGACCCGGCGGAATATGCAAACTGGTCTTCATCGTCACATCGCCGGTCAGCAGCACTTTGCCCGAGCGGCTGGCAAGCCGCAGAAAATCCTCGATCCGAGCCCTGTCCACGTTGACCGTGAGCGCAATATCGTGCCCGCCGTACTGCTGCGCGCCCTCCACGACCGGTCCCGGCACGCGCACAATCTGCCCCCGCGCGGAAAAGTGCGAGTGGCCCAGCGTCGCATCCACAGGCTCCAGCCATGTGTCCCCGTTGGTCCCGTCCACCCGTGCGTGGAAGCGCGTGGTGAGCGGCAGCGCAGCCCCGAAGTGCGTCAGCCGGAAATCCGGCGTCTGGGTCTGCCCATCCACGGTCAGGTCGCGCAGCGTGCCCTCGTAGTGCCCGGTCGACGAGAGAATCCCCGCAATCCCCTTGAAGCTGGCCAGATCCGCGTGCTCAAAGCTGTAATCGCCGGCAAGCGGCGATTCGCCAGGGTCGGCTGTCTGCCACGGCCCAAAGCTCCCCGTCGCATGAATCGTCCCCACGGGCTTCGGGTTGGTCAGCTCGGCATCAAACCCCATTGCCCCTCCAGAAGCAATGTTGGTCAGCCTCAAGTGCGCAATCGCAAATTCCAGCGGCAGCTTGCCCGGCTTGCTGGTTTCCAGCACCAGCTCGGCGCCGGTGCACTCCATCGTCTCCACCTCAAAACGCACCAGCCCCGCCGCACCCCTGGGTTTGCCGGCGGATTCGGATCTGCCCGTGTCCCTCGCCGCTCCATGCTCAAAGTGCGACTTCGGCGGCAGATGAACGTTCAACCCCTTCAACTCCACCACAGAAATGTGAATTGGTTTGCCCGGCCGGTATTCGAGCGGCGCATGAAAACGAAACTCCGCAAGCCGGATCAGCGGCTCAGCCTCTTTCGCTCCCTCTTGGCCCGCCGCAACTGCCACGCCCTCCACCCGCGCCGGCGGCCAGATGCGCAGCCCCTTGCCCTCGGCCCAAAGCCCATTCGCCAGCGACACGTGAAAGCTGTCCAGCTCCACCCGGGCGTGGAAGCGATCCGCAAGCCCGTCCACAATGCGCGCGCGCAAGAACGGCTCCGCCCGATGCAGCGCCACGTCCACAACCACAGCCGCACCGGCCAGCGTGAGCAGCAATCCGCCCGCAACCCACTTTGCCCACCAGTGTCTGCGCCAGAACGATCTCCGCACCTCTGCCAAACCCGCCTCCCAATTGGCTTCTATTGTCGCAGGATTCCGCCGCCCCCATTTTCTGAATGCATGGCAAATGCCGTAGACTTCAATGAACGGATGCAAGAGCACATTGAAAACCTCGTAAAGCTGCAAGCGGTGGAGTTGGAACGAACCCGCCTGGCCCAGGTTGCCCGCGCCCTGCCGGCGGAAATCGCCGAGGCTCAGGCTGCCCTCACCGCCGCTGAACGCCTGGCCGCGGAGGCTTCAGCCGCCCTCAGCCGCGAAGAATCGCTCCGCAGCCGCCTCGATCGCGAGATCGGCGCCCACCGCCAGAAGGCTGCCCGTTATCGCGCCCAGCAAGACTCTCTCACCACCCCCGCCCAGGCCAATGCCGTCGAGCACGAGCTCCACTTTGCCGAGGCCGAGGCCGAGCGCCTGGAAAACGAGGAGTTCGCCAGCCTGGAACGCACCGAAGCCCAGGAAGCCGCGCTGGCCGCCGCCCGCGCCAAGGTAGAGTCGCTTGCCGCCGCACTCGACAATACCCGCGAACGCATCAGTCTTCGCCAGGCCGAAGTCGCCCGCCAGCAGGCCACCCTCACCGCCGAGCGCGAAGCCATCCGGCCGCTTATCGAGACCGAGTGGATCATGCGCTTTGATCGACTCTGCGCCTCCCGCGGCACTGGTCTCGCCCGCGTTGAAAATCAGCAATGCACCGGTTGCCGCATGGGCGTCCGGCCCCAGATGTGGAACCAGCTTCGCGAAGGCGAGCTGCTCACCTGCGACAGTTGCAACCGCCTGCTCTACTGGGACCCGTCGATGGCCCCCGCTCCAGCGCAACAGCCGGACGCCAAGCCCAAACGCAAAACCGCGAAGCCTCCGGCGCCAGAGGACTAGGTCTCTGACCGCTTGATTTTGTACCAACTCCGTGCCCCATCCTTTCGCCNNTGGCGAAAGGGTGGGATACCACAAATGCCAAAGGACGAATTCATACGGTCAGAGGACTAGAGCCGCCACGCCGTCCCTGCTAACCTTTTCTTTAGCGGTAGCAATCCTGAACGGCCGCAACCTGGGAGCAGCTCGTGAAGCGCATCTGTGTGGACATGGATGAGGTCATGGCGGACACTCTCGCCGAGCACCTTCGCCGCTACAACCAGACCTTCGACGAGGCTGTTACCCCTCAGGATCTGGCCGGCAAGGGCCTATTTGAGATTACGCCCGTCGACCGCCGGCAACAGCTTCGCGCCTTCCTCGACGCCGAGGATTTCTTCGAGGACCTGGCCCTCATGCCCGGTGCACAGGATGTGCTCCAGCAGCTCTCCGCGCGATTTGATATTTTCATCGCCACGCAGGCCATGGCCGTCCCCAACTCCCTTGGCTCCAAGTACCGCTGGCTACAGCGCCACTTTCCCTTCATCCCGCCCACGCGCTACGTCTTCTGCGGCGACAAGTCCATCCTCCGCGCCGAGTATCTCATCGACGACCTGCCCAAGAATCTTCTCCGCTTTGAGGGCCAGGGCCTGCTCTACACAGCCCCCCACAACCTCACAGCCACCGGCTTTTTACGCGTAGATAACTGGCAGCAAGTCGCCGACTATTTCGCCACCAAGCCCGGCTAGCGTAGTCCGCCACGCAGATGGCCGCTTGTGTTTTAAAAGGGCACGACTTTACAGCTTGCGGAAAAACTCAAAACGGAGGGAGGCGGGGTTTCAACCCCCGCATAAAGCCAGCAAAATCAATGCGGGCTTTAGTCCCGGAGGGATGTTTTCCGCCAATTTCACTCGAAATCCCGATTTTTTCCGCAGCCTGTTCGCTTCATGGATATCCGTAGCGCATCCGCTTTCAATTTACTTATATTGTAGATACAATTAAATGATGTTCGTTAGGGATAAGGCGACAAAGAGTGAAACTGATTGGGAGCGCGTGCGAGCCTTCAAAGAGGGAGCCGCGATTCCCTACGAGCCGGAGGACGGCCCCTACAACCCGAACGATGCTGATGCGGCGCGCGCATGGCTCACCCAGGCCGACCTGACCCGCAACGGCAAGATCGTGCGCCGAGGCAAGCGCGGCCCGCAAAAAGCCCCGACAAAGAAACTGGTCTCGCTGCGCTTCTCGCCCGAAGTGATCGAGCACTTCAAAGCTACCGGCCCCGGCTGGCAGACGCGGATTGATGGAGCGCTGCTGGATTCGATCAAGCGCGGAGTGTCTTGACAAAGGCAGGAAACAGCATACACTGTAAATACAATTGACGCTCCGAGACAGAAGCCCATCGCGTGGCCTATATTTGGGAGCGTATATGAACGAGCAACTGCTGATTTTTGATTGGGACGAGGCCAACCAGCGGTATTTGGCCCGACACAAAGTGACTCCGCAAGAGGCCGAGGAAGTTGTTCTTGGAGACCCCCTCGACATCGAACTGCAAACTGCGGAGGGTAGCGGCGGAGAAGAGCGGATATTACACGTCGGGGAAACGCGCAAAGGACGAATTTTGGAGCTTGTGTCGACGTGGCGCGGTGGAAAAGCTCGAACCCTCTCCGCGTGGGATGCACCTCGACAGTCCAAGCTGGACTATCTGACGGAGATGAGGCGGCGTTATGGAAGCATTGACGATTCCGA
>PLOI01000080.1 GCA_003142015.1 Acidobacteriaceae bacterium | reverse complement strand
TTTTTTAACTAATCGTAGTTACATGAGTTATAGCGTTAGATGGGGTGATTCTAGAGGTACTCTTCTGTTCTTGGTTCATGCAATCTCCCGCAATCGCCATCCGAAGCTCGGACCCGTGCGTGAAATCATAAAGTTCGAGCCGAGCAAACCGCAGAAAGAGATGGCAGGCGGAGGCTGGGCGCATTCCTTTGCGCATCCTGAATAGAAAAACTTGTGGCGGATGGGTCAAAAAAGGCGCCTGCTCTTGCGAGCAGGCGCTATGGAGGTTACTTCAACAACACTCATTAGTCAGACGCGGANNACCTTTTGCAGAAGGTAGAACGCCTTCTTTTTCTCGCCCTGATCCGATATCAGACCCTTGCGATTGAAGCCATCCTGAATGCCAGGAAGTTGTCGACGGGGAGAGTGGAAATCCATCAGAATCCACGGGCTCATTCCGCGCAATTGAGGAATGCGATTCAGCATGGGAAGCTGATGCTGGAAGAGGCTTGCCTGGAATTCCTCGGTCCAGCGCTCGGTTTCCGGCCCGTGCAGGCCGGCCTTGGCGTCCCCGCCAAATTCGCTGATGATGAGCGGCTTATCGTAGGCGATCTTCCACTCAGTGGTGTCGGCCCCATCTGGGCTCTGTTCATACCAGCCGATGTACTCGTTTGCTCCAATGACGTCGAGTGCTTCGCCCAGCGTGTCATCGACATACTTTATGTGCCCTTCAGATCGAACAAGAAGCGCCGCCGTCACCAGCCGTGTCGAATCGAGCACTCTGACATCGCCTGCCAGCGTCTTAAGGAATTTTGTACGCTCGGGAGTGTTCGGCGTCTCATTTGCAATCGACCACAGTATTATCGAGGCCTTATCGCGATCGCGGCGAATCTCCTCGGTCAACTGCTGTTCGGCCCTTTGTAGAACGGCCGGATCCCCAAAGTGTTCGGCCCAATAGACCGGGATCTCTGACCACACCAGGATGCCCATCCGATCGGTGGCGCGTGTCATGCGCTGATCATGCGGATAGTGCGCAAGCCTGACATAGTTGCACCCAAGCTCATGTGCCCATCCGAGCAGCGTAGCTACATCTTCATCGTTGCTGACGCGCCCGCCGCGATAAGGGGCTTCTGCATGAATTGAAATTCCCCGCAGAAAGATTGGCTTCCCGTTTAACAGAATCTTCGTGCCGCTCACTTCGATCGTGCGAAAACCCATCTCATCTTGCAGAGTATCGTCGCCGGATTTCAACACAACTTGATACAGCTTAGGCTGCTCGGGCGACCAAAATTGCATCCCGGCAACATTCAGCTTGATCGCCGCGCGACCCTGGCTGTCCACAGTCGCATCAGTTTTCAGGTTGAGCTCTGGAATGGCGACGCTTACGCGGGCGCCGGGAGCTGCGTCCTGAACATGCACCCAGCCTTCTACCGCTGTACGGCCATGATTCAGATGCAGGTCATAGTCGTCGATGAACCTTTCCGGCACATCAACGAGCGTCACATCCCGGGTGAGTCCGCCGTAGTTAAACCAATCCGTATTCACGCCCGGAACGCCGTCAGCCTCCCGGGTATCGTCTACCGCAATTACCGCAAAGTTCTTCCCTGCATGCAGGAGTTTGGTAACTTCACAGTCAAATGGAGTGAAGCCGCCTTCATGCTGGCATACTTGGCTTCCGTTGACCCAGAGGATCGCTTTGTAGTTCGCCGCGCCAATATGGAAAAAAGTGCGGTGATGCTCCTGAGGTTTGTAGTCGAAATCCCGCTGATACCAGATCAGCCCTTCGTAGTAGTAGAGCGACTCGCGCTGTGTGTTCCAGTCGCCTGGCACCCTCAACGTAGGCGATTTGCTGAAATCATATTCCAGGAGGTTGTTGCTTCCCGGGTGCGGAGACTCGTTCAAAAAGTATCCATCTTTGCGAATTTCACGATGGAAGGTGTACAAGCCATCAAAGTACGGATCGATAATGGTATGCCAATCGCCGTTCAAACTGATGTTTTGGCGGTGATCCACGTCAGCCAGAACTGTGGGATTTGACTCCGCATTCAACTGCACACTTCCCAATATCCAAAGACCAATGATTGCGATAAAACAACGGTTCCAGATCGCGGATTTCACGAAACAAATCCTCCAGCATCTCAGTAAGGTGGGGCCGGCGGGCAATTTCTTGCCCGCCGGCTCGATGATGGAACAACAGTTAGTTAGAAGGTCAACCGTCCGCCCAACTGAATAACGCGTTGGGTGCCGACTGTTCCAGTGATGGTGCCTTCGGCGCCGCCCGCAGTGAGAGACCCGTTCGGTTGGCCGAGATTCACCCAGTTCATGACATTGGTGATCTCGGCGCGGAATTGGAACACGGTGGAGCGATAAAGCTTAACGTCGCGCAGCAGGCCCGCATCCATGTCCTTGAGGCCCGGTCCCTGTAAGGAGTTGCGTCCCACGTTGCCGTCTGCGCCGCCTGGTCCGATGCCCCCTGGCAGGCCAGGTCCGTTGTTCGTGAATGCCGCGGTGTTGTACCATGCCGACATTACACCCCCAGTGGCGCATACACGGCAGCGGTGCGGATCGAGCTTGGGGCTAACGCCAGGAACCGCGTTGGGGCGGTTTGAGCTCTGAGAGTCATCGTTATGGTTGGCTGCCGACATCGAAAACGGCAGGCCGCTCTGCAAAAAGGCGACCGATGAGATTGTCCAGCCGTTGACCACTTCCTTCACGATCTTGTTCGATCCGTGGTAGTAGTCGATCTTCCA
Source organism: Acidobacteriaceae bacterium (assembly GCA_003142015.1). Lineage (GTDB taxonomy): Bacteria > Acidobacteriota > Terriglobia > Terriglobales > Acidobacteriaceae > Telmatobacter. The sequence goes on along the minus strand of PLOI01000080.1, from coordinate 25,103 downwards.
CATGCCGGAGATGGCCGAATTGCTGTCACGGTTGTTATTCATGAGGCCATATTCTTCCCCAAGGCCGCCGCCGACCGCGCCCATGGAGTTGTTGGCCGCGGTGAAGGGCTTGCCAAAGTAGCCGAAATCCTGCGCAGTCATGCCTCCATTCTCCACGAACTCTCCGCTTTCCAGCGCGCGGCTCCAGACATAGAAACCGCTGACTGAGAAGCCGTGTGATATCGTCTTGGTCGCAGAGACTTGAAGCCCGTTATAGTTGGATGTCTGGTCTGAGATCAGGTAGGTAATCCCGTTCAGTGTGCCAGGCGTAAGGTTGATGCCGCCATCGAATTGACGACGTTGCTCGTAGCTAGCTGCTGAAGAGCCGAGAGTGCCGACTAACGCGCCGCCGGTAGAGTTGACAGTTGCGTAAGGCGCATAGTTGGCGTCGATGAAGGTATTCAGGTGACGGCCAAGGGTGCCTACATAAGCTGCCGTCGCGCTGATCTTGTAAGGCAATTGCCGCTGCACGCTGAGGTTGAATTGGTAGACCGACGAATCTTTAAAATTCGGGCTGATGGCTTCAATGCTTTGGCTCCCGAAGAATTTCGGACTCGCCGGCGAATAGGTGTACGGGAAGATGCCGCCGCCGGCAGCGGTGCTTGGGAAACCGACATTGTAAATGTGGGTGAGGGATGTTCCGTTGCCAAAGTTGTTGCGAACGGAGAACGGTTGGGCGTTGCCGGGCTGGTTCCACTCATTGCCTGCGGGATTGCCGTAGAAGATGCCCGCCGCGGCGCGAATCGCGGTCTTGCCGTCCCCAAACGGATCCCATGCAAAACCGAGACGAGGCGAAATGTGGGCAAAACTCGTGCCGATGATGCCGCGAGAGATGCCCTTGTCCCCTACGGTCACATCGCCCACCGGCACAACCGAAGTTCCAATACTCTTAAAAACGGTGGATGCGTGGCCGGGAACAAACGACCCCGTCCTGTCATGAGCATCGACGGGAGGCGTATCGATATCCCACCGGAGTCCAAGGTTGGCAGTGAACCGGGGTGTGATGCGGTAGTTGTCCTGAGCAAACGCAGCGTAGTGCCACGTGCTGATATGCGTGGTATAAGGCGCGTCCTGCTCAAATCCGCTGAATTGGCCCATGTCAAAGTCCGCAAGCAAAACACCCGAGGACGCTGCCGTGGTAGTCGTGAGACCGAAGGTAAGCTCGCCATAATTATTCAGATTGGCAGAGAACATGGTCTTGTCGAGAGAGTACTCACCGCCAAGGGAAAGGTTGTGTTTGCCCTTGGTAATGGTGACCATGTCGCGCAGCTCATAGTTGTCGGATCCCGTGACCGGGCCGGCGTTCGGGTTGCCCGTGTTAAAGCCAGCACCGGTTAGCTGGGGCAGTCCGGGCTGTCCATCCATGACGAAGTTCGAGCCGAAACTGGTGAGGGTTTGGTTGGCTGGGCCGGTCACAGGGACCATAACGCGTGAGGCTATGGCCCGCGTGAACGTTAGCCAGGTCTGATTGGCCATGCTGGGGCTGAAGCTATGAACGTCGCTGATGATGGCATTCGTCTGAGGCGAGGTGTCCACATTTCCGGTCCAATTGACGTTGGTGCCTCCGTCGGGAGTTGACAGGGTCTTGGAATTAAAGTAGGTCACTCCCACATGGTCCTTGTNNTGTCGGAGTGACGTATACGGTGGTGTATTTTGCGCCGCCGGTTTTTGTAACCACGGCGCCGTTGGGCAACGGAATGGAAACTCCGATTGTGTTGCTTACGTTCAAGAAGTTTGCAGCGGTTGTATCCAGGAGTGCGGTCGGGATGCAATACCCGGCGGTAGCAGCGGATATTAGGGCTGCCGAGCAACCGGGGCCTGCGTTTACTCCATTCACCAGNNCTTGCACCTGGCGCAGACCGGCATAGCTGAAGAAGAAGAAGGCCTTGTCGTGCTTGACGGGGCCGCCGACGTTTCCGCCAAATTGGTTGCGGTGGTAAGGCGCCTTTGTGGAAAATCCTCCACTATTAGTAGCCGGGACCTGGCCCCACCCCCAGGCGTTGAAATCGGTGTTGCGGTTGAACTCGAACAACGAGCCGTGGAACTTATTTGTTCCCGACTTGGTGATCACCGAGACGACAGCGGCAGAGAATTGGCCGTATTGCGCCGCGAATGCGCTGGTCTCTACGCGGAACTCTTCGACTGCGTCGGGGGTGGGCGCTGGGTTGCCATAGTTGCGCATACCGGTAATGTTGTTGCCGCCATCCAGGTAAAAGGCGACGGTTCCGTTGCCGGAATCGAGCGAGCCGTTGACCTGGATAGCCTCGGAGTTAATTCCAACGGTCATAGTGGGGGCGCCGGAGGGGTTCGATGTGGGGCTGTTGTTGTTAGCCATCACGCCCGGTACAAGCGATAGTTCGGCGTAGGCGTTGCGATTGACCAGCGGCAGGCCGATGATCTCGGACGGCTCAATGGTCCTGCCCAATACCGCGTCAGTCGTATTGATCTGCGGGGGAGCCTCACTAACCGTGATGGTCTGAGACTGCGCGCCCACTGTCAGTGGGATGTCAACCGTCAGCGTCTGGTCCACGTTGAGGGCGAGATTCTGTTGCACAAAGCGTTCAAAGCCTTTCGTCACCGCCTCGACGGTGTACTTGCCCACGGGAAGGAAATCGATGCGGTACTCCCCATAGCTGTTTACCGGCGCCGAGCGCGAGTATCCGGTATCCACGTTAGTTGCCTTCACGGTAGCCGTGGTGATCAGCGCGCCTTGTTGATCCTTTACAGTACCAACGATGGACCCGGTAATCTGCTGTCCAAACGCGATGATGCTGCCGGTAAGAATGAATACGAGCGCCGCGAGGATTCGCGCGCTCGGGCATAGCCGCAAGTATCTTGAAAAACAGTGTGTGTTCATATTTGAAGCCTCCGAGTGTTGCCGTATCTTGATCAAATCGCCTCCCACTGCGCTCTGGTGCGTTTCCATTGTCCGCATCAATCAACTGCGATGCAGAACACAGAGCAAGTGGGGTTTGAATCGTCGGGTGCAAGCCTAACAACCAATTTCCGAGTCTGTCATGTAAATGAAGGTGAAAAACATATCGAGCCGACGTGAATGGCTTCTGCAACCCAGAAGGTACTGAAAGATATGGGGGCCGTTACGGTTCGAAGGCCTATCCCGCCACACTGTTAATGTTGTTAAAGTCAAGGTAACATTATTTTTAACAAAGAGTTAGCGAATGTGATGGAGCGTTCACAGCCGCTGTCAAAACGTGACTCAAGGCATAGGGCGGGGCTGGTGTCAGCGATCTGATCCGGCGGAATGCGGCTCAATTTTCTCCCCCGGCCGGTGACCCTCTGCAGCAGATGACGCTCCTGTACGCGAGACTGCGCAGACCCGACTCATCGGAATGAAAAACCGGACTTGTCTCGAATCTGCCCTCGATCAGCGCGAAGGCTCAGGGACCACTTCGATTGCGTTGATCTCTGGGTAGTTGACCACCGGTATGAACGAAAGTTCGATCTTACCTCGCGTGCTCGCCTGAATATTGTCAAATGTCTTTACGACGGGATTGGTTCCGCCCTCCGCAATGATGTCGAGGTTCTTCAGAATCATGCTGCCATTGCAAGAGACATTGAATATCCGGCTGCCGGGTCCCCCGTTCACCAAATTGTGTTCACCAAACCATGGTTCAGAGAAATACAAAGTGACACGGTACATCCCCAGTGGAGCAACGGGGATGTCATAGTGGAATCGCCCAACTCGATGGTAACTGTATATGCCGCGGTTCGCGGTCTTTGCGGAATCGGGAATCACGCCTCTTCGGCCTCCGACGAAGTATCGATCGGAGAGCCATAGTTTATTGGCGGAGTCTGTAATTGAAAATGGACTCGTAGCGATTCGAACTGGCAGCAGATTATCGGAGTCCGCAGGCAGAATCTCGACCGCATTCAGCAGAGAAGCTTCGCTGGTGTAGTCCACATGGATGGCGCCATCGTTCTCGGGGCGAATTCCCGGCCATACATAGGAAGTCGCAATGCCATCTCCGCCAGCACTGTCAACCACATCGAAGCCGATACCTGTCCCCGCATTGATGGAGAGGACGGCAGGGTGAGTTGCCGTTTGCAGATCAGAAGTCTCAGCAAAGTGGAAGTGAATCTCGTACTCGCCCGGTTTGATGGGGAAGATGCAGTGGGCAATTCCACGAATGCCTCCCAGGTAGAGGTAGGGATCCTCCGTCCCCATGATGTTCTGGGCGGCCACCGTGACGTTATCGCCTCCAGAGCAGTAATTGCCCGGTGTCCATGTATATCCGGAGTGATCGACATACGTCTTGCGGCCGGTTCCCATCAGAGTCCGGATTGTGTTTTTCGGTTGCGGCAGAGCCTGCAAGTCCGGCGTCGCGGCCACTGCCGTCTTCGTTGCGTTTCGGTGCGCGAAAAAGTAATAGCCGCACAGAAGGAAAACCGTCGCAAGGATAGCAGCGGCCGCAAGCAATCGTGAAAGTCGCTTCGGCTGAGGCGTAACGTCAGGAAGATGGGCGTCAGGGAGAGCCTGCCCCAATGAAGCGTCCGGTGCTGGTGCGTCTTGCGCACCCAGGGTGCCGTCCGCTCCTATCTGGACGAAGGAAGGCATGTAATTGCCCAGCGGAATCTGAATATGGACCGGTCGATTGACCCCGTCCGTTTGGTAGATCTCCTGCAGTCGCTTCCGAAGGGAATGTGCGGTAACCCGGACAATGGTGTCGTCTTGCGGATCGAAATGGTCGCGCCTGCCCAGCGCTTCAGTCGCGATCGAGTATTCCGTAATCTGGTCATCCTGACCCTGGAAGTGCTTCTCGCACACAAAGGTGAGCATTCTGGCAAGGTTGCTGGATCGCCCCAGTACCCCTGAGGTCAGCAGCCAATTCAGCTCATCTCTTTCAGCTTGAAGTCTTTCGGGGGCCACCGGCGTCTGCACTCAAATCTCCAATTAGACCGTTACCGCCATTGTACTTCCAAACTATCAGGCACTATACCACCTGTTGTCCCTGCTAGCAGCCTCTTCCCCCCTGTTCCAGGGTCAAAGCCCGGAATCTGCGGCAAAGCCATTGCCGGGGACAGAAAGCCAAAAGCACCAAATCTCGATACGATTTCTCGGTCACTCGACGGGCGCCAGCGGCTAGCGCAGATGGAGCCGGCAATTGTCAGCGCACATCTCCAGTTCACGATACCGGATAACGGTATAGAACATGTCGAGAAAATCTGACTGCTGGTCTGCGATACTTCGCACCTAAAGGGTTGCCACAGCGTCCTGAATCGCTTTTCGTCTCTATTCTCTAACTCTTTTCTATTCTGCCCCTTGCAAGTGATAGTCAATTGAATATTCGTAATCTGACCGCATCCACTGCAAACTCCGGGGCTTCCTTCATGCCGGTGCATCAGAAGCGCCTCGCCCGAAATCCTCCAATTTGGCCTATTGCGCAGGCGCGCTCTAGGTACAGCCCTAAGACATTGCATGAACTGAAGTCTTGGGAATGCACCTTGGACGATCTGGAATTCGCTCATTCTCGTTCTCGTCGTCGACCATCCAAAGCAGTGGTCTTCAGAATCTGTTCTGATATGTCGGCTCAGATTGCGAAATCCAGCTTGGAGGTGGCCCGCGTCTGTTTGCGATTTGCCTAATCCCGGCGTGTCTCTTAACCCATACCTTATGACACGGCCGGATCGGGTAGATCCGGCCGTTTATTTTGTTCGAGTTAGGAGGGGTGTTTCTGGAGGGCTTTTGAAACAGCGACGACGTGCTTGTGGGTGTCGTTGATTACGCCGCGCTGCTGTTTGAGGGCCCGGTGCAGCTGCTCTTCGCAGGGATGGGCTTTCCGGAGTTGATCGCGGAGATCTTCATTGGCCTGCTCGAGACACTTGCGATGACGGAAGTTGTTGCCCCAGGCCTCGCCGACGTTGAGCCGGCGGCGGTATCGGCTATGAATCCGCCGTAATGCCTGCTCGCACTCTGGACAGACACTCCCCAAGCCAGCCGGACGAAGAACCATCACCAGCTGGCTTCGTCCTTCGACCATCAGATGATCAAGCACCACTTCGCTAGCATCCGGTACCAATGTTCGCTGTCCCATCGTCATCCGCAGGAGACCGCCAGAACCTGCCCTTCTTTTACCGCCATCCGTCCGCTCGGCAAAGTGTCAATCGTGGTTCACCAAATGTGCGGAAGAACCCCTTTTACGCCGCCCTTGAAACTTCCTGGGATGCAGTCCATCCCTTTACGTCGGCCCCGGCAACAATTGCCGTGCCTAACGTGGGCCGCTCACGGCCTGATTGCACGCCTTCATGGCTTTTTGGGCCTCGTCATCGCTAGGCTGCGCGGCCAGTACCTTGTTGGCCAGTGAAAGCGCGGCCTGGCAATCGAATTTCGCCAGCGCCCCCCGCATCTGCCGGCGCGTCTGATGCAACGCGCAGCCCGCAAGAGCCCTGTTGACCTCGGCATCGTCGGGCACGACGGCAAGAATCTCTTTGCCGTAAGAAGAAGCTGCCTCGCAATCAGAACTCTCGATCGCCGCGTTGAACTGCTCGCGATAACTGAGTTCAATCCCCAAGTCGATCTCCGCCTGGGCGGCGCCGGGATCGATCTCCCGCCCTTGCTGCAAGTACTTCTTCGCCGCGGCGGCGTTGCCCTGCCACAACAGTATTTCTCCAAGGTAGGTGTAGGCCTTGGCGTTGCCGGGGTCCAGTTCCAGCACCTTTTTCCATTCCGCGATGGCCGCATCCATCTGCCCCTTGGCCGTCAGTTCCGAGGCCGCGTCGACGAGCCGGTAGGACTCGGCCGCGGGTACGTCGATCTTCATCATTCCGTCCGCGGGGATATTCACAAACTCGGGAATGTTGACCGCGCGATTGGCCGCTGTCGCGTTGTCGATCATGATCGCCGGACTGGAGTTTCCCTCCGCATCGAGGTGCGTCAGGAACATCTGCGTGTAGGGCGAACGGCTCTTCGAGGAGAAGACCAGCCAATGCCCGTTGGGCGAAAAGCTGTGCCAGGAGTTCATCAGCGGCGTATTGCAACGCAAACGCCTTGCTGCGCCGCCTTCCGCGGGCACAATGTAGAGCTGGCTGTCGGGGCGCATCAGTTGCGCATTGCGGCTCTTCACAAAGACGATCCAGCGGCCATCGGGGGAAACCTTGGGAAAGCTGTTGCTCATGCCGTTGCGGGAAGCGCCCTCGATCGCCACAGGCTGGCCGCCCTTGCCGTCGTTGAAAGGCATCCGGTAGAGGTCGTACTGGATTTGGGTTTCATCGGGAGAGTTGGCATGATCGGGAAGTTTCTGTCCCGCGGAGATGGGCTCCCTCGCCTCGGCCCGGGCAAAGATTACATATTTTCCGTCGGGACTCCAAACCGCGTCGGTATGCACATAGCGCGGATCGTCGGCTCCCGGCAAGGGCTGCTTCTGGCCCGTCGCGCGGTCGTACCAGGCGAGGATACCGCGTGTGGGATAGAAGACTTGCAGGAATCGATAGTCTGTGAAGTTGACGACAAAATAACTATTGGCGAGCTTTGCTTTTTGATCGCGCAGCATGGTCAGGACGTACCTTCCGTCGGGCGAGAGTTGCGACATGAAACCGATTCTCGAAGGCGAAGCCGTGTGATCCTTGACGGAACTCCAGGAGATCACGTCCTGATTGCGGATGCTCATTTGGGGCTTGACCGAGACGAGCGCATAGAGCCCCTTGTCGTTGGAAGGACCGTCGAGATCCATGCCAAGCGTCTTGCCGTCTAGAGAAAAAGAATGGCAATTCGCGCAGGTGTGCATACCCGTCAGCAGCAAGCGGCTGCGCGGCTCGGCGATGTTGCGCAAACGCCAGGCAAGCAGCGGCAGGTCTTGCTTGGCCAAAGGCTGAATCACACCGGCTTGCGTTTTCGAGGGGATCAATGGCACGTCACGGTAGAAGATTGGCGCCCCCACGGGATCCTTCGAGGTCTTGATCGTTACCATGCCGCGAGAGAGTGGCTGCGCTGCATCGCGCGCTGGAAATCCGGTGATGGTGATGGTAGCTGTATGTTCCCTGGAGTGCAGCTTGATGGCCTCCCAGGTTGCCGCATCCGGTATCCAGGTGTGTGCCGCGGCTTGCAGGGCTGTCAGCTTGGGCAGTTCGTTACTCGCCGAGACGCAACGCGGGTCGATCTCGCCGATGCGCAGCCGCTCGCCCGCGGATTTCGCGTGAATTGCAGCCGAACCGTCGCTGAACTCCACATCGATGGTCCATGACAAAACGCCGTTCGAAGCGTCACGCCAAAGAAATGTGGGAGGGGTGATCTCCGGGGGAAAGATCGAACCTTCTTCTGGATAGTCGACTGTGATGGCCACCAGATTGGGGAAATTCTGATTGGACGATGCAGAAACCGGCTGTGACTGTGCCGACACAGAACTGTAGCGCCCTGCGGCCCACACCAAAGCGACCGCGAAGGCTGCCGCGGCAATGCATACGCACACCTTCCGTGCTTCCAATTTGGCGAGTAAATGCCCCATCGGCATACCTCAGTGGCTAAAGCCCCGTGGACTTTGCAACAACTTGTGCCGGGGTTGAAACCCCGACCTACCAGTCGTTCCCTGACACCTCTTGCAGCCTAGATTGGGTAATTCCGCACCTGTGAAGGCCCTTCCTATTCGCTATCTTTCAGGGTGCTGAAGACCCGTGCTCCCTCCGCAAGCGGAGATTCACTGCGAAGCCTCTATCAATTGCCCGTATCGATTAGTGTGATTGTTTTCGGCCTGCTCTTCTTTGCGAAGGTCGGTGAGAGTCTGAACCAATCCCTTCAGTTCGTCCTTCGCGCCAGTCTTGCGGAGCGCCAAGATAAGGCTGTATACAGCCTGCTGATCCTTGGGCATGATACGAAGCGCGAAGCGGCATGCCTTGACCGCCTGCTCAGGTTGATCGGCTTGTAAATACAGCGACGCGAGCAAGTCATAAGCCTGCACCTGGTGCGGATCGAGCTCGGTCGACTTCGTTGCAGCGGAAATAGCTTCGGTGAGGCTTTTTTCACTGCTCTCCTGCTTTGCATCCGGGGGCGACCAGGAGAGGGCTTCGGCGAGCAGATAGTACGCGAAGGCATCCTTGGGATGCTCACGGACCTGACGCCGAAAGTCTTCCAGCGCCTCCTCGTGATTGTGGCGCTGAGACTGTGCGACCCCTTCGGCGGAAGTCGCCATCGAAGAGGTTGGATCAAGCGTATGAGCGTGCTCGAAATCGGCCATGGCCTTCTCAAAGTCGCCGTTCTGGCCATAGAGAACGCCGCGGGCCATATAGAGCGCGGCGGAGTTCGGGAGCCTGGTCAGGCCGAGGTTGACGATGTCGATGCCAACGGAATACGAGCCATGCGTGAAGGAGAGCGTAGCGAATTCAACGTAATTGGCCGGTTCGTCCGGGTTTGCGGCGATGGCCGCGCGCAAAAGTTCGATGGCCTGCGGAGTTTCGTTGTTCGCCTCATGAACCGCGGCGGCAAGGCGCAGAACGCGGGAATCCGCGGTCCCTGCGTCGAGCATTGGCTGGAGTGTGGCCAAGGCATCGGCGCCGGTCCCGGAATGCCACTGGAGGAGCGCCAGGTCGTAGCGGACGGCTGCATCCGCCGGCCGAGCGGCCAAGAGCTGCTGAAAATGAACCATTGCCTCTGAATTGCGGTTGAGGCGCGCAAGGCAGATGGAGTAGGCCATCAGCGCCGATGGCTGGGAATCAAGCACCTGCTCCGCGGCGGCAAAGTCCTGTGCGGCCTTTCCATAGTCGGAGTGGCGATACTCCAGAACTCCGAGCATGGCATGCGCGGTTGGATTGACCGGCTGAAGAGAAATGATGTGGCGAAGCAGGGGAGCGGCCTGCGCGGATTGCCCCTTGTAATTGAGCTGCGCGGCTCCTTCGAGCGCCGGCAGATAGTCCGGCGCGAGCTTGATCGCACGCTGATAGGCCGCCAGCGCCTCTTTAGGCTGGCCCGATTGCTCCAGGGCCACGGCTCGAAGTGTCCAAACTTTGTTGGATTGCGGGCCGGCGCGCAGCAACTCTGCGGAGATGCGCAGCGCGTCTGCGTTCTGGCCCCTTTGCAGAGCATCGACCAACGCCGAGACTGTAGCCGGAGCAGCCTGGGCAAAAGCAAAGGTAGACAGCCAACCCATGAGACAGGCCGCAAGGATAAGGATTGTGGCTTGCCGGCGAAGACTACACATAAACTGCTGCCTCCTGCTTCCCGGATCGCCGGGGAGTGATTCCAGCCATAAGCCATTTCAACTGCGGATTCAGGCTATCACTTCCTGATAGAGCCGGTATTGCTCCTCTCCGATTGCCTGAAAGGGCTTGAAGGCCAGCTTCCCGGCATCTGTGGTGGTTTCCCAGTCGAGCGATCCAGAGGATAGTTGCCGGGCGTTCAACAGGTTGGCGCGAGTGACAGGCGCCGCCGATGGCTTGACGGCAAACAGAGCCAGTGAGCCGTGTTGCAGTGCCACGAGCCTGGGGTGCTGCGGATCAACCGCTTGGAGTGTGAGCGGAATGTCAAACTCAAGCGCGATGCGGTCGCCGCTCTTCCAGGTACGAGTGACAATGGCGAAGCGCCCCGGCGTCAGATCGGCAGTTACGCGCTCGCCATTGATGCTTAGAATGGACTTGGGGCCTGCCCAGGCGGGAATCCGCAAACGCAGAGCAAAGGTCGTATCGCGATCGGTCTTCAACTCCAGCTCGGTGTGCGCGCCGTGAGGATATTCGGTGCGCTGCGTGAGAGAGAGATTGGCGCCATGCTGTCGCCAGGTCAGGCGTGAGGGAACATAAAGGTTCACGTAGACGCCGTCGGCGTCGTGGAAGTAGGAGCTGATGCCGTAATCGGCCGTGATCTGCGGAAAGGTTCCCGAGCAGCAGGGCCACTTGTCGGGATGATAGCTCTTGTGCGCGTGCGTGTTGTAGTCGGAATAGTAGAAGCTGGTTCCGTCTTCCTTGAGTGGCTTGGCGCCGAGGATGGTGTTGTAGAGAACGCTCTCCATGCTGTCGCCATAGCGGCTGTTACCGGTGACAGCGAGAAGATAGCGCACAATTTTGAAGTGGCCATAGGCGCCGCAGGGCGTCTCGAAGCTGGCATGAGATTTGCTGAGGCTGGCGCCGATCTCACCACTGCCCGGAACGCGGAACAACTCATCCGGTCCCCATCCGCCGGTGGCGAAGCTCTGCGTGGAACGCAGAAAATCAAAGCCGTTTCGCGCGGCGCGGAGATGCTTGGGATTGCCCAGCACCAGATAGGCCTGCATGGCGGAGCTGAAGGCATTCACGTGGCTGTAAGCGTGTTCGCCGGGCAAAACGTTTTCGCCGCGGGAAAGTGGATCGAAGTAAAGATCGTCCTCAATGAAACGGGTGGCGAGTTCGCGGTAGCGAGGGTTGCCGGTGAGACGGTAAGCGAGGAATAGATTCTCCGGCAAGGTATAGGTTTCATCCCAGCAATAGGCCTCGTCCTTGTGCGGGCGGGCGTATTGCTCCTTGCGCGAGAGCGCCTTCTCGGGAAGATGCGGCACCACCGCTTCGGTAGCCGCCGTGTGAACGGCAAGAGCCTGCTCAACCCCCGCAAAGCGATACGCGTCGATCAGCCCGCAACTGGTCTTGTCATAGGTATAGGCGGGCAGATGGTAGTCGTCGTAGAAAGCGGAGCAAACCGTGGGCGCAAACTGCTGAACCAGCCGCCGCACCTTCTCCTGGGTAGGTTTCGAGCCGGTGACGGCATAGGCGCGCGCCAGGCCGGAGAGATATTGGCCGAAGCTATGGCCGGGAATGAAGCCGTGAAAACTGCCGCGCCCGTTGAAGGCCGGATCGATGCTGTACCAGCCGCCCATATCCTCGCCGGGAGCTTTCATGCCCGCGAGCTGGCGGAATGGCTTCAGCAGCTTGTCGTCGTCAAGGCGGAGGAAAAACGCGTGGTTGGTGTCGAACTGCTGGCGCATCGGTCCTTCCAGAAGCTCGATCTGGTTGTAGTCGAAGGTATGGATGCCCGGGATGATAGCGACGTATGGCGCAGGGGATGCACCTGCCGGCGAAGCGAATGCCAAAAGTGGTTTATGAGCAAGGGTGGCGCCGGTTGCTGCCGCCCCGAGCGCAAGAAATCGTCTCCTATTAAGCTTTTTCATGGGTTTTCTCGCCAATGCTGTTATGGAATCGTATCAATGCGGATTGGAAAAAACAGTAGAGCAGCTGTTTTCGGCAGCCGCTCCACTGTTCAGGAGGAAGCACGAGGGATCCAATGCGGACCCCCCTAGCTTCTAAAATTTGATGTTGGCGCCGAGTTGAATCCAGCGTTGCTCGTATTGGCCGCCGGACACACCGAAGGAGGCGCCATCGGTCACGCCTGCATCCGGGGCATTCAGATTCGGATGGTTGAAGACGTTGAAGATTTCAACACGGAATTCCGCCGCGATCTTCTCGTGGATCGTCGTGAGTTTGTGCAAGGAAGCATTCGTCTCGAAGAATCCGTAACTGCGGAAGAGGTTTTCGCGCTCGTTGCCCTCGGTCCCGACAGTGGGTTGAGTGAATTGCGTTGCCCCGTTGGGGAAGATGCCTCCCGTTCCGCCTCTGTTTAAGGGGAGGAAGTCCTTCCTTCCGTGCAACTGGGTGTAAGATGCCACGTTGGGATAATCGAAGTTGTCGCCGTCAGCGTTGTAGTCGCCGCAGGCTGCTTTTGCGCTGAGACCCGCACCGCAGAGACCGCTGGCCTCACCGGCGACGTTGTAAGCTGCGGTGGTGTCAACCGTGAATGGATATCCGGATTGTCCGACCACGGTGCCGCTAATGCCCCAGCCTCCGGTTGTGCGTCCCACCGCTCCCTCACCGTGATTCAAGCCGGCGAACTCGTAACTGAACGTGGCGGACAGGCGATTGGGTGCGTCCCAGTTGGATGGCCCGTAATACTGCTGCGGATTGCTGTTTTCCGGATAGACCTGAGTGTCGTCCTTGGACGAGGAGCGAGTGTAGGAAACATCGACGAATCCCGTTCCAGCGAAGCGCCCATGCACATCGGCGACGAATTCGTTGAACACGGAATGACGGTCGTTATCGGTGTAGTAGATCGTTCCAAAACTCGAGTTGTACCGAACGGGGGTGGTTCCTGCCAGAACGCCCGGGTCGTCCGGCGGGGCGTTGATATCCGCGCCGTAACTGACGTTGCCAGGATTGCCGCCGCCAGAGAGCAGTCCGTGCGAGATCGCTCCGGAGTAACCGACACTGGCCACAAAGTTGTGTGCAAGCGGGTGCTCGAGTTGAAAGGATTCGATGTAGGTGACAGGGGTTTTCAGGTTGGGATTGATGCCGCTGATTCCTACCACCAATCCATTGAATCCGCCCTGGGTATTGAGCGTGAGGGCTGAGAGCGTGGGATACGTAAAGCCGAAGGGCGGTGCTTCTGTTGTGCCCAAACCGAAGATCGGCCGGTGTGACAGGTTGGTATCGGAGCCATAGAAGGTCGGGTAGATGCCTCCCGGCGGGTTGCCGCGCATCTCCTCTTGCACGTTGGCCGGCGTAGGCCAGTTGTGATAGATGCCGGCGCCTCCATGGATAATCCACTTGCTGTTTCCGAATACATCCCAGGCAGCGCCGGCACGCGGGCTGAAAATGTCGGTGATGGCGCGATTGAGCGCATGGTCCTTTTGCAGAACAAAGCCGTTGGCAATCTGCTGAGTCCTGGTCTGGCCAGGGCCCATGTAGAAGTTGCCAAAGACGGTCTCGGGGGTGCGTGAGTAGGGATTGCCCATGTCATCCCAACGGACGCCGTAGTTGACGGTGAGATTCTTGCGCGCCTTCCAGGAGTCCTCAAAGAAGACCCCACCGGTGATGGCGGCGGCATTCCAGTTCCATTGCTCCTGCGCGCCGGTCAAGGGATTGTAGGCCACGCCCCCCTCGCTATAGGGCTGAACGGCCGCGGGCTTGGTGGTGTCGGTAGCAATCATGTCCCCGAGATTGTTGAAATTGAACTGAGGAAGGTCATGGGGGCCTGAGAATAGTTCGACGTCGTCGCCCATCCAGCCCTCATACCCAAGCTTCATGGTGTGGTTGCCCTTAATGTGGGTGAGCACGTCGCGCCAGTGATAGTTGTGCTGGATGAAGTCGCCCTCTGCGAAGCCCTCGCCGAATGCGCCGTTGCCATTGCTGCCGGCGGTTAGAAAGCCCACGTTGATATCGGGAACCTTGAACTCGGCGTTTTCTTCCTGAATTCCCTCTACGCGCATGCCTGCAACACTCGCCTCGTTGATGGTATTCGAGGAGAAGGTGTGGGTTTCATTGCCCTGCCATGCCAGGGTCCAGGTATTCGCGTCCCACTGAAATGCCGGACGCGCTCCAGGATCGCCGGAGAGGAGGTTTCCCTTGTAGATGTCTCCATAGAGGCGGTCGTTTTTGAAGGCCTTGTCGAGGCGCACATTCCACTGCGTGGCGTTACGTGGGGCGGAGCCGGCCCAATTGCCTAAGTCCACAGCAGTCGCGTTGCAGGCCAACTGTCCCGCTCCGCCGCAATACGCGCCCATTCCCGCCTGGGTCATGGTCAGCGAAGGTGAAGAACTGGTGACCTTTACCGGATAGGCGGTGAGAATCTGCGTTCCAATCGTATTTGGATAAGCGGTCTTCGCCCAGGCAACAACTGCCGGATCCTCAAAAGAGACTGTGCCACTTGAAGCCGCGACCGATCGTAACGGCTCAATGGACGCAAAGAAGAAGAACTGGTGGAGCGGGAGGATGGGACCGCCGACCGTTCCCGACATATTGTTGCCGTGATACTTGGCAAAATCCGATTGCTTGACAAAGTCGCTGCTCGTCCACAGAGACTGGTTGTTGAAGTAGTCGCTGGCGCTGCCGTGAAATTTGTCGCCGCCGGCCTTAGTGGTTATCGCCATCTGCATGGAACTGGCGCGGCCATAATCGACAGTGTAGGTGTTGACCTGAATGCTGACTTCCTGAACGGAGTCAGGATTTGGTTGCAAATTGAGCACGCCGGGGCGGATGGCGCTGGTAATGTCCAGGCCGTCCACAATGTACATATTGCCCATGGCGCCCTGACCGTTGGCGCTCGAGTCCACCTGCTGCTCCGTAGAGAAGTTGTCCGCAGCCGATCCGGGAGTGCCGCCGGCGGTTAGGCCGAGGCCGATTACTCCTGGCGCCATGTTCACAAGGGTGGTCAAGTCGCGGCCTGCCAGTGGCAGGGCGTCAACCGAAGACTGTTCGAGCGTCATCTGGTTGCGGGTTTCAGCCGTATCGAGAACGGGCGGAGCACCGGTGACCGCAACGGTAACGTTCGCCGAAGCGACGGACAAATTGACCGGAACATCCAGCGTCTGATTGGTTTCCAGCGTCAGAGTCACGGTGGCCTTGGCAAACCCGGTGGCTTGCGTTTCCAACTGGTACTGCCCTGGGGCGAGGCTCAGGAACCTATACCCGCCCGTGGCATTCGAGACGGCGCTGGCTTCCACGCCGGTGCTTGCATTGGTGAGGCGCAGGTGCGCGCCGTTTAAAGCCGCGCCGTTCTGGTCCAGGACAGTTCCCTGGATGTTGGCGCTGTATTGGGCAAAGGACGGGAGAGCCGTGAAGATCAATGCGGCAAAGAGCAATCCGCAATAAATCGACCGTACTCCTCTCGTACCCTTCTCGCTTGGCATCTGGCGAAGCGCCGGAATGTTGAAACTGAACAGTTTGTTCACTGTCTCCTCCTAGTGTGGATGGGCTGTAGGCGCAAGCGCACAAAACGGTGAGCTGTGCTCTACGCGCCCCTTGGATGATCGGCGGCTTCAGCAATCGTTTACCCGGCTGGCCGCAGTTTTGTCCTCGAATCCGATCCCCTGTCATTCGCCGCTTCGATCTCTGGCGAATTCATGAGCTATGCGGGACCCTATTCAAGGGCAGGCTCATACTAAAGGTGGAGCATATACACTGAACATGGTACAGGTGTACTATGAAGCACAACCCGGTTTCGAGACTCCTGGCTGGACCACGGCTGGCGCCTAGAGTGCATTGGTAAATGTGTGAATAAGAAGATGTTTAGTCGATTATTTTGCGCCCATCGCCAGCTCCCGCGAACCCTACTCCTGCTCGCGCTTTCGGTCTCGACGGCTGTTTTGCCCGGTTGCCGGCGGCCCGCGCCGGTGATTGCCGTGATTCCGAGAACCTGCGGAACCTTGCTGTGGGAGGCCGAACACACAGGAGTTGAGCGGGAGGCTGCGGTTTATGGGTTTAACGTTTACTGGAACGCGCCTATGCGCGAGGACGATGTCCAGGGCCAGATCGAGATCCTGAACCGCGCGCTCGATCATGGCGCAAAGGGGCTGATCATTTCCCCGGTGGAAGCCTTGCCGCTGCGCATCTCCATTCACCGCGCGCTGTTGGCCGGCACTCCGGTCGTCGTGGTCGGAACCGACCTGGGCATCGCCCCGGGCAAGAAGCTCGCGTATGTGCTGAATGATGAGCGCAGCGGCGGCCAGATGGCCGCGCGCAGGATTGGCATACTGCTTGGCGGGCAAGGCACGGTCGCGATCCTAGGCATCAGCAATCAACTGACGAGCACCGCGGACCGCGCGCGCAGCGTGGAAGCTACGCTGGCCGAGGAGTTCCCTCAAATCCACGTCGTGTTTCGCAGCTTGGCCTTGCCGACCGTATCGCAAGAACAGCAGGTAGCCGAGAAGTTGCTGGCCGGGAATTTGCAAGTGGATGCAATTGTTGCTTTGACCGAGTTCTCGACGCGCGGCACTTACTACGCACTCACTGAGTTTAACAAGACATCATCCATTCATCTGGTTGGATTCGATCAGAACCTGCTGATTCCGATTCGCACCGGCGGAATCGATTCGATCATCATGCAGGACACCCAGCAGATGGGCCGCGCCGCGGTGAAACTGATGGGAGAAGAACTCGACGGAGGCGCTAAAGAGGAGTATGTCGTTCTGCAACCGCAATTGGTGACACGTGAGAATATCGATTCGGACGCGGTGAAGACGATGCTCGATTTGAGCTGGTTCAGCAAATGAGGATATTGCTTTGAAGCGCGCCAGACGATGGATACTATGGACGGCCGCGGCAACTGCCGCTCTGCTGAGCGCGGGTTCCGCTTTCACGCTTCTCTATCGCAGTTGGACAGAGCGCAAGCCCTACTTTCATGACTCGTTCAACCGCGATCAGGAGGGCCAGCCGCGCCAGGGAGGGTGGCAGGCATTCGGCGGCACATGGCAGGCTGTGGATGGCGCCATGCAGAACATCTCCGACGACCGCGGCGCCAAACTGATGAATGGTTCCACCCGCTGGCACAACTACATAGTAGAAGCGGACATTCAACTGCTCGCCGAAGCTGGAGATGCGGGCATAGTCATTCGCGCTTCCCAGGAAGAAGTTGGAGTCGACTCCTATCATGGTTACTTTGCCGGCCTTCGCGATCTGGATGACACCTTGATCCTGGGCCGCGCCGACTACGGATGGCATGAGTTTCAGGCGATTCCTGTCCAGCCCGGCGTTCACACCGCAACTTGGTATCACCTCAAGTTTCTCGCCTACGAGTGTTCCTTTGCGGCCAGTTCAACCACAGCGAACGGAGAGATCACAACTGCAATCCTTCAGGATCCGGCATGTATTTCAGAGGGCCGATTCGGCTTGCAATCCTATTCCACCGGCGCGGTGTGGCGCAATGTGGTCGTGCGCCCGGCATCGCAAAGCGATTTGCGAGCGATGCTGAGCGCTCGCGGCCCCAAGCCGCCGGATCACCCGCTTTCCTGGCCGGGTGTCTCGGATCCCTGGTCGGAGCAAAGATACTTCGAACCCATGCGGCGGGAACTGCAGGGCCACAAGACGGACCTGAACACCCTGCCGATCGCCAATTTGCGTATTCTGGCGCCGAACCACCCCTCGCAGGTGACCATTCATGGCGTGGTTACGCTGGTTTCACCCATTTTGTTTGTACAGGATTCCACCGGCGGAATCGCGATTCTCGCCGCCCACACAGCTCAGCCAGTCCAGATCGGCGATGCGGTAGAGGCTCGCGGCGACGCCGAGTTGCACGACTTCAGTTCCGTGTTGCGCAATGCGGATGTGCGGCTGCTCTGGTCGCATACTCCCGTGCCGCCGGTCTCGGTCACGGCGTCTCAGGCTGCCACCGGGGCATTCGATGCGCAGTTTATTGAGACGGAAGGGAGACTTGTATCGCAGCAGCGCACTGGTGCGCACTCTGTGGTGCTCAAACTGGATGAGGGTAACCAGTCCTTCGTGGCGATAGCGGAATACCCGAGCCTGGCGGAAACATTGAATACGCTCAAAGTGGGAAGCCGTCTGCGGCTGCGCGGCATCTGCGTTACGGACCGGGCGTTTGCGCGGGATGAGATGCCGTTTGCACTGCTCATGCGTTCCGTGGAAGACGCCCAAATGGTGGAACCTCCGCCATGGTGGAACACGCAGCATGTGGTTGAGCTGATTATCAGCTTGCTGACGTTTTCTCTGGGAATTCAACTGGCCTATACCTCGGTGAAGAGATCGCGATTGCGCGCCGTGATGGAAGAGCGGGAACGGCTGGCGCTGGAGATGCACGACACTCTGGCGCAGAGCTTTGCCGGATTGGGATTCCAGTTGGAAGCGCTCTCCGGCCAGGTCGAGCCGGACAGCCCGATGCGCAAGCAACTGGAATCGACAGTAGACATGGTGCGATCAGGGCACGCCGAGGCGCGGCGCAACATCGCCGCAATGCGCCCCGGCAACATGGAACAGATGGGATTGGCAAAGGCTCTGGAAGAGGCGGCGAAGACGATTGTGCAGGACGGTCCGATTGCGATTGAAATGTCGGTGCGGGGCGAAGCGAAGCAGATTCCTCTGCGCATCGGCGACACGCTGTTTCGCATCGGGCAGGAGGCGATCGCCAACGCTGTGAGACATGCGCATCCGCGGACAATTCAGTTGCGCCTGGTTTATGGAAGGCCCTCGGTGAAGCTGACGGTCCGCGATGACGGAGATGGCTTTTCACCGCAGGGGGAAACGGCGGGATTCGGCATTCGCGGCATGAAGCGCAGGGCTGACGGCATTGCCGCAACTCTACGCATTCGCAGTTCGCCGGGGCATGGCACCTCCGTGGCGGTGCGTGCCATGCTTCCGCAGCCCCTGCTTTCTTCGTGGTGGTGGCGCACTGTGCGACTGGGAACATGGAGGTGGCGGCGGCATGGAAAAGCATAGCGAGCAGAATCCGATACGAATCCTGATTGTGGACGATCATCCGATCGTGCGCACCGGGCTTGCAACTCTGCTGAAAGCAGAGAGCGGATTCCGGCTGGTGGGTAGCGTCGATGGTGGAGAAGAGGCGCTGGCATTTCTCGGCCAGCACCCGGTCGATGTCGTACTCCTGGATTTACGCATGCCGAAGATGTCCGGGCTGGACGTGTTGCCTGCCATTCGGAAACTCCATCCAGCTCCGTATGTGCTCATCCTCTCCAGCTTCGACTATGAGGAAGATATTTACCGGGCCGCCAAGGCCGGAGCCAGCGGATATTTGATGAAGGACGCCAATCGGCTGCAGATTGTCGAGGCGATTCGCACTGTGGCCTGCGGAAAGCTGCATTTCCCCAAGGGGATTGCCGCGCGCATCCAGGAGCGCGCAGGACGTATCGGGCTTAGCCCACGCGAGAAAGATGTGTTACAGATGATCGCAAAAGGACTGACCAACAAAGAGATTGCCCGAGTGCTGTCGATCAGCCAATTTACCGTGCGCAACCATATAAATCATCTTCTCGAAAAACTGGAAGCCACCGACCGCACGGAAGCGGTCTCAGTTGCCATGCAGCAAGGCGTGATTGAGGTAAGTCCCTAACCGCGCAGCAACGGCCCATGCCGCGTCCTGGGCTGCGATACACTTCATCCATTGGAGGATACTCTTTGCTGACGATTCGCGGTTGTGTTCTTGGCACCTTGACCACTGTATTTCTGTTGCCATGCACGGCCTGGACACAGCAGGCTCCCGAGCTGCTGGATAAACCCGCTCCACCCAAGGCGCAGCAAGGAATGGGCGGCATTGCCGGCGGCCTCGGTGCCGCGCCGGTCTATGACGAGCAGAAGCGCCCCATCACCGCGGGTGGCTTTGTAGAAAAAGGCGCTGTGGTTTTTCAAGATATCACCAAGACCGCGGGGCTGTCAGGCTGGACCCACAAGATGGGTACGCCGCAGAAGGATTTCATCGTCGAGACCAACGGCTCGGGCGTATGCCTGATCGACTACGATAACGACGGCTGGCTGGACATCTACCTGGTCAACGGCTCGACCTTCCAAGCGCTGGACGGCAAAGAAGAGCCGCCTCATGCTGCTTTGTTTCACAACAATCACGACGGTACTTTCACCGACGTTAGCGCCAAGGCTGGGGTACAGAATGACCGCTGGGGTTATGGCTGCTCGGCTGCCGACTACGACAACGACGGCTGGCCAGATATCTACGTAAATAACTACGGCAAGAACCGGCTCTACCACAACAATCACGACGGGACGTTTACGGACGTGGCCGAAAAGGCCGGCGTGACGCTGGGCAATTGGTCACCCGGCTCGGCCTGGGGCGACTACGACGGCGACGGACTGCTGGACCTCTACGTGACCGGCTATGTTCACTTCGACCGCGACAATCTTCCCATCGGCGGCAGCAAGGCGGTAGGGTATTCCTTCTGCCAGTATCGCGGCGAGGCGGTGAACTGCGGTCCGCGCGGCCTGCAAGGCGAGCCCGACCACCTCTTCCACAACAACGGCGACGGCACCTTTACCGATGTGACCGTGAAGGCGGGCGTGGAGGACAAGGACCGCTATTACGGATTCACCCCGATCTTTGTCAGTCTCAAAGGGGACGGCAAGCCGGACCTGGTGGTGGGCAACGACTCGGAGCCCAACTTTCTGTATCTCAATAAGGGAGATGGGACCTTTGAAGACGACAGCTACATCTCCGGCTTCGCGCTGAACAAGGACGGCCGCGAGATTGCATCGATGGGCATTGCCGCGGGCGACTACGATAACTCAGGACAGGTGAGCTTTTTCGTGACCGACTTCGGCGACGACTACAAAGTGCTCTACCACAACGACGGCGACGCCAACTTCACTGACGTGAGCTACAAGGCCGGGGTCGCGCAGACCACGATTCCCTTTGTCGGTTGGGGCGACGGCTTCCTGGACTACGACAACGACGGCTGGCTGGACCTTTTCATGGTGGCCGGGCACACCTATCCCCAGGTGGACCAGCACGACTGGGGCACGACCTTTGCCGAGCGGCCGCTGTTGTTCCGCAACGTGCCCGACGGCAAGGGACGGCGCTTCGAGTACGTGCCGCCGGTGAAGGGCACAGGGCTGGCGATGGTCATTCCGGCGCGCGGGGCAGCCTTCGGCGACCTCTTCAACGACGGCAAAATCGACGTGATTATCAATCCCATCGACGGCCCGCCGGTGCTGCTCAGGAACGTGAACCCAGACCACCATCACTGGGTAGAGATGAAGCTGGTTGGAGGGCCAAAGAGTCCGCGCGACGCCACCTGCGCCACGGTGTACCTGAAGGCCAACGGCATGCGCATGCGCCAGGATGTGCTGGCCAGCGGCAGCTATATCTCGGCCAATGATCGGCGTCCGCATTTCGGCCTGGGCGACTCGACCGACGCGGGAACTGCGGAGATCCACTGGCCTTCCGGGGCAAAGGAGATGGTAAAACTGCCTGCGGTTGACCGCATCTTCACCATCACCGAAGGCCAGGGGATCACCGGCGCGCTCTGCGGCGGCATGCCCTGCGCAATCAAGGAAGCAGCGGGCAAACCGGCGGCTCCAGACTCGCCGCGATAAATGTAAGCGAGCCGAGCGAAGAATGCGGGAACCTGCCACTCCTTTTGGCTTCCCTCAATTCACCGGCGCCCATCCTCCTGGTTCATGGTTGCGTACATTTCCTGCATGGCCGCTGACCGGGCAAGGTCGAGCGCGTCATTTTTGAGGCGCACTCAGAAGATCTGCGGGAGGGCGCCATGAACTTCGCGGAGCTTCTGGAGTCCCGGATCGTGCGCTTTCAACATTCGCGTCAGCGGGAAGATGAGGCAATAGCCTCGATTTCCGACCGGATCGCAGAAGAATTGGAGAAGGAGAGTCTCGTCGCCATCTACGGCCAACAAGCCGCACAAAAGCGGACCTTGATCGCAGGGTATGACGCGGACCTTGGCAAGCTAGTCGTCAAAGGTACAGAGGTACAAGCGAAGCGTCATGCAGAATTGAGCCGAGCCGCCCAAGCGCTCAATGGGAAGATTCAGAGCTTCAGCAACCAACGTCGCACGTTCCTCACCATGCAGGACGAAGTGAAAAACATGCGTGCAACGAAGGCGCCAGAGATGCTGCGGGAGCTACAGGCACGACACACTGGGAGCGGAATTGACACCACGCAGTGGAATCAATTCCTGCTTGACTACAAAGGCGACGTCGATAAAGCGCTGGCAGACTACATCGCTTGGGCCGACCACGAGATTGCAAACCTCAACGGTGTTTCCCCGTCTCCTGAAGATCCGAACATCGCCCTCATTGCGGATGGGGAAGACTTGGCGATGGTTAAGCTAGCAACGATCAAGGCTGAAATGGCGCGGCTCGAACGGTTTATCAGCGCTGACAAGGTCATTCGCGATCAATATGCTGCGCTCTCATCCCGCATCGCCCAAGAGAACGCTGCTCTCAAGACTCTTGAGACGCGGCTGATTGACGCGCAGGGTGCCGCAGCCCGCCGAAAGGCCCTCCAGTTTGAGCGCGAAGGCGCGTACGGTCGAGTGTTCGATGCCATCGTTAGCGAAGAAAACGAGCTCATAGCTCTATATGCGCCACTTATGGCGCGACTTGCCGGCTCATCGGGGACGTTACGGAGGTTTAGCTTTTCAGTCTCGCGCGTTGTCGATGCAGACAATTGGGGCAACTTCGCTGAAGACCAACTAATAGATTGTCGCAAGGCAGGGCCGTTTTATGGTCACGGTTCGCTAATCAAGCTTGCGAACTCCGAACTAAAGCCGGCTTGGGAGACTGGGAGCGCGGCTGACGTTCAGGCGGCAATGGCCCGTTTTATCGCACAGTACTCGAAGAACCTACTCGCGCACGCGCCGTATGCTCCCACGCAAAAGCAGGAACTCCGTGCCTGGTCAAAGCAGTTCGCACACTGGTTGTTCAGCACCGATCACATATCCGTACGATATGAGATCGCATACGACGGCGTCGACATCCGCAAGTTGTCGCCTGGGACGCGTGGTATCGTGTTGCTGCTGCTTTACCTTGCGCTCGACGATGCCGACGATCGTCCGTTGGTAATCGATCAGCCAGAGGAAAACTTGGACCCGAAGTCGGTGTTCGATGAACTGGTTTCGTTGTTTATCACGGCCAAGACCAAGCGCCAGGTGATCATGGTCACTCACAACGCGAATCTGGTGGTCAACACGGACGCAGATCAGATCATCATCGCCGACGCAGGCCCGCACCCGGCGGGAGGCCTGCCTCCAATTACTTATGTCGCTGGCGGCGTAGAAGACGCCAATATTCGCAAAGCGGTGTGCGATACCCTGGAGGGCGGCGAGGAGGCATTCCGCGAACGTGCGCGACCTCTTCGGGTGAGGCTCGAACGATAGCGCGGCGGAAAGAACCTGTCCATTCAAAGTTTCTCGCCTGCGGCGGCGAAATAATTGAGTCATAAATGCCAAGAACCTTCGAAGAACCAAACTCCGCGCCGCAAAGTCTGTTCGGGTAGTTGGCCTAATGTACAGGACCAGCAAAAGCCGGAGGTGGGACTTTGGCCAAGATTAGTATTGAAAAACGCCCATGCCGCCGGGAGGGCTGTGGATTTACACAAGATTCCAAAACTGTTCTTCGAGAGCGGGCAGATGTGGAAACGCGGTTTGGCCTGTTAGCGTCAGTTGAAAGCGCCGCCCCGACCACGTTCCTGAACACTGGCCGACTTCATGGGACCTATCCGAGGAGCAGCGTGGATTCGGCGGTACTTCCTGATGGTCGACGTCCAGCAGCTATCGCGCAAATCAGGATTACTGGTGACATTCACACCAATGAGTGAACTGCGCGACTGCATGGTTCCGCGTTTGCCCAAACAGAACAGACAAATTGAAGAGGAGCCTCGGAAGATTCCGATTCGCAGTCGCGGCAAACGCGCTTGCGGCGCATCCGCGTGCTTGGCGGAATCTTCGGGCGCATGATCGCTAGTTTTCAGGGCAACCGGTCGTACATTCCCTTGGCATGCGATGACACGTTTCCAGGGCGGTGAGCGCGCATGCACCGGCCAGCAGTTCGAGAATGCCACGCCTGGAAATTGTTATCACTTGACTGCCGGGGCCGCCTTCTTGTGCTCCACGAAGGTGTGTGCTTGATGACAGCTCACACACGTCTTGCCTTTCATGAATGGATCAGACTTCAGTTGTGGCACCTGATCGGTGTGACAGTTGTCGCATGTGCTTAGCGCCGGCCTGCCCGCGAAGTCCTTTGATGTTGTCTCGCCATGGCACACGGTGCATTCAACACCGTTGGCGGCATGCGGGCTGGCTTTCCATTGGTCATACACCACCTTGTGGCAGCTGGAACAGGTATCCCCGGCCGGAATCAGCCGATGGAAAATATGCGTGGCTTGATCCTGCTGAGCAATGGCTGGTTGGACGGCAATAGCCAAAACCAGAAAAACGAACAGGGTGAGACCGAACATGCGCGCACAGAAACTATTCACGGACAGACCTCCTGAGTACGGTCTTCAAGTATCGAACCGGCGATGGCTGCAATCAGTGATACACATCACATCTCGCCGGAATGCGATCTGCGCACTGGCTGCGAAGCCTTTTGCCAAAGGAATGTTCATAAACCTCGCTTGATTCCGCTGTCTGTCGCTGCGGTCGTGCAGATTCATGCGCTATGGTGCGCCCTTTCGCTACCGCCTCGGCTGAGGCGTTGCTGTCACCAGAGTCGGCCAACTGCACAACTGGCAGCGGACCGAGCCGTTGAAAAACCCTGTCCGACCCGTTCTAACCTGCGGGCAAACACCCAAAGCCCCAATCGAGCAAATGTGTTGCGATTCTTGGCGAGTCACGCTTTAGGAACCTGTGATTTCAGCCCGGACGTTGCTCGCTTTATGCAAAATCGCC
>PLOI01000028.1 GCA_003142015.1 Acidobacteriaceae bacterium | reverse complement strand
ATCGGACCCGACTTGATCGCAATATCGTCATCGCCCACGTCGGCATATACATGATCGATGACAACATTCGATGATGAAAAAGGATCGATGGCGTCCGTGTTAGGCGAGTGTGCCGGCGCCAGAACCTTGATATTGCGGATAACCACATCGTCCGAGTAATACGGAACCAATTGCCACATGGGAGAGTTTTGAATGGTAACTCCCTCCACGTGAACGTGCTTACAATGATCAAAGATAATCAGCTTCGGTCGCGGGTGGCCGGTCCCAAGAATGCCGTGATCTTTTATGCTTCTCGCCTCTTGCCACCAGCTCTCACCATTACCGTCAATCACGCCTTCGCCGGTGATTGCGACATTGACGGCGTTGGCCGCGCTCACCAGCGGTTGCAGATCGGGAAGGTGGAACATCGTCAACGGTGGATAGTCGCCATGATCCGCGGAGCCGAGCAGTGTGGCGCCTTTGTCGAGTTGCAATGTAATGTTGCTCTTCAGCACGATGGGAGCGCTCAGATAAGTGCCGGCAATCAGTTGAACCGTGCCGCCGCCTTGCCGTTCGCAGGCATCGATAGCCGCTTGAATTGCGGCCGTGTCTTTGCTGACGCCGTCGCCTTTTGCGCCATAAGCGCGTGGATCGCAGCCATGCGATAAATCAAGCGCGTGAGCCGGCATGGCCTGACAGGCAGCCGTAGTAGTGAGCACAACTAATAGGAATCTGAAAAATAATTTCCGCTGAATCACGCTGACTCCTCATCAGATAGTTTGCTTTACAAACCATCATACGCTGAAAGTCAGTGAGATTACATTGCGAAGTGTTCCGTTAACTACTTGACTAATCCCGGTTCCTATACCCAATTTGCTCAATAGAAAAGATACTTTCTCCAGCGGTCATCCCCGCGGCCTAACATACGCATAATCTGGCGGCTGGTGTGCAGCGAAAAGGGGCGTGGATCGCGCAACAGCACCATGTCGTCGATCTCGTGAAGCATGCGGTTGCCCTTGCGGCGGTTGCAGTCGTGGCAGCAGGCCACCAGGTTCTCCCATGTGGAGTTACCTCCGCGAGAGCGGGGAATCACATGATCCAGCGTAAGATCGGCGGGGGGCAACGCCTCGCCGCAATACTGGCAAGTATTGCGGTCGCGCAGTAGAATGTTCTTGCGCGAGAGGGCGCGCGTCTGGTACGGGATGCGGCGATACTCTAGCAGCCGAATTACCGAAGGCATGGCAATGCGGCTGCGCTGCGCGTGCAGTATCAGGCCATGCTCTTCCTCGGTGCGCGCAATACCCTTGAGCACCAGCACCAAAGCGCGGCGCGCGCCGCAAATATTAATCGGCTCATAGGATGCATTCAGCACCAGAACCGGCATCTGCAGGATGTGGGCGGAGTGGATAGTCGCCTGTTCGCCCGCAAAGGCTGCGACCCTGGCGATGGACTTCTGTTTACGCGCATGAATCATGGCTTTTCCCAGCGACATCCTTTTTCCCCTCGTCAAAAAGATGATTTGCCGTGCAATGAATAAATGCCTGCTCCTTGCAAAGTTGCGACCGGCGACTTACCGGCCGGGGTGAGATCGTCCTCCGCATCGTCTAATCGGAATGAAACATTGCGGCGGTTATCATGCACACGGCTGGCTCTGGCCAGAGTAGCCACCCACACAGAGGCTGCACCGGCCCTAGTTAGCGCCTGAGCCGCGGCGCGGGCAGTCGAGCCTGTCGTGAAGATGTCGTCGATGACCAAAACGTGTTTCAGAGTGACCGCGGCAGGATCGGAGACCGTAAACGCTCCGCGCACATTCAATCGCCGCTGGCGCGGGGTCAGGCCGGCCTGGCTTTCAGTGGCGCGCAGCCGCATCAGAGTTTTCGAAGCCAGCGTAAGCCGCCATTCCGGATGCGTCTTTCCGAGCGCCGCAAGCGCATGAAAAGCCAGCGAACGAGCCTGGTTGAAGCCTCGCTCGGCATACTTTGACCTGTGCAGCGGCACGGGAACCACAAGCATCTCAGTGGGCGCTTCGCCGGCCAGTTGAGCGATTGCCTGCGCCAGCATCCGGCCCAGCCCGCGCGCTGCCGGTTGCAGCCGGTCATATTTGAGCGCGTGAATGGCTGCTTTCATGCGGCCCTGGTACGGTCCGTAGGCCACTGCCCGCTCAAACGGCGGTGGCGCCATCCGGCATGCGCGGCAGAGTCCGAAGATCGATGGAGCCTGAATCGGCGCGTCCAAAGTGTCGCCGCATCGCGCGCACATATTTCCGCTTTGGACGGGAAACTCCGTCCAGCAAACATCACAAATGGGCACAGAAGATAGATGCGGCAGAGGGGAGCCGCAGAGGGTACAAGAGGAGGGGAAAAGGGCACAACCCAAGGCGTCCATGGGACTTCGCAGCACACGAACTACCGCGCGCCAACGGGAAGTCTCCGATGGTGGAACGTCGCTCGTCAGTAAACCGGAGTCTCTGCTGAAGACGCACCTCGCTTGGGGATGGCAAGGCTCAACGGCCGCCGCCTTGCCGACAGTATACTCGCAGCGGGCCGGAGATTCCATTGCGTTTCACAATGGCAGTTGCCGGTGATTAGTGATGGGACGTTGAGCGTCCCTATTCAGAATGAGGCAAGCAGCTTGCAAAGAAATCCTGACATGTAGCCGCACTGCGCCACACCGACATAGCCGCATAAGCTGGAAGAACGCTCTATCCCCGCTGTTTCCTTCCGAAATAGATCAGCCCGCCCCCCGCCGCAATGCCCGCGATGCCCAGAATCGGGGGAATTCTCTCCTGTTGGCTTTCTGTATCGTCCACTTGAATCAGGCCCATGTCCGGAGTCTGGTTGCGGTTCGAGTAAGAAAACCCTCCGCAGAAGATGGCCGACAATCCGGCAATGATCAAGAGNNCCCCCGGCTTTCTGGTTGCATTTGTGCTGCGCGGCGGCGTTATCTTTGGCATCGCGAGCCGCATCCTTCACCTTGCCAACAGCCGTCTCAACTTTGCCCTTGATCTGTTGAGCGGCGCCTCTCACCTGGGTTCCGGTGTTGCCGGTCAAGCCGCCAACTTGCCGCTTTGCGTTACCCACCACTTCGTCAATCGCGCCTTTTACTCTTTGCTTATCCATTTTTCCACCTCTTGACTAGTTGCTCACGATGGCCGGACGGTCCGCAGTGCAAAAAGGAACACAAGGAATCTCCAAAGCGCGCCTTCGCACGCAAGAAACATCCTTTCCTTGGAGCATCTTCCGATTGGGCCATGCCAGAGAATCCACCCGGCGCGTGCTTCGCGTCCCGCGGCAGAGGTTCTCCTCTTCATTTCTCCTGAGAGCGGCGAGAGGTTTGCTTCTGGCGCTCAGTCCAGCTTGTTTTTATCTTTTCGTAGGTAGCCTGCATCGCATCCAACTCCAAATCGCTCAGCCTCTCGATATCGATCATTTGGTTGTGCGCCGTGTCCATGGCCCGGATCAACTCATTGAGCTTCAGATGGATCGCGCGCGCATCGCGATTCTGCGTGTTCTGGATCAAAAAGACCATCAGAAATGTCGCGATGGACGTTCCAGTGCCGATCACCATCGCCCAGTGGTCTGAGAAATGAAAGACAGGGCCGGTGGCAGCCCACAACACAACCACCAGTCCCGCGCCCGCAAACGCCCACGTTGACCCGAGCCATCCAGAAGCCGCTGCGGAGAAACGGCCGAAATGGCCGTGTACGGTGCGGGCCTGCGCCTCGATTGCTTGTTTATTCATCTCGCCTCCATAAGTCTGGCTGCTCATTGACGATACACGGCTGTGCGGAGCCGGGCTGTCGAAAAAAGCGCACAAGACGGCATAACCGGCAGAGACGAGCCGGCCTCAGATTTGAGAAGGGAGGAGAGATGCAGAGGCGAGGGCGGTTGACCCACCCTCCCCTCCGTCGCGACTTTAGAAGACGCCGGCCAGAAAAACCTCGGCAAGATGAGCCTTTTCTACCTTGGCGCCAGAGGCCGCCGGTACCATCTGCGGCAGGGTCATCACCGGGCAGTGCGCGTGAGCCAGCACCTTGTACGTCACGCCGTGGCGGGTCATGGCGGCAAAGGTCGTTGCGCCCTGTGCTCCTAGCACGATCAGGTCGGCCTGCTGCGCACGGCTTTGGTAAAGCAGCTCCTCGGTCGGGTCGCCCGGCGCCACAATCGGCTCCACGGCGATCCTGCTTTGAAGTTCGGCCGGAATCAGCGAGACCAGCTCGTCTTCAATCTGATCAATCGTCCGACCCGCGAGCAGTTCCGCGCGCTCCTGGGGCCGGATTACATGCTGCAGCACCAGGCGAGCGTTGTGCTCGGCTGCCAACTCCGCGGCAAAACCAGCCAGCATCGCACTGGTTTTGTAAAGGCTTATGCCGCAGAGGATGGTGCGCACGGAAAAGTTGCAATAGCTTGCGTCCCCCACCTCAGGGCCGACGATGAAGACCGGCGTTCTGGCGTTGCGCAGCACAGCCTCGGCTGCAGAGCCCACCAGCAGTCTGCCTATGGGGCCGAGAGAGTGGGTGCCCATGACGATGCGATCAATCTCCCGCTCACGCAGGAAGGTGAGAATCTGGTCGGCCGGCAGCCCCAGACGCACCACCGTTTCACATTCAACTCCCGCATCCCGTACGCGCTGGGCCAGCGGCTCCAGATGCTCGATTTCGGCTTGGGCGATGGCGGCGCCATCGTAGGAAACGACGCTCGAGATCTCCGACGCCGACACCACCAGCATGTCATAGGCGTGAAAGAGGATAAGCTTCGCTCCATACTCGACGGCCTGCGCCAGTGCAAAGGCAAACGACTCTTGATTTGCAGGAATCTCACAAGCGAAAAGGATGCTTGATGGCTTGATCCAGCCTGGCTTGAGTAGAGCGGCCATGGGAACCTCCTACTGCTACAGCACTCTGCTTGCGCGGCAATTTCGCTGCGCGGCTAACAACCTTTAGACTTGCCATCGGCAAACGGCGCGCGATAGCGCCACTCGGCCGGACAATCATCACGGCCAGACACATACACTCTAGCCCCGGTGCGGGCGGAAGACCATGTGTCCGTTCGAAGAAACGTTGATCCCATGAAAATCTATCAGCGGAAAGGGAATTGTCGCCCATTTCGGGAATATGCTCGTTGGAACCGGCATAAGGCCTTCAATTATGCGAGATTATGTGACCTAAATCACATCCTGCCCGCCCCTGCGGATGGTCTTCTGGACCAGAATCGTGGTGTTCCAGAGCGGCTTTCCCGTTCAAGGGGCTCTGCTGTAGGCTTTCAAGACGGTCTCCTTCCCGAGGGAAATCATCTTATCAGCAGCGTTTCAGTTTTCTTTAATCACGGAAGGCACCTCAACTCCCCGGCGTAGGTCCCGCTTTCCGGCCCTCCCCGCCCCGATTCCGTTGGAGGTCACATGCAACCGATGCACAACATCCCCGCTCGTGGCGGATTGAACTTTGACGAAACCCCCTTCCTTGCTATCTGGGAGGTCACGCAGTCCTGCGACCTGGCCTGCAAGCATTGTCGCGCCGCCGCTCAGCCCATCGCCCACCCCGACGAACTCACCAACGCCGAAGGGAAGGCGCTGATCGACCAGATCGCCGCCATGGGCGTGCCCATCTTCGTCTTCACCGGCGGAGACCCTTTGAAGCGCGCCGACGTATTCGAGCTGATTCGCTACGCCGCCGATAAAGGCGTGCATGTGGCCCTGACCCCCAGCGCCACGCCGCTGCTGACCCGCGAGGCGATTTTCAAACTCAAGGAAGCCGGCCTGGTCCGGCTCGGCATCTCGCTGGATGGCTCGACCCCCGAGATCCACGACGCCTTCCGCGGCCTTCCCGGCGCCTATGCGCGCACCATCCAGGCCATCGAGTGGGCCAACGAGGCGGGCATTCCCATCCAGGTGCACACCACCATTAGCCGCCACAACGCCCACGATCTCGACAGCCTCTGCGCCCTCTTCGAGAAACTCGCTATCGTCATGTGGAATGTTTTTTTCCTGGTTCCGGTAGGCCGTGGCCAGCTCGATGCTCTGCCCAGCGGCGAAGAGTTCGAACAGGTCTTCGCCAAGATCTACGAGCTCTCGCATCGGGTGAACTTCCAGATCAAGACCACCGAGGCGATGCACTATCGCCGCTACCTGCTGCAAAACAACCTGGAAGAGCGCAAGATCGGCCACGGAAGCGGCCATCCGGGCAGCACTGCTGCAACTATAGGAGCGTCTGCAGCCCAGCACGTTTACGAACCTGGCGCGCCCACCTCCGACGCCAAAACCCGCACCGCAAGCTGGGCCACGCGCCGCGTCAACGACGGCAAGGGCTTCCTTTTCATCTCCCACACAGGCAACGTCTACCCCAGCGGCTTTTTGCCCATTCACGCCGGCAACATCCGCGAGACTCCGCTCAGCGAGATCTACCGCAACGCGCCCATCTTCAAATCCCTGCGCGACACCAGTAAGCTCGAAGGCAAGTGCGGCGCCTGCGAGTACAAGGAAATCTGCGGCGGCTCCCGCGCCCGCGCCTACGCCGTCACCGGCGACCCGCTGGCCCAGGAACCCTGCTGCATCTACCAGCCCAAGCACTGGGACCCGGAGTTGGAGAACGAAGCCGCGGCCTTCGCGAAGAGCTAGCTTTCAACCTCGAACTTTTAGNNAGGGAATCTCTGAATAAGCCGGCGTTTTGAAAGGGCGCGGCTTTTGCCGCGCCGTGGATGCAGCAAATCATCGAGGGCTTTAGCCCCCGAGGGATATTTTTCGCGATTTAGCCCGGCGAATCCCAGCGCGAAGAGAAGGTTTCACAGAATCCCAGGTCTCAGAACCAAGACCAAGGGTGACAATCTGAAAATGGGTCACAACGGCGTTTCTCATTCCTGATCCCACCACCCCCTCCTGAAAATGGCTGGTACTTGTGGCTCGGCCAAAACCTGTGTTGACTTTCGACGGGTCATTTCGTACATTCTATGAACCAAGTTTTTAGTCAAGTGCGCGTAGTCAACGCAAAAGCACCTCAGCCGATTCGCATAAGGAGTCTGACTTTGAAATGTTCCGTTTTTGGCGCAAACTGTTCGAGATCGATGAAAAACTCAACCGAAACAAAATTCCTCAAAATACTTCTCCTCGTGGTTGTCTGCGTTATCACGCTGATGATCTCTCCGGCAATTCACGGCCAGGCTACTGGGAGTTTCTCCGGCAATGTCCTCGATAAATCCGGATCGGCTATCCCTGAAGCGGCCGTCGTAGTTACCTCTCAGGGAACCGGTCTGGTTCGAGACGGAAAGGCGGACAATGCCGGGCACTATCTAATCCCTCTACTTCCTGTCGGGACCTACACCGTGCGCGTCGATGCGGCGGGCTTTCAAAGCGCTGAATCAAAAGGACTTTATCTCCAGGTCGATGAAGCCCGCGAAATCAATTTTTCGCTCGCTCCCGCCGCCGTAGTCACCACGGTCGACGTGACCGGTTACGCCGTTGCTGTCGAGACAGCCAGTCCATCTCTCGGTCAGGTCATTACCTCCCAGGAGGTCGCGGATCTCCCCTTGAATGGCCGCGATTTCGTTCAGCTCGCCACCCTCACCGCCGGCGCTACGGCGGAGACCAATCCCCACAGCTTTTTCACCCAGGGCGCCGACAGCGAGGTGGCCGCTCGCGGCTCCTTCTCTCTTTCGGTCGGCGGCTCCCGTCCCAACAGCACCGATTGGCTGCTGGATGGAGTCGACAATAACGAACTGACCGGGGGTGGCATCGGCATCTTTTCTTCGATCGATGACATTCAGGAATTCAAGGTTTTAACCTACACCTACTCCGCCGAATACGGCTCCCGCGCCGGCCCCACCGTCCTGGTCAGCACAAAATCTGGCACCAACGACATTCACGGCTCTCTCTTTGAGTTTGTGCGCAATACCGATCTCGATGCCAAGAGCTACTTTGCCCCCGACGTGGAAAAGTTCAACCTGAACCAGTTTGGCGGCTCCGTCGGTGGGCCGATTATCAAGAACAAGACCTTCTTCTTCGTCGACGCCGAACAAAAATATCAGCGCCACGGCATTCCCTTTACGGGTCTGGTGCCGTCGCTGGCCATGCGCACGGGCGACTTTTCCGCCGACGCCTTCGGCGATACTCTTTCCGGAATCGGCGCTGCTTTCACTCCGGAAATCGCCAATCCGAACATGATCGGCGCGTCGGCTGACCCGACCGTCTACCCGAATGTCTACTTCCAATGCGACGGCTCGACAGGGAATCCTCTAACTCCCAATGCTGATGGAAGCCAGCCCAAGGGAGCCAACTGCAACAAGATTCCTACCGGCCTGATCGACAACATCGGCAAGGCGATGCTGAACATTTACCCCACGAATCTTGTCAACTCCGGCAACTCCGCCTCCGGCTACAACTACGTCAACGAGCCGGTGCGCACTCTGAACGAAACCAAGTTCGATATCCGCCTGGACCACACGCTCTCCAGCAAGGACAATCTCTTCGGCCGTTTCAGCTACGACCAGGCGGGCTCTTTTGTCCCCGGTGGTGCGCCGGGACTTGCCGAAGCAAACGCCTTCGGCAGCAATGAGAATCTGGTCAATCACGGACGCAACATCGGCATTGGCTGGAACCACGTGTTCTCGCCCCGCGCGCTCAACCAGGCCACCCTCGGCTACGACCGTATCTTCGACTACATCGCCTCGCTGGGTAACTACACCTGCGAATCGGCCATCCTGGGAATTCCGGGCGCCGATCTGGGCTGCTCTGCCAGCGGTACCTCGAACTCCACTGCTCCATACAGTGAAGGCTTGGTTTCCACTCAATTTACCAGCGGCTATTGGGCCCTCGGCGATCGCGGCTACTCTCCCTTCCAGGGTGGAACCAACATCTACTCGTTCAAAGACGATCTCGACCTGATTCGCGGCAAGCATGAAATTCACACCGGCATCGATCTCCGCGCCAATCAGATGAACGTCGGCACTGCAGCCTTTGGATCTGGCTTCTGGCTCACCGGTACCATCGGAAACTTCACCGGCTTAGGTTCCGCCCCCGGCAATCCCGAGGCTGACCTGCTGATGGGAATTGTCGGAGGGGCCATCCACGACCAGACATACAAGGGCGCCGTCACCGGCCGCCGCTGGAACATCATACGGCCCTTCGTCGAAGATGACTGGCGCGTTACCCCATCGCTCACCCTCAATCTCGGCCTGGCCTGGGACTTGACCACTCCCATCACCGAGGTCCATGACCGCATGGCGGACTATGTCCCCTCATTAACGGGAGGAACGTTGCTGATTGCGGGCAAGAACGGAGTGAGCAGGTCGGCGGGCATCAACATGTACAAGGGCGCGTACGAACCCCGTCTTGGCCTCACCTGGAAGGTTCTCGGCAGCGACAAGACTGTTATGCGCCTCGGATTTGGCATCTATCACGATTCCTCCTGGAACCAGGGCGCGCAGGGCCTCTGGCAAAATCCGCCCAACCTTGGCGAATCCGATACATTCAACACTGGCTGCGTCTCCGCGTCTTCATACTGCCACGCCACGCTCGGGCAGTCAGTTGCGTTTGCCCCCGCTACCACAACCGGCGGCTTTCCTCTCCTCCCGACGCCGCAAGATGTGACCAGCTTCGAGGGCACGTACGTCTACCAGCCGACCAACTTCCAGCCCGGCAGGGTTCACCAATATAACGCGAACGTCGAACGGCAGTTGCCGGGAAATGTTCTGCTCACCGCCGGCTACGCCGGTTCGGTCGGCGGCCATCTGCTGGTAATCGGCAACGCCTTCAACGTCAACAGCCCTTCCGCATGCGGCATGGTCTCCGGCTACACGCTCGGCTGCCTGCCCAGCGGCGCTCCCTACTCGTATACCAACACCTTTACCTTTAACGGCTACAACTCAGTCTTGCTCTTCGGCGATGTGGGCAAGACGCACTACAACTCAATGCAGCTCAAAGCAGAGACCAAGTCGCCAAAGTATGGCCTTTACGCACTGGCCGCTTACACCTACTCCCGCACCTACGACAACGGTCTGTCGGACGGCCTGGGTTCAGAGTTGAGCGCACCGTATTTCCCGCTTCCCAACTGGCAAAACCTGGATTGGGCCTTATCGCAGATCAATCTCGATCAAAGCTTCACCGGCAGTGTCATTTACGATTTACCCTTCGGCCACGGGAAGCAGTTTGGAAGCAGTTGGAATGACGCGACCAACGCCATTCTTGGCAACTTCCAATTGACTCTGATCGAAAGAATCTCTTCCGGTTTCCCCGTGCCACTGGTCGACAGCACTAACCAGTCGGGCACTACCTTCAATTCCGGCGGCGACGGCTACAACTACAACCGGCCCGATCAGGTCGCCAATTGCAACGTCTACAACGTGGACCACGCCGTGTATGGCAAACATCAGTGGATTAACCCGGGCTGCTTCGCCGCGCCTCAGGCCCAACAATTAAACAACGCAGGCGCGGTGGTTGTCCCCGGCAAATTGGGAAATGCCGGGCGCGTCCCGGTCGTCGGACCGGATTTCGTCAACACCGACTTCTCCCTCATCAAGCAGTTCGCGCTGCCTCGCAAAGATATGGGTTTGAACTTCCGCGCCGAGTTCTTCAACCTCTTCAATCACACACAGTACGGCATGCCGCTCCAAGATTACGGCGCTCCGGGCTTCGGCGTCGTCAACTCCACCGTCAACAATCCTCGCCTTATCCAACTGGCGCTCAAGCTTTCTTTCTGAAGCCGGGCGATCTCCATGGGCATCAATGCCCACTGGGGAACCTTTGAACGAGTCGAGATTGTTTCAGGGCACGGCTAAAGCCGTGCCCTTTCAAAACATCGACTTAATCAGAGGTTCCTTAAATCTTTATCATTGGATCCTGGGCGATGACACATGGGTAAAGAATATGAATGGGAGGCCCTTGCCGTACAGCGGAAGACCGTTTTTCACCGGGCCTGACATTTTTTGAACTTGTTTTCCGCTGGGACGGATCTACCCTTCGCGATCCCGCCTCAGTTGAAGCAAAATCGCCGATGACTCTCAGAGGGCAGATCGGTACCGGGAAGTCGGCTTGTAGGAAGGAACTGCTGGGCGCCCCATCCTTGCCTCTCAGCCGAACGCAGTCTGCCCCACCGCAGGTCCGCATGGACTGCCTGCCCTGAGCGAAGTCGAAGGGGCCAGTCCTTGCAGAAAATAACCCTCCCTTGGCGCACACTGACAGATAGAAGAAAAAAGGTGCGAAACCACTCATCGACCGGAGAAGCCATGCGCAACCCCACCGCAACCATCCCTGCCCGCAACCCAAGCCACGCCGGCCCCGCCTGATACCCCTTGTATCTCTGAATAAGC
>PLOI01000105.1 GCA_003142015.1 Acidobacteriaceae bacterium | reverse complement strand
TCCAATTCATCACTCGGGGTGTGATGAATTGGAGGCTCGCATGCTCTATCTGCCAACAGAGGAAGAATTACGAGAAGAGCTTGCGCCAGGACATGAACGACGCGAAGTGGCACCACGTGCCCGCTTGGCGAGAGCCAAACCTCAGGCACTCCGCCAATTTCATCGCGATTTGCAGGACACAGTGTGTTTTGGCCACGCTCGATTTGACACAACCTCAGCCATAGTCGAATAATTATTAGACTATGGCTGAGGTTCAGAACGCCTATCTGCATTGTCGTGAAATACTGCTCGAACGGCTCGGCGAAGCCGCGCCCGGCCGCATCCAACTTCTCACCGGTCCCCGGCAGGTGGGTAAGACTACGCTGCTTTTGGACATTGCCGCAAAGTTCGGCGACAAGGCCATCTACGCCGCCGGCGACGATCCTGACGCTGCACTGCCTGGTTTTTGGGAGCGTCGTTGGGCCGAGGCCGAAACGCGCGCCAAGCAGGGGACAGCGGTTCTGTTGCTGGACGAGGTGCATCATCTGTCCGATTGGGCAGGACGGCTCAAGGGGCACTGGGATCGCGCCCGCCGTCGCCGTCTCCCAATTCATGTGGTAGCTACAGGGTCTTCAGCCCTTCGCGTCGCGCAAGCCTCACGGGAGAGCCTGGCTGGACGCTTCGAGCGTTTGACGTTGAGTCACTGGCCCGCCGCTTCGCTGGCAACTGCTTTTCATCTCTCTCCGCATGAAGCCGCCATCAATCTCGTTCTCTTTGGCTCCTATCCTGGCGCAGTGGAATTTCAAAAGTCTCCCGAACGATGGCGTGCGTATGTGCGCGATGCCATTATCGAGCCAGCCATCGGCCGCGACGTGCTGGCGCAAGGCACAGTGCGGCGTCCCGCTCTGCTCCGCCAAGTTTTTGCTATTGCCGTCGGCTCACCCGCGCAAATCGTCTCCTTGCAAAAGCTGCAAGGCCAACTTCAGGACAGCGGAGCCATCGAAACAGTCGCCAATTACCTAGCCTTGCTCGGAGACGCCTACTTGATCGCGCCGCTGGAGAAGTATTCGACGCAGGTTCTCAGACGCCGTGCATCTCCGCCGAAACTCATAACGCTCAACAACGCTCTCTTGTCGGCCATGCACCCCGATGGCGCTCCTGACCAGGGTCGTGAGCCGGGACGTTTCGGCTTCTGGGTTGAAAACGCTTGCCTGGCCTTTGCGATCAACCAAGGCCAGCAGGTAACGTACTGGCGCGAGGAACCGCTGGAGATCGATGCCGTCATGGATGGGAGTTGGGGGAAGTGGGCCGTGGAGGTCAAGACCGGGAGATTCGATGTCCTGGCGCTTCGCGGCGTGCTTGAGTTTTGTCGGCGCAATCCGGCGTTTACGCCTCTGGTCATCTGCGCGCCCGGCGATGAAGAGATTGCCCGGCGCCACGGCGTTGCAAGCGTCAGTTGGGAAGACTTCCTGATCTCCGGCCCGCCACAAGGTTAACCATTGCCTACGGCAAGGACGTCGTTACTCGACTGCCATCCGAAGTTCAACTTCGCGTGGGTTCGCGCGCGCCATCACGGTTCGTGCGAAAGAAGCAAAGATGCGCCACCCGACGACAGACAATGAAGCGGCCCGATTGGCGAGAAACAGATCAGAAGACCGTATCTGGCAAATGCCTTCAAAGGAGATTACATTGCCCACGACATCTTCGCTGTCGTCCGGCAACGCGGGCAGATACATGGAATCGCGCCGGCTGAATTTCAGCAGTGTGCCCAACTTCTCCTTGGCTCGTTCCTCGTCCTTCCGAATCGGAAGAATGCGGAGCAGCGACGCATGAGCCGTCCGCCCAGGCACAAGATCGCAGGACGAATTGAGCACCGCGAATTTGGGCATTCCCGCGATGCGTTCCCCATAAAAATATGCCGCTTCAGTTTGAACGATGTCACCCTGAAGAACGGAGAACTGGTCGTCTGGGGTGTCAAACCCGAGAGCCAAAGTTTCGGCGTGATCAATTGGCTCGCGAACGATCGCGTTCACCGCGTTCCAGACTTCCAGCCGCCCTTTCGTGCCCGCCAGTCCATTGGAAAAAGCCTGAACTGCCTGAATCGCCTCCTCGCTATGCGAGATCGACCGCAACTGCCGTTCAAGCTCTCCAAGTGACGATGCCATATTTAGAACCTGGGCCTCGGGATTGCAGCATTCTCCAGATTGAATCCATCCGCAGCCTGTGCATCAATTTCTTCCTGGGTCAGTTGAAACGCATCGTGCCCGTCGCGCGTCGGCAAAACGGGAGACCCGGCAAACAGGGCGGCCGAATGAATCAGAAGCTCGACATGTTCCTGGTCGGGATGCTTGGCGACAACTTTGGCAGCTTGGATAATGACGTTCAGCCCCTGCTGAAGCCGATGCACATCCGTAGCCAGTCCGACCAGATGCTGAAAATCGGCATCGCGCAGGATACGGTACGTGACACCCTTGCCGACAAGCGTACCTACGCCATGCTCGGAGATCTCCTCCAGCGTGGAATTTCCCCCTTTGCGGAACTTCTCAAACGAACTCCAAACCGGTCCCGGAACAAGGGCCAGGGCGGAAGGGCGAGCAAGCGTGGTGGACATATTGAAACCTCCACGAAAAGAATAGCACAAAACCAACGATATTCCAACGTAATCGTTGTAATATCGTTGTGCAGGATTGGTGTAACGATCATAAGAGATCAGAATCTCAAAGGCAATCTTTGGCAAATCTTTCGTGTAGCCGACATTGCTGGCAACCGTCCTCCAACCCCATTTCAACCCCAAATACCAATACCGCGAACGTATTTACAGCTACTTAGCACTCTTTGAAACAACCAACCGCGATCTCTAACTCGTTGAAACTACACTAGTTGCATCACTCATAACCCAAAGGTCGCTGGTTCAAATCCAGCCCCCGCAACCAATCAAATCAACAGCTTGCAGGATTTGAGCGCTGAAAACGCAGGTCCAATAAAGGTCCATTAAGAACTGCGCTTGTCCGAAGAGCTGAAAAAAGGCTGCCGCGAGCAGCCTTTTTTCAGCTCTTAAGTTGCTTCACGCCACGATTAATGCTTCGAATGCGCGCCTCTACTTCAACTCGACATCGGCCCCTTTTCCGTCGTCCATGATAGTGAATGCTGCGCGCCGCGGCTCCATGGCGATAAGCGCTGGAATCTTGCTCCCATTCACAACGACCCCGCCTTGTTTGGGAGTGAAGCCGTAAATTTCGGCATGGATTTCTTTCCACCAGGCAGGATAGGAGCCTTCATGCGGGCCGATTGTCAGGCGCAATCCCTCGGTAGTTCTCTGACAACTGAATTTCATTCGGAGATACGCGCCATGTTGAAATGCATAAGTCTTGCCGTCATCCTGATAAAGCTCGCTTGCGCACTTATCTCCGAGATACACGCGTAGGGTTAACGGGCCTTGCGGAGTCTCATTCGTGCTTTGAACCACGGGCGCGATGGGCAAGATTGAACCGGCGCGAACGAAGACCGGAAGCTGAGACAGTTCCGGAGTAACGCGGATAGAGAACTTCCCGTCCCTGTCTGGAACAGCCGGGGAATCGGAGATGGCTGGGGCCGGGAAAACGGGCAAAACAAGTTTCTCTCCCGTCCAGTAGTTATACCAATCGGGCGATGGGAACTCGATTTCATAGGTATCCAATTCATCTGGGTATGGTTGGGGAGCGATGAGCAAGTCTGCGCCGAGAAGAAACTCGCTCGACGCATTAACATCTATGTCGATCGGATGGCCATCTGAAGCAGCATCCGGGAACTCCAAAAACAGCGGCCGCAGGATAGGAAGTCCATCGCGCGAGGCCTCCTCGGCCAGGGTGTAGAGATAAGGCATTAACTGGTAGCGAGCTTCGATAAAATGCCGCCGGATTGCTTCCTGTTCCTGCCCCCCCACCCATGGTTCCTGATCGCCAGTTCCTTTCTCGGTATGGTCGCGATCTATGGGCTGGAACGTGCCAAGTTCAATCCATTTTGTTAATAACTCAGGTGTCGGAGTTCCGGCATATCCGCCCACATCTGCTCCGCTGAATGCGAAACCGCTCAGTCCAAGGTTTTCAAGCATGGGCGTTGCGAGGCGGAGATGATTCCAGCTGCTGCTGTTGTCTCCGGTCCATGTCGCCGCGTATCGCTGCCCTCCCGCATACGTGGCCCTGGTGAGGACGAATGGACGGGTATCGGGATCGAGTGCCTTGAGGCCTTCGAATGTAGCTCGCGAGTTTTCCATGCCGTAAACATCGTGAATTTCGGCGTGGGTTGCGATGCGAGTCAGGAACCCCGGTTCGTCGATGCGATGCACCGTACTTTCCGGCATGGTGAAGGACGGAGAATCGAAGACCGGCGGCTCATTCATATCGTTCCAGAAGCCATCCACGCCGTTATGCCGCAAGCCGCGATAGAGCGTGCCCCACCAGGCGCGGGTTTGCTGACGAGTGAAATCCGGAAACACGCTGGGGCCTGGCCAGACACGGCCCGTGTAGACCGACCCGTCCGGATTCTTCACAAAGTGGTCGCCTGCTGTTCCGCTGTCATACGGGAAGTAGCTCTGTCCCGGAAGATTGGCGATATGCGGATCGGTAATCGCTACCACGTGGAAGTTTTCCGCGTGTAGTTGCGCGACCATTCCAAGAAGGTCGGGGAAGGCCGCGCGGTTTACCGTGAAGGGCCGATTCCTATCCTGATAATCTATGTCGAGATAGATCGCATCCGCAGGAATCGAATCGGTTCTGAGGCGATGCGCAACTTCGAGCACGCGCTCCTGCGACATGTAGCTATACCGCGACTGCTGGAAGCCAAGGCTCCAGAGCGGCGGAAGCGGCGGAGTTCCCGTGAGCCAAGCATAGGTTTCCACAACCTGCTTCGGAGATGGGCCGTAAAACAGATAGTAGTTCACGGGGCCAGCGACCGCGCCAAAGGAATAGACTCCAGGCGACTCTTTTCCGAAATCGAAACTGGTACGCCAGGTGTTGTCGAGTAATAGGCCAACAGCGTGCCCTGCTCGAAAAGTCATAAAATAAGGAATGCTTTTATAAATCGGGTCCGTGGATTCCTGAAAACGATAAGAGTCGGTATTCCAGAGCGTGAAAGCCTCGTTGCGCCTGTCAAGAGGCCCTGTCTTGTCGCCCAGACCAAAGTAGTGCTCATCCAGCGGCATCGTCTTGTAGATGCGAAATGCATCGCCGTCGAAACGAACCGGCCGCGCATCCTCCTGCAGGAGATTTCCATTCAGGTCGCGGATTGTTAGTTGGAGCGTCGCCTTGTCTACTTCAACAGCCAGCGCGCGCGTGCGAAAGCCAAAATGATCGCTGTTTGATTCGAGCGTTACCGGTACAGAGCTTTTGCGAGCTTCCGGAAGCACGGCCCAGGATGCGTCTTCTGGCAAGGCGCCTTCGTGATACAAAGTGACGCGCAGAACGTCGTCGCGCAGAGCTGTCACCTTGATGTTCAAATTGCCGGAGTTGACTTCAATTCCGTTAGGAAGCTGATGTGACGTCGCCCGGAGTGCAAGGGAACGTAACTCTGCAGCAGAGGATGAAGATTCCGCCCAGGCTATTGAAGATGCGTGGCATGACAGAAAAATGAGAATGATATGAATCGTCGCAGCAAACGAGCGGTGCAAACGCATGATAACTCCTGGATGAAAATTATGCCTGTACTGTGTTCGTGGAAGTAGGTAGCAAACCTGTTCTTGCTATGGTGCAGACGCTTCGCCGGACGGGGATTCCAACGCGGAAAGGTCAGGATCCTCCACCAGCTTCACACCCCGGTCGCGGCGTTGTTGCTTGATTGATTTCATCTGTTCGAGTGCTTCTGCCGCATCCTTGCTGTCTCCAATCTTGCGGTAGAGCCGCGCAAGCAGATAATGAATGGATCCGTTTTCATCGCTCGAGACACCCAAATTCAATTGGACGATCGCGTCCTGTGTTCTGCCGGTTTCCGCAAAGACCTTGCCGAGCAAGGCATGCACGTGACCAAGCATCTGGGGCTTCGCGCCGAGACTCTTCATGAGAAACGGTTCAGCCTCCGCGAACTGGTTCTTGGCCACCAGTGCCTCCGCCATTACGAGGCTCAGTTCTGGATCGTCAGGGCTGCGCTCCAGCGCCAACCGCGCGGTTTCAACGGCTTTCTCAATGTTGTTGTTGCTCAGGTATGCCGAGGCCAACCCGAGCATGGCCGCCGGATTGCCGGGTTCGAGAGCGAGTGCCTTCTGATACTCCGCCTCCGCGTCATCCTCCCTCTCAAGCTGGTGGTAGATGTCGCCGAGAAGCACATGGCTCCTGGCGGAGTTCGATTCCAGTTGCTGGAATCGCGCTAGGGATTGGACCGCGAGCCGTTCGTTAGCTTGAATCGACCAGTAGAGTGCTTCAGGAGAATGTGGTTGCAACGCCTCCAGAGCCGCTGCCGCGCTGAAGGCGCGTTCGCTGTCCCCTGCAAAGAATGAGCATTCGGCAAGCAGACGGAGTTTGTCAGCGCGCTTTGCATCGATGGCAACGTCGAGCCGTTGCGCGCACTTGGCAAACTCTCCGGCCGCATAAAACTCTTCCGCTGTTTGGTGCGCGGCGGAGGCCGGCTCTGCCTTACTCTGCGCGCCCGATTCGCGCCGTCCGACGTTATCGCCAAGCACCTGCCCGCCGCCTTCGAAGGCCGCTAAAAGAGCGCTGCGCAAATCATCCGGGATTACTGTGTCCGTCTGAGAGAAATAACCGGCGACCTCTGTGACTCTTTCGTTGGACAGGCCTTCCAGAAGGATGGCTGCGTTGGACTTCAC
Source organism: Acidobacteriaceae bacterium (assembly GCA_003142015.1). GTDB lineage: Bacteria > Acidobacteriota > Terriglobia > Terriglobales > Acidobacteriaceae > Telmatobacter. The sequence goes on along the minus strand of PLOI01000105.1, from coordinate 6,170 downwards.
AAAGCCATGGTCGCGATCCCATAACTCCTGGAGGAGCTTGACCGCCTGCTCATTGTCTCCGCTGTCGATCGACATGCGTGCCTGGCCGAGAAGCGCCTGGCCGCACTCTGGATGCGCCGTGCGCTCGGCGGCAAATTCAGCGGCCGCTCCGGCTTGGTCGCGGTGCCGGAGGAGCGTAAAGCCTAACTCCGAATGGAGGCAGGGAGGTTGAGGCTGGGAGGCAAGCAAGCTCCGGTACAGGGTTGCGGCCTCGCCGATTCTTGCCTGTTTTCCCAGCGATTCGGCATAGAGCGTCCTGGCAAAGGGCGAATCCTTCGCCTCTGTCGACATGGTGCGAGCGTCCGCTTCTACCTGGTTCAGGCGTGCAATTCCCTGGGCGAACCAGGCGGCGCCGAGCTTTGGGTCAAGCGCGGTTGCGCGCGTGAATTCCCGAGCCGCCGGTGTAAACCTGCCCATTGCAAAATAGGCGCGTCCCAGCGCAAGGGGCGTCTGCGGGTCAGTCTTATTGATCTTCTCCGCTTTGATGAGAAATGGAATCGCCTTCTGCGCTTTGCCGGTGCGCTGATAGTCAATGCCAAGAAACAGATTGGGAACATATAAAGACGGGTTGAGCTGATTAGCATGTTGAAAGCTGAGAATAGCTGACGATATATCTCCGGTCTCCTGCTGCATCAGTCCGAGATTGGCCCATAGCTCAGGCATATCCGCACGAATCCTTACAGCCTGTTTGTAGGCGTTTGCAGCCGCGGCATAGTCGTTCGCGGCCTGGGCCTGTTGGGCCGCGGCCACGAGCGATTCGAGCCTGGAGGCCGGTTGCTGCTGACCAAGCCCAAGTACAGGCTTGACCAGCAGGACCAGCAACAACAATTTGGTGCTGTTATTCACGTGTGGTTTACCAGTAGAACTTTCCTGCCCATTGGATGATTCTGGCCGGGAAGCTGTTAGTGATTTGTCCTATGTTGCTTTGGCAAGAAGTGCTTGCATTGGGATCGCAACCAACGTAACCGCCCGCTGGCGTGTAGAAGCTTGGATGGTTGAAGGAGTTGAAGGTCTCAAGACGGAACTGGGCTCTCATGCTTTGCTTGAACTTCCAGTTCTTTTCGAGAGCCGTGTCCCAGTCCTGATAACGGGGTCCGCGGAGGTCCGAGAAGAAGCGGGGCGCATTGCCAAACGAGCCGTACGGCGCATAAGAGAATGCTCCCGTGTTGAACCATTCATGCAGGGACTTGGGACCCTGAACACTTCCGGTCACATCCGGCCTCGGGCTGCCGCCGAAGGTGGGTTGATTGTTGCCGGTTACGCTGATAGGGAGTCCTTCCTTGAAAGTCGCGATCCCGGAAAGTTCCCATCCGCCGACAACAGCATCCGCAACCCGGCTTATTCCCGAACCTACAGCCCTGCCGCGACCAATGGGCAGTTGATAAACATAACTGGCCACCAGCGCCTGAGGAACATCGCCCGCGTCAACGCTCTTTTCAGCGGCCAGGTTGTAGTTGTTTGCCGGACCAGTGTTTCCGGCGTACGACCAGGAGTTGTTGCCCTCCACGTTGTCCAGGAATTTGGAGTAGGTGTAGGAAACCAGCGCCGTCAGCCCTTTGCTGACGCGATGGTTGTAAGTGACCTGCAGAGAGTTGTAGAGAGACTGGCCCACGGGGGCGTCCGTTTGGCTCACGCCACCATTGCAGTATTGCGGATAGGGCGAAAGCAACTGCGCCGTTTGCACATTTGCGTTGTCCAAGTTGCAACCGCTGGCGGCTATCGTTCCCGATGCTTCCAGTTTCGTCAGAGGCGCCGCGAACGGATTGGTGGCTGGCGAAGCTTTGAGGGCGCCTGCGCTCATCGTCGCCAGGTAACTCGGATTCAACTGGTTGTAGTTGAGCGAGCCAACCATGCGAATGCCGCGGTTGCCAATGTAGTTCACGTCGATTTGATCGTTCGGCGTAATGGCATATTGCACACCCAGCATCCATTGCTCAACGTAGGGCGAAGGACGGCTCTTGAAAACGCTGCCTACGCCGTTGCCGACTTGTTGAAACTCGCCGTTCGTGCTTCCAGTAATCTGGGCGTATTGGCCGCCCCAGGGATTGCTGGTGCTGATATTCGGATTGGGGGTAATGCCGCCGGTCAGGCTGGCGTTGACGTTGGTTGCGGCGGCAAAACCATCCGAATCCCCAGGCCAGCAGCAGGTAACCGACTGCGGATAGAAGATTCCGTACCCACCATGAATAACCGCCTTCGGGATCGCCTGGTAAGAGAAGCCCAGGCGCGGCGCCCAGTTATCGTAGTTGGGGTTGTAGACGTCGCGATGGCCAGGTCCGAGGAACTCCAGCGCGCCCTGCAGCGGCATTCCAACCATGGAGCTAAGGGGGTTGGTGGCAGTCGGGTCGAAGGTTGAGGCCACGTTGTGGCGATAGGTGTCAGGAGTCTGGATCTCATAGCGAATTCCAAGATTCACAGTGAGTTTGGTGGTTGGCTTCCAATCGTCCTGCACATACTCGCCCAGAAGATGGTTCGAGACCAGGGGATTGTACGGCGTTCCGACAGCTCCGCCGTCCAAAGTTCCGAGCAGCATTTCCGCCACTCCGTTGCCGGTGTTATAGGCGGCAGCGTTCACGGGATCCGGGCCGGTGGTGAAGTTTCCGTAGAAGTCCAGAGAATCCTGATAGTAGCTACTCTGGCTGTCTACCTGCTCCACGCCCATGAAGCCGAAGTTCAGCGTTTGCTTGCCCTTCAGCTTGATGAAGTCCACGGAGACTGTGCCGATGGGGCCATGGTTGGTGACGGCTTGCTGGTCATTGCCGCCAGGTCCCATCGGGGACTGGCTTCCCACATTGACATCCGGAAACAACGGAGCCTGGGCGGTAACGTAAGCCGGAAGTCCGAGTTGGCCAGAGGGGTCAAATCCGAAGGATTGGTTGTCGGAGGTTTCATGCCAGGCCGTGACGCCCGCAGCGATGTTCATCGTGAAGGTGGGGCTGAAAACATCAGAGAGCCCTGCCCACATGCCCCAGCGGTTATTCGGCCTCTGGTTGCCCGGGCCTGCCGGATCGGTGCCCCAATTGTCTGCGGCGCCGGTCTTTTCCTCCTTTTTGTAGGAGTAGCGGAAATAGGCTCTGGTATTGTCGTTGATGTTCTGGTCGACCCGAACAGTATATTCATCCGAATGTGCGGGCGCGGCTCCAGATACGATGAGGTTATTGGTGAGCCCTGAACCGGTTGCGGCTGGGTAGTAACTTAGCAGCTTGGCGCCGACCTTATCCGGCGTGTAGCCGGCGAGGTTGGCCAGCTTGTTGCCCGGAATTGGATTGCGAATCCAGCAGGTGGTCGCGCATTTCCCGTTGTTGTTTGCGGCGGTGAACGTTTGACCGTTAATCGTATACGAGTGGCCATTCGTGATCTGCATCGCGCTTCTTGGATCGTAAATCTCGCCCGCGTAGGTGGTGCGCCCAAGGTTGTCGACACCCTCCGAGGTGGTGCCGAGAATCTCGGAAAAGTCGCCGGCCAGGAATTTGGTATCGGGCACGGTGTAGGTGGCGACCGTCGGGGTCGTCACTGTAAAGCGCTCGAAGAGACCGAAGATGAAGGTCTTCTCCCGCTGTTTGTACAGGCCGGGAATGTAGAGCGGGCCACCGGCCGATGCACCCGTCTGGTTGCGGCTAAGCGAAGTGTTGGTGCCGAAATACGGCGTGGCGTTGAGATTATTGTTGGCATAGAACTCGTAAGCCGAGCCGTGGAAGCTATTGGTTCCCGACTTGGTGACCACGTTCACTACGTTACCCGTGCTCCATCCATACTGGGCTGTGAACGAGTTGTTCTGAATCTTGAATTCCTGAACCGCGTCCACGGAGGGCACATAGATGACCGCGCCCCATTCAGGGTCGGTGTCCCAGGCGCCATCCAGAAGGAAGGCCGACGTTCCAAAGAAACCGCCGGAGAAGTTCATGAACGAAATGTCTTGATCTGCGTTGTCGGTGCTGTTGCTGCCGCCGCCCAGCAACTGCTGGCCTTCAGAGGTGTTGCCCACGGCCGAGTTCAGGGTGGCGAGACCGTAGACGTTGCGCACATTCAGGGGCAGTTCCACAATCTGCTGCGCTGAAATGTCTGCAGCCACATTTGAATTGTTGGTGTTCAGTTGGGATGCATCCTCGGTCACGGTGATCGACTGCGACTCGGATCCAACCGTAAGCGTCACGTCCTGTGTCGCGGAAAGGGCGGCCTTCAGCAAGATGCCATTTTGCTGATACACCTTGAAGCCCTTCGCCTTGATCGTGATGCTGTACGCTGCCGGCGGTAGTTGGCTGAACAAATACCGGCCTCCAGCGTCCGTAACAAACGTGCGATTAATGCCTGCCTCGGTGCTCGTCAGCGTAACGGAGGCCTTGGGCAGCAATGCTCCCATGGAATCCGTCACGACACCGGAGAGGGTCGCCGTCGTTGTTGCGATTTGCGCGTTGATCCAGGGCGTGCTGCTCACCAGGATGGCAAACAGTGTCGCAATGCCACCCCAATACAACAGAAACCCTTGTCTCCTGCTCCTGCTTGTTTTCAATTTGAAGCCTCCATCAGGTTGTTCCCCGTCAGTCCAAGGCTTCAAAGGCATGACCTTCATGACTTTTGAATGCCTGGTGATCGGAGTTTGAAAAGCAGTCCCGTTGTAAGCCTGTCGAAGAAGGCCTGTTAAGGTCCTTACTGCAAAAAACCGATTCTTATCAGGTAAATAATCTTAATATATGTTTTATTTACATATACTTATAGGTTTTGCATTTCAGGAAAAGACCGGGGGTTTCCGCGGCTGTATAATCACTTCGACTGTACGGAGCCATGCAATGTCGGCAGCTATGCAGAACCAGGCACGCGCAACTCTGACCGAATCGGAGAAGATTCCCATCCGTGAGCAGTTGGCTCGGCTCCTGGAAAATCCCTTCTTCAGCCACAGCAAGCGGTTCCCTACATTCCTGCGCTTTGTGACGGAACAAACCTTGGCAGGAAAAGAGGACGATATAAAGGAACGGACTCTGGGAATAGAAATATTCGGCAGAGATCCCGACTACGACACTGCCTCCGACCCCATCGTTCGCGTCACAGCGGCAGAGATTCGCAAACGTGTCGCACAGTATTATCAGGACCCCGCGCATGTAAACGAACTGCGCATCGCCCTGCCTTCCGGTTCCTATATTCCAAAATTCCATTGGCCTAAAGGCGCCGACGATCCGGTCGTGAAGGAGATGGATCTGGCTGCCGAGGAAGCTCTCGCGGTCTCTGACACCCAGGCGGTTAATGGCGCCGCGCTCTCTCGCCGCCATTCCTATTTCGTGCTGGCTGTTACCTGTGTCGTCGCGGGGCTTCTGTCGGCGGGGTCGGTCCTCCTGTGGCAATCGATGCATCGTACCGCATTGGATTTCTTTTGGGGGCCGATACTGACTACAAAAGAACCGGTGCTGCTCTGTGTCGCGGATCAGATAGCGTCTACCGGTCAGTCTCTGCGGGATGCAGCGGATCCTACACGCCAGGTTCAACTCGAACCCATGGGCAAATCGAAGGACGAGCTCATTACGGTCGCCATCGACGATTTGAGCGCTATTGTCAAGATTGCCGGTCTTATTCAGTCCAACGGCAGACAGTACAGCCTGCGCGGCGAAGGAACTACCACCCTGGCCGACCTTCGTTCCGGCCCAGCAGTCTTCTTCGGAGCCTTCGACAACGCATGGACGCTTAGGCTGACTAACCCCTTGCGCTATCACTTCTCGAACAATCCCGAGATGACGGAGGTTCGGATTGTCGATAGCACGGCTGCGGCGCAGTCTCACTGGGTGGTTCAGCGGTCAGACCAGCTCACCACCAACAACTATCGGGACTATGCCATCGTGGCTCGCTTCACCGACACAAATACAGGTAAGTTGACGGTGATCGTTGCAGGCCTGGCCCGTGGCGGCACCATCGCCGCCGGAGAGTTTCTGACTGACTCCGAGGATCTGGCTCAGTTGCAGCGTGCCGCCCAGGCGGCCGGAGACAAGAAAAACATGGAGATCGTGCTGAGCACCCAGATTATCGATGGCGAACCCGGCACCCCAAAGATTGAGGCCGCATACTTCTGGTAATTCCCCAGCCGCGCGGCAATCGGGCAAAGGTGTGACGCCTCCGCATGGCGAACAAGGGGCATGACCGGCCTC
>PLOI01000084.1 GCA_003142015.1 Acidobacteriaceae bacterium | reverse complement strand
GAAGCCGAACCTGATGGCGAACTTTGGACCGCACCAGTACGTGTGCTCAGCGCAGGGCTCCAGCCCGGTGAAGAACAAGCACATTTCCATCTCCCGCGCATGGCGGATTACCAGCCGCATGGCGCGCGCGATGCTCTTGCTGGCGCTGGTGTTCTCCGCCGGCGCAGCCCTGGCCCAGCAGCCGCCGACGATCGATTCAATTCGGGTCATCGGCAACCGGCGCATTCCTAAAGAAACCGTGCTGGCCCGCCTCTTTACCCACCCCGGCGACGCCTATGACCCGGTCTCCATCGAGCGCGACTTCAACTCGCTCTGGAACACGGGCTACTTCGACGATGTGCGCATCGAGCGCGAGGACTCGGAGAAAGGCATCATCCTGAACGTCTTCGTCCGGGAGAGGCCCACCATCCGCGAGATCAACTACAAAGGCCTCAACGCCGTCTCCCAGTCCGATGTGCTCGACCGCTTCAAGAAGGAAAAAGTCGGCCTCTCGGTCGAGAGCCAGTACGACCCGACCAAGATCAAACGGGCCGAGACCGTCCTCAAGGACATTCTCTCCGAGCACGGCCACCAGTTCGCCACCATCAAGACCGAGGTCAAAACCATTCCTCCCGCCTCGGTGCAGGTGAATTTCAACATCAAGGAAGGCCCCACTGTGAAGGTGGGCCTGATCAAATTCACCGGCAACCAGCACATTAGCTCCCTGCCGTTGCGCCGCTCGATGAAGAATCTGAAGCCCATCGGCATTCCTTATTCGATCATCTTCGAGGATCTCTTTTCCCAGACCTTTGACGCTTCCAAGCTCGAAGAAGACACCGAGCGCGTGCGTCAGGCCTACCGCGACAAGGGCTACTACAACGCCGCCATCGAGGAGCCGAAAACACACATCCGCGACCAGGGCGGATTGAACTGGTTCACCTTCCGGCCCAACAAGGGCAAACGCATTGACATTCTCATGCCCATTGAAGAGGGCGCGCGCTACCGGCTCGGCACCATCACTTTTACCGGCAACAAGGCAGTGACCAACGTCAGGGCTCTGCGCGCCACGTTTGCGGTCAGGGACGGCGAGTGGTTCAACGCCACCTTGGTCGGCAAGGGCCTGGAGAACCTCAAGAAGGCTTACGGACAGTTGGGCTACATCAACTTCGGCGCCATTCCCAAGCCCAGCTTCGACGACCAGAAGAAAACCGTCTCGCTCAACATCGACATCGACGAGGGAAAGCCCTTCTACGTCTCGCGCATCGAGTTTCAAGGCAACCGCATCACTCGCGACAAGGTTATCCGCCGCGAACTGATGCTGGAAGAAGGCCAGGTCTACAACTCACAGCTTTGGGAGTACAGCCTGCTGCGACTCAACCAACTCGAGTACTTTGAACCGCTCAAGGTGGATCAGGACTCGGAAGCCCATCAGGATGCCGAAGCCGGCACCGTGGACCTGCTGCTCAAGGTGAAGGAGAAGGGCAAGAACTCCATCGGCCTGAACGGCGGCATGAGCGGCTTGTCGGGAGCCTTCCTGGGCGTCAACTACCAAACCAATAACTTCCTCGGACTGGGCGAAACGCTCAGCCTGCAGGGCAACCTGGGCAACGTGAGCCGCACCTTCATGTTCGGCTTCTCCCAGCCCTACGTGCGCAACCGCCCGCTCAACCTTGGCTTCCAGATCTACAACAACAAGCAGGATTACAACGCGTCCAAGAACTACCAGGCCACCACCGGCCAGTCGGTCAACCTGACCGCCGCGCAGTCGTCCATGACGCAGAACTACAACCAGGCCTCCACCGGCCTCAACTTCTCCGTCAGCTATCCGCTCAAGCGGCACGCCTTCCAGCGTGTGGGATTTACCTATTCGCTGAGCAAATCGACGATTACCGCGTTTTCGACCGCTTCGCAGACCTATTTTCAGACCATCAGCTTTCGCTCCGGCATTCAGGGCTCCAACGCGCTGGCTGGCATCATCAACAGCTATGCCTCCTTCAGCTACATCTACAACACCGTCAACAACCCCATGCGCCCGCGCACTGGCAAGGAATACACGGCGGTGCTCCAGACCTCCGGCATCTGGGGCAATGTGCGCTATATCGCGCCCATGATGGCTTACAAGCAGTTCCGGTCCATGCACTACCTGACGCCTTCGCCCACTGGGCGTAACGTGCTCGGCCTGCGTGCGCAGTTGAGCTATGTGCAGGGATACGGCGGCGCCGTGGCTCCGCCCAACAACCGCTTCTACACCGGTGGCGAGGGCGACTTGCGCGGATTTGACGTCCGCGGCGCTACGCCCTACGGCTATGTTCCCACTCGCGTCTATATCCAGTACACCGCTCCGGACGGCAGTTGCGTTCCGCAGTTGCCAAGCCAGCCGGAATTGGGCTTATGCGAGAAGATTCCGATTCCGGTCTATGGCATAGCCTCCATTGGCGGCGATACCAGCCTAACCACCAATGCCGAGTACCGCATTCCCATCGCCGGCCCGGTGACCTTCTCGTTCTTCGACGACTTTGGCATCGACTCCGCCTTCAACAAAGGGCAATTGAAGCAGAGCCCTCAGGGATTTGACTCGCTGATCTCCGGCGGCTTCGGCTGCACGGGGTTTGATCCCAGCGGCGCCTGCATAATTGACAAGCAGGGCTCGCAGGTTGGCTTCCTGCAGAATATCCATCCCGTCGCCGGAACCAACTTCGTCCCTCGCATGTCGCTTGGTGGGGAGTTGTCCGTCATCATGCCGGTCGTCAACGCCCCCTTCCGCATCTACTACGCCTACAACCCGCTGCGGCTCTATGAGAAGCCAGACTGCAACCTGGGAAAGGGGAAGAATGTTCAGAGCTGCAATACGCAACTGATCACTCGTGATATGTTCCCCATCGGCGGCGCGGGCGATTACACCTTCAGCGAGGCCATCGAGGGTTACGGCGCGCAGGACTCCTTCCGTGAACCGCGTAAAACCTTCCGCCTGACGGTCTCCACCACCTTCTAGAGGCCGGATTCAACAAGCAAACTCCTGGGGCCGCTCACCATGAGCGGCCCTTTTGCTTGCCGCGGCCAGCTCAAGATCTTGTGCACAGGCCGGAAATTCACGCTTTCCTGGTTTGACGCTCCCAGCCAGCCCTCCTATAATCCATCTAGTTCCTGTTGACGTCTCCGTCCGCGTCTTTTCCGGCCTCTGCTCCTTCCGGTGCAGAGCCACTGAAAAGAGGCCGTGAGGTTTCTCAGGAAGCACAGGCTCGTGTCCGCGCTGAAACGCAGACAGGCACACAGGAATTCCGAAGGAGCTTTACACTCGCATGAAGCGCTCGCTTGCACTCATCGCTACACTGGCCTCTGGCTTTGTCCTGAGCGCCGCCGCCCAAACAACGACTGCTCCCGCCGCCGCGCCTGCCGGTCCAGCCAAGATTGCCGTCATCGCCTTCCAGGTGGCCGTGGCCCAAACCAACGAAGGCCAGCGCAACTTCGCCGACCTGCAAAAGAAGTACGATCCCAAGCGCCAGCAACTCAAGGTTCTGAGCGATGAGGTCGATAACCTGACCAAACAGCTCCAGGCCCAGGGCGACAAGCTGAGCCCCGCAGAACAGCAGTCCCGCGCCAAGGCGATTGACGACAAGAAGAAGCTGTTGCAGCGTGACGCCGAAGACGCGCAAAACGACTTCCAGGCGGAGATGCAGGAGCTTTACAACGGCCTCGCCTCCAAGGTTTATGACGTTCTTGCCGGCTACTCGCAGCAGCATGGATACACGCTTGTGCTGGACGTTGCACAGCAGCAGAATCCCGTGCTCTATGCCAGCGAGTCCACCAACATCACCAAGCAGATCATCGACGCCTATAACCTGAAGTCGGGCGTCCCTGCTCCGCCGCCCGGGGCTCCGGAACCCGCCAGGCCGACCGCCAAGCCGCCCGTCGGACGCTAAAGGCTTCGCAGAAATAAGACCATCACAAAAGCCCCGCGATGCGGGGCTTTTGCTGTTTACTCATAATTCTCCAGAGCGCCGAAACGGTTGCGCGCCAGACCATGTAAGTATGTGCACTTCTAAACACTTTCCTGTGGAAAATTCTGTGGATTACTTCCGTGAATCCAGCGTTAAAATTCAGAATTCTCCTCTTGCCAAAGGTTGTTCTTTTCTGATATGTAATGCAACTCCTTATTTATCAATCAGTATCAAGAGGGTGCACGATTTCATGGGCAGTTGACTGCAACGGCGACTTCCACGCGGACTTGCCGGTGTTATCCACAAATCCCCATGAACAAATTGTGAATTGGATCACAAACTTGTGCTTACTTTTGCGCGTCTTCACCGATTCGCAGCACCGCCAGGAAGGCTTCCTGCGGGATGTCCACCTTGCCGATCCGCTTCATCCGTTTCTTGCCTTCCTTCTGTTTTTCCAATAACTTGCGCTTGCGGCTGATGTCGCCGCCGTAGCACTTGGCCAGCACATTTTTGCGCAGCGGGCTCACCGTTTCGCGGGAGATAACCTTGGCGCCTATCGCGGCCTGAATTGCAACCTCAAACTGCTGCCGGGGGATCAATTCGCGCATCTTCGAGACCAGCGCCCTGCCCCGCTCGTAGGCAAAGTCCTTGTGGACGATGATGGAGAGGGCGTCCACCGGCTCGCCAGAGACCAGAATGTCCAGCTTCACCATGGGCGACTCCCACTCGCCCGCCAGTTGATAGTCCAGCGACGCATAGCCGCGGGAGATGGACTTGAGGCGGTCGTAGAAGTCGAGAACGATCTCGTTGAGCGGCAGCTCGTAGGTCAGCAGCACGCGCGTGCCCGTGACGTATTCGAAGTTCAACTGCTTGCCGCGCTTTTCCTCCACCAGCTTGAAAATGCCGCCGACATATTCTTCATTGGTGAGAATTTTCGCCGTGATCACCGGCTCGCGAATCGATTCGATGTTCGTGGGATCCGGCCAGCGCGAGGGATTGTCCACCTCCATCACGCTGCCGTCGGTCAGCGTGATGTGATAACGCACGCCGGGCGCGGTGGTGATCAGGTCCAGTTCGTACTCGCGCTCCAGCCGCTCCTGGATGATCTCCATGTGCAGCAGGCCGAGAAAGCCGCAGCGGAAGCCAAAGCCCAGTGCGACCGAGCTTTCCGGCTCGAAAAAGAACGACGAGTCGTTGAGCCGCAGTTTCTCCAGCGCGTCGCGCAGCAGCGTGTGCTCATGCGAGTCCACGGTATACAGACCGGCGAAGACCATAGGCTTGATGTCTTCAAAGCCGGGCAATTGCGCCGCGGCCGGCCTTGTGTCGTCGGTGACGGTGTCGCCGATCTTTGTATCGCTGACAGTCTTGATAGTGGCGGCAAAAAAGCCCACCTCGCCGGCGAGGAGTTCGCCGATCTCCACCGGCTTGGGCATCAGCACGCCCATGGATTCAACTTCAAAAGCCTTCCCGTTCGACATGAGGCGAATGCGCTGTCCCTTGCGCATCGTGCCCTGCATCACGCGCACCAGCACGATGACGCCGCGATAGGCGTCAAACCAGGAGTCGAAGATCAGCGCCTGCAGCGGCGCGTCGGGGTCGCCCGTGGGCGGCGGCAACCGATGGACAATCGCTTCCAGCACATCGTCAACGCCCTGGCCGGTCTTGGCGCTCACCGGGATGGCGTCGGTCGCGTCCAGCCCAACTGCCTTCTCGATAGCCTCCTGGGTGCGCACGATATCCGCCGATGGAAGATCAATCTTATTGATGACCGGAATGATTTCCAGGCCGTGGTTGATAGCCAGATAAGCGTTGGCCAGGGTCTGCGCCTCCACGCCCTGGCTGGCGTCCACCACCAGCAGCGCGCCCTCGCACGAGGCCAGCGACCGCGAAACCTCGTAGCTGAAGTCCACGTGCCCCGGCGTGTCGATCAGGTTCAGTTGGTAGGTGTTGCCGTCGTGCGCCTTGTACATCATGCGCACGGCGTGNNGTCGACTTGCCGTGGTCGATGTGGGCGATGATCGCAAAATTTCTTAGGAAGCGTGCATCCATGGGGTAGGCGAAAGAGGCTTTTCGCGCCGTTCCGCGCGCATGCCTCCATGGCATAGCTTATCATCGGCATAGCGCCTTACGTGGCCTTTCAGCGGCGGTGCGACTGTATTCATCATGCATATTGGCAAGATCCGCTATCGATTTTTCAGTTGCGCGCTGCTAGCTCTCTCGCTGGCAGGCTGCCAGCAGACAGCTTCCACAAGCGCTCGCAACGTTGCGGGGCCACAGTCCACAGCGCCCGCCCTTGTGCCAGTTGCGCAAGCCCCGCTCGCCCCCGCTTCCGTGCCGCCCGCGCTTACCCGTGAGCAACAGCGGGTACGCGTGCTCATCCAGCAGGTGGAGGACGCCTACGCCCGCGGCGAGGCCGACTATCACAAAGGGCGATTGGTTGAGGCCAAACAGGAGTTTGATCGCGCCGTCGACCTCATGCTCACCTCCGGCATCGACATCAGAAGCGATGCCCAGTTGCAGGAGGAGTTCGACCGCATTGTGGACGGCGTGAGCGCGCTCGAGATGGACGCTCTCAAGCAGGGCAATGGATTTGTGCCCAAAGATGAGCCCACGCCGGCCGAGGCCGCCGAAGACGTGACCTTCGTTGTTGACCCCAAACTGGTGGCCAAAGCCAGAGCCGATCTGGCCACAACCAACTCCGATCTGCCGCTGGTCGTGAACGACTATGTGGCCACCTACATCAATTTCTTTGCCAACACGAAGAAGGGCCACAACACGCTGCTCCACTCCTTCGAGCGCGGCGGCCGCTACAAGGCGATGATCCAGCGGGTGATGGCCGAAGAGGGCGTGCCGCAGGACTTGATCTATCTGGCGGTGGCCGAGTCGGGCTTCAATCCGCGCGCTCTTAATCGCCACTCGCACGCTGGCGGTATGTGGCAGTTCATGCCCAACGACAAATTCTACGGACTGGCGCGCACGCCTTACGTGGACGAGCGCTTCGATCCGGAGAAATCCACGCGCGCCTACGCCCGCTACATGAAGTTCATTTATAACCAACTGGGCGATTGGTATCTCTCCATGGCCGGCTACAACTGGGGCACAGGCCGTGTGCAGCACGCCGTTGAGAAGACCGGCTATGCCGATTTCTGGGAGCTCTACAAACGCGGCGAACTGCCCAAGGAAACCAGCGGCTATGTTCCGGAGATCCTCGCGGCCATCATCATCGCCAATCATCCCACGCAATATGGCTTCGACGATGTCACGCTCGATCCGCCTGTGCTCACCGACACCGTGACCATCAACTACCCAGTGGATCTGCGCCTGGTGTCGGACCTCGTCGCGGCGCCGGTGGATGAACTGATGGCGTTGAACCCCAGCCTGCTGCGGCTCGTCACGCCGCCCGACACATCGTTCGATCTGCATCTGCCGGGAGGCATGGCGACCGTCTTCGTGCAGCGCATCGCTGTCATTCCCGAAGCCAAGCGCAACGCGTGGCGCTACCATCGCGTGACGCCCGAGGATACGCTGGCCACGGTGGCGCGCGAGTATCGCGTCACCGTCGAGGCGCTGGCCGCGGCCAATCAACTGCGCTCCACCGATGGCATCGAAGGAGTCGAGGCGCTGGTCGTGCCGGTGGCGCCGTCCGCCCCGCCCTCGGCGCGCACACAGCTTTACACCGTGCGCAAGGGCGAGACGCTGGTGACCATCTCCGACCGCTTCGGCGTCTCGCTGAGCCAGTTGCGCCGCTGGAACAAGATCACCGGGATCAAAGTGCAGCCGGGCCAGCGGCTGCATGTAGCTGATCCGGCGAGTGCGCCGCACATGGCATCGCGCAAGCATCGCGCCGGAGGCTCTCAATCAACCGCGCATGAGCGCAACACCGCGCCGCCAAAGGGCGCAGCCGCAAAGTCTGCCGCTCACGCCGCGCGAAAGAGGAGCGCCGCTCCTCCAGCGAAACATGCGCCCGCAAAACACTCTGGCACAGTTTCCGGCGCGAAGAAGAGCAGAACAACAGGCGCAGGAAAGCCTTCCGTGAAGAAACCTGTCGTCCACTCCAAAACTCACTCGGCAAAATAAATTGCACGGAACCTCATTTCGTACTTGTCAAGTGCTTGTGTTTGCGTGCAATCTATTGCTAGGATTACTTCCGTGAGCGGAGTGTGGTTTTTCCGCTGCGTGAAAATGAAGTTGCAAAACAAGTGCAGCGGCAAGCCGCTGGAGGCAATGGGATGGAAGAAGTCTTCAGGATGTACGCAATGAGCGACGGCGGAGCGAATGCCACGCCGCCAGAGTTTGAGTCCGATCACGACGACTTTGAAGAAGAGGATGAAGAGTTTGAAACTTCCAGCGTGCTCACCTCCTCGGACGACGACGAGGGAGTGGCTGAAGAGATAGTAGCCATAGTCGTGGAGGAACCCATTTCAAAACCGGCCGTCAAAAAGGCCGTGAAGAAAAAAGCTCTCGCAAAGAAAGCTGCCAAAAAAGCCCCGGCTAAGAAGGCCGCGGTCAAGAAGGCGCCGGCAAAGAAAGCCAAGAAAGCCGTAGCCAAAAAGGCAGCTGCGAAAAAAGTTGTGGCCAAGAAGGCCGCAAAGAAATCCGCCGCAAAGAAGAGCAAGACTGGCGCGAAGGGCGGAAAGGCTGTGGCCAAGAAGGCCGCGGCTGGCAAGAGCGCCAAAAAAATCACCAAACGAGGTAATAAGTTGGCCGTTAAGAAAGCAGCAAAGAAGGCGCCCGCCAAGAAGGCAGTTGCAAAGAAGGCAGTTGCCAAGAAGGCTCCGGCGAAGAAGGCAGTTGCCAAGAAGGCAGTTGCGAAAAAGAAAAAGGCCCCTGCAAAGAAGGCAACCAAGTAGCAGCGGCAACATGAAGTACAAGGCAAGCAAAAAGGCCCGGCTTATGCCGGGCTTTTTTGCGTCTGCTCTCAGCTTGCCTGCTTTTTCAATTCGTCTATCGCCGCCAGCACTTCCTCGGAGTGGTGCTGCACCTGCACCTTCGTCCATACCTTAGCAATCTTGCCCTGCGGGTCAATGAGGAAGGTGTTGCGGTTGGCGATCGTCATGCCCATGAAGCTGCCCAGCGAGCCGTATGCGTCCACCACCTTGTGCTCCGGGTCGGCCAGCAGCCGGAAGGTCAGCCCTTCCTTGGTGCAGAACTGTTTGTGGCTGTCCGGCGTATCCACGCTCACGCCAAGAACTACCGCGCCGACCGCGTCAAATTTCGCCTGATCGCGCTGAAAATTGTGCGCCTCGATCGTGCAGCCCGAAGTCATGTCCTTGGGATAGAAGTAGAGCACCACCCACTTGCCGCGAAAACTGTCGAGTGAAATTTCGGAGCCGTCCTGCGAGGGAAGGGTGAAAGTGGGCGCAACCTGTCCCACGGCGGGTATCGAATCGTCCGCGGCGTGGACAGTGGTCAACGCAACCGCGACCGCCAGGACCGCAACGAGGATAAGGAGAAGGGATATTCTCACGGGGAACCTCCAGACGGTTGGATGGTGAAGGAGTTGAACAGGACGCAGAGAGTTTTCGCAATCCGGGCCAGAGCGGTTAGACGACAATCGCTGGGTGCCCCACATTCAGCGCAGTTTCATTGCGCCTAAGGTGGGATAGTTCCGCCTATATATGGTCTTTTGCAGGCTCTTTATTGGGTCGAACCATGAGCTTCAGCGCGCCGTGCCCACGATCGCAATCCCCGCCTCGCAGGCTCTCTTGACGAGCGCATCGCGGTCAAACAGCAGTGTGCGGCCGGCCTCGACAGAAAGGCAACTGGCTCCTGCGCGGATCATGGCCTCGACCGTCGCCATGCCGATGACCGGCACATCGAAGCGCATATCCTGATTCGGCTTAGCCACCTTCACCACGGTCAGCCGCCGCTCCAGCGTCGAAGCGTCTTCTTCCAGCGACCGCATCAGCACCCCGGCCCTCTCGATCGCCGCATCGGTGCCTTCCATCGCTTCCACCGCGACGCAGGCCTGCGCGGCCACCACCACGGTCTGCCCGATATCAAATCCGGCCACCGCGCGCGCCACGCTCAATCCATACTCGATGTTCCTGCGCTCGTCCTCATCCGGCGCGCGTTCCGTCAGCACGCCCTCCTGCGCCAGCAGCGGCTCAAGAAACGCGGTCGAGCTGACCAGCTCGATGCCCTCGTCGCCCAGCACCTTGGCCACCGCTCCCAGCAGCCTGTCTGTCGAGCGGATCGGCAAGCTCATCAGCAACTTGGCCAGCCGCCAATCGGGCCTGATGCTCGAGAAAATCTGCTTGTGCTTCACCTGGCCGGCCATCACGGCCTTCTCCACGCCTTCCTTGCGGAAGAGTTCGATCAGCCGCGACAACTCGCCCAATGAAAGCCAATGGACGCTGATGCCGCTGTCCGCGGCCGCGCGCCGGTCGATCTCCGCATCGGTCTCCTCGCGGATAGCCGCCACCACCACGGCCACTCCTTGCGCCCGCGCTGCATCCAGCAGCAGAAACGGAAACCGCCCGTTGCCGGCAATCAGGCCCAGTTTCATGGCTACTTGATCACCCCGCGCTCGCTGCGTTCGATAAAAGCCGCCAGCAGCGCCGCGTCCTCACCCTCCAGCTCCTTGACCTTCTCCAGAGCCTGTGTGGTGTTCAGTTTGGCGGCCAGTAGCAGCCGAAAAGCCTTCTGCAGCACCTGCAGCCTCTCCGGCGAAAACCCCCGCCGCGCCAGTCCAATTTTATTAATCCCGAAGGCCTTGTTCTCCCGCTTGGACGAGGTCAGCGAAAACGGCAGGACATCTTGGGTTACTATTGTCCCGCCGCCGATAAACGCATACTTGCCCACAATGCAGTGTTGATGCACTGGGCAGAACGCTCCGACGGTAGCGAAGTCCTCGATGATCACGTGCCCCGCCAGCGTCGCGCAGTTGGCCAGAATGCAGTGGCTACCCACCTGGCTGTCGTGGCCGATATGCGCGCCGGCCATCAGCAAACAATTCGACCCGAGCCGCGTTACGCCGCCGCCGCCCGCCGTGCCGCGGCTGATCGTCACATTCTCGCGAATCGTGTTGCCGTCGCCTATCTCCAGCGCCGTCGGCTCCCCGCCGTACTTCAGGTCCTGCGGAGCAATGCCAATCGCGCAAAACGGATGAAACGTGTTGCGCGCGCCGATGCGTGTGCGGCCGTCGAGCACCACGTGGGAGATAAGCGTGCAATCCTCGCCCAGCACCACATCGGGACCGATGGTGCAAAACGGCCCCACGTTGCACGAGGCCGGAACCACTGCACCGGCGGCGATAACAGCACTTGGATGAACGCTCACTCCGCCGCCTCTTGCTGTGTTTCGCCCGCCGCCGGCGCGGCCTCGCGCACCCTCGGCACAATCGAGCAGGTTAGCGTGGCCTGGCAGGCCAGCTTGCCCTCCACAAAGGCGCTTGCCTCCATGCGTCCCAGGCGGCTCTTGAACGCCAGCACGTTCACCTCAATGCGCAATTGATCGCCCGGAGTCACCGGGCGGCGGAACTTGGCCTTCTCAATGCCCGTGAAAACCGCCAGCTTCTTCTCGCGGTCCGGAATTTCGTTCAGCATGATGATCGCGCCGGCCTGCGCCATCGCCTCAATCACCAGCACGCCCGGCATGATCGGATAGTCGGGAAAGTGGCCCTGAAAAAAAGGCTCGTTGAAGGTCACATTCTTGATGGCTACCAGGCGCTTGCCGCGCTCGAACTCGACCACTCTGTCAATCAACAGAAACGGGTAGCGGTGGGGAAGCAGACCCAGGATCTCCTGGATATCAAATGTCATGAACGTCTCCAAGGAGCGGCTGGCGTAGTCGCCCCGCGCTCCTCTGGATTATATCGAAGCCCACACTGAACGGGCCCGGCGCTACTTCTTGATGCGCCCCTCAGCCGCGTCCACGCTCCAGAAATCCGCGGGCAAATCCTCGTTGTACGTCACGTGAACCAGAAAGTACTGCCGCGTGATGTCGCCGTTCTTATAGCGCGTGATGGTAAACGCCGTGGGAAGACCATCTATCGTGTGGTAGTTGTCGTACTCTTCCGCATCCAGGTTCATGTCCTTGTAAACCGGGTCACGCCACTCGAAGCTGCGTCGCAGCGGCAAGTGGCTCTCCGCATCCATAAGAATCGTCACGGCCTCATTCGCGCCGGAGATAAGCGTCACCCGATCGGCCAGATGGCGCTCCACCAGCCGCTGCCCCTCGTAAATCAGAATCGTATGGGGATCATCGAGCCAGAGCCTGACGACGGTCTCAATCGAGTGCTCGCGGCGGCGCAGAAAGTCGTCCACTTGCTCCTGGGGCAGCGGCGCCTTGCCTTTGTAGGTCACCTCCATACCCGCTTGTCCAATGTAAAACTGCACCACGTCCCGGTGTTTGCTGTATTCGATCCGGTCGTGGTCAGGCCAGGCGTGGCACTCCCAATACTCCGCAGTTCCGCCGGAAGGCTCTCCATGAAAAAAGGCGGCCACGTTCCCCTGCCGCATCTGATTTTTCACCTTGAGCCAAGCTTGCCCGCCTAGCGCCTGCACCATTGCGTCCAGCGTCGCGCGCGCTTGTCTCGCATTCTTCTGTCCGGCATCGGAGGCCGTCTGCGCCCGCGCTGCCAGCGGCGCGGCAGCCAGTATCAAAACCATCGCGACCGGCAAAAATCTGCGCATCGTCGTCTTCCCCTCTTACCCGACCAACACCGCGCCGCCGTTGACGTTGAGCACTTCGCCTGAGATGAATCCGGCCAGCGGCGTACACAGAAACAGCACCGGTCCGGCAATCTCTCGTGGGCTGGCCGCGCGTCCCAAGGGAATATCCGCGGCAATCTTCGCGCCCTGCTTGGGGTGGTCGAGCGCCGCAGCCGACATCTCGGTGTTCACCCAGCCCGGCGCCACGCAGTTCACGTAAATCCCCTTGGGCGCAAGCTCGCTCGACAAACTCTTGGTAAGGCTGATCAGCGCTCCTTTGGAAACGGCGTAGTCGGCGTGGTTGGCTTCTCCGCGTTGACCTGCGGTCGAGCTGATCAGGACAATGTGGCCTCTGGCCTCGCCGGCCAGCCGCGGTTGGCCCTCCATCTGGCCCACTGCGGCCTGCACCATCCCAAAAACGGCATCCAGATTGACGGCCAGGGTCTGCCGCCATTGGCTCTCAGCCATTTGCGCGATGGGCGCATCCGCTGCCGGCCATATGCCATGATTCGCCACCAGAATGTCCAGTCGCCCAAACGCGCGCACGGCTACGGCCACCAGAGCGCGTCCGTCGCCGGGCGTATTCAGCTCTTGCTGTATGGCCACGCACCGCCCTCGACCTGGTCCCGTGCCGCCGCACTCTTCCGCCAGCGCCTCGGCCTGCACCCGCGCCTCCCGATAGCTGAATGCCACCCGCGCCCCTGCCTCCGTAAACAGCCGCACCGTCTCCGCGCCTATGCCGCGTGAACCGCCGCTGATGAGCGCAACTTTCCCGTCCAGAACCAGAGAAACACCTGTCATATGGCTCCACGCTAAAGCATCTTCCGCTCGTATGTCGAGGGAAGCTGGCTTACGGCAGAAGCAGAACAGGAAAGCCAACGGCGCAGCCCCATCGGGAAGACGTCGCGGATCAGATGGCCCGGATCAGCCGCACCGGCAGGAAGATGACGGCGCTCACCAGTTCCAGCGCGCCGCCCACCGCGATCCCAACCACGCGAAACGGCAGCAACAGCAACCACACCAGCGGATAGAGCACCAGAGCCACTAGCGCCAGCGGCCAGCAAAGCACCAGCAGAATACACCACAGCAGAAACTTCATCATGGCTCCCTCTCTGCGCGCGGCTCTCCTCCGGCGCGATCTATCGGAGTGATACGAAGGACTGCCGCAATCAGTTCCCGCCCCGCGCCGCCAGCAGCTTCTTCTGTTCACGAATCAGCCGGGCCCGCTCCTTCTCCGGCAGCGCCAGCACGGCCTTGGTCTTTTTCGGCAGCTTTTCGTAAATCAGCGCATGTGCGCGGCGGAGTTCCTCCTCAATCTCGCGCGGCTTGAGCGCGCCCCACCGCTCTAACGCAACCCAAAACGCTCTCGCCAAATGCGGTGCGGGACAGATTCCCTCGTTCTCCAGCAGTTCGTGATAGCGCTCGGCTCCGCAATGGAACGAGAGAACAACATCCTCCCCGCCGTCGGCGTTGGTCAAGGCAAACATCTTGCCGCCAATCGCGCGATCGCCCACCCAATAAACAAGCACATGCCCCCAGTTCAGCGTCTCCGCCGTGTGCGGCATCGCCAGGCAAATCTCGCGGATGCGCTCGTTGTCCATTGACCAGCATCCTCCTCAGAACTTCGCCTCAAACGCCCTGAACCGTCTCTCCAGCTCCCACTGCGCGGCGGCCTTTTCGCTGCCGTCAAGAAACGTCTTGCACCCTGCGGCAGGCTTGTCCGCGCCGAGTACCTGCGCTTTGCAAGCAGCGACGGGCGTAGTGAATGCATCCGGCGCGGCCCACAGACTCGCGCCGGGCAGAAAGTTGTGCTCCATTCCGGTGCGTGCCAATTGCTTCAGGTCCTGATAGCTGAGGTGATAATCCAGTGCGGCGCGCACATGTTCGCCGGTAATCTCAATGCGGCTCACCCCCTCGTCATCCGTCGAGAGCGCCACCGGCACGTGAGCCGCGCGGTAGAGCGGGAAGGGATGCCCCGCGCCTTTCACTCCCAGAATTCCTTCGTTTGAACTGAGATTGATCTCCACCATTACGTGTTTCCGTGCCATCTCCTTCAGCAGGCCCGTGGCGTCATCCTCATACATCACGTCCACGCCGTGGCCGATGCGTTCGGCGTGTCCCAGCTCCACAGCCTGGCGAATATGAAAGCGCAGTCCTTCAGGCGGCACGAGTCCCGGAGCCAGCTCGCCCGCGTGCAGGCTGATAAGCACCTGGGGATAAACCGAGTGCAGATAGTCCAGCATCTTCATCTGCAACGTGTAATCGCGCATGGAGATGAATCCGTCCTCGGGCATGACAAAGTTGATCCCCACCCAACTCGGCTCGCGCGCCTCCATACTTGCCTGGACGGTCTCAAATCCCAGCAGCGTTTGCGCAAAGACCTGCTCGGGCGCAAAGCTGCGCAGAACCTGATAAATGTAGCGAACTTCCACCTGGCAGGCGGGCGCAGCCTGCGCTGTGCCGCATTGTTCAATCTGCCGCCTGAGCGTCTCGGCGGCGCGGACATCCTCGCGATCGGCAAAAATCTCGTCGCGCACTCCCAGCGCTAGCAGCGTCTCGCGGTACTTCCCAAAATCCTCGTGCGACGGGTCTTGCCCCAGCGGGTTTTGCTTTGCAAGATAGGCGGCATGCGTAAAGATCGGTGTCTCCATCAGCTCCACATACTGCTGATTTTGCGCGGCGGCGCGGCTGGCCACCTCGTCCACCCACTCGCCGATATGCCGCTTGTTTAGGCCTCCGAAGCGGTCGAAGGTGGAGAAAAACTGATCATGGCCGCTGAAGCCCTCGGTCGCCATAAAGCCGCGCATTGAAAAAGCATCCACCAGCCGGTCGTAAAGCTTTTGGTGGGCCGGAACCTGCGCGGCCTCCACCAGCGGCGGCGTGCAGGGAGGCTTGGCAAAGCTAAGCGCCGCCGGGTCCACGCAAAGCCCGTCCTCGCCCGCGTCGCGGATGAAGGTCTCGGCATAAACCGCTCCTGAAAGGTGGATGTGCAGGTCCGCGCCCTTGGGAAACTGATCCAGAAATGCGTGCAGGGCCAGCGGACCGGCCTGCACAGCGGCCTGGTAGGCGTGCGCGGCGCGCGCTTCTCCGGCGGGTGCCTGTGCGGATGCCAAAGTAGCGGCGTTGGCGAAGAGGAAGCAGACGAGAAACCAAATGTATCTGCGCATAATGCCTACCAGTGTAGAGCAGGGAAGCGCATCGCGGAAAAGGTTTGTCCTCTGGATCGTGCATCAGTTTGAAGGGCCAGGCTTATGTGTCAGCCACTCTCCGTTGAGGCCCGCACACAGAACAATGAAATGTGAGCCGATCGAGGCCGCCCGCCAACTTGCCAACCCGCGAACCCCGCGCAGCGGGGGCTAACTCGCTGCATTCCACTGGAAACCCTTCGCTGCTGCAGCTTTCTTCTAAATAGTCCAATTTGCGGAATGACGAGAATCCTTTTCTAGGGCACGACCTCAGAGCCTGCCCTGAGCACAGTCGATCGGTACCGCAAATGCTCCAACGTAACCCCGGGCCTTCAGCCCTGAGGCAAACCAACACCTCCTTGGCGCACGCTCCGCCGAGTTGCTATACTGTCAAGAGTTGTTGCTGCCGATGTTCCTTGGCTCGCCCGCACCCTCCGGCCACAGCCGGAAGCCACGCAGGAAATTGCAACGCGAAGTTTGCACTGAGGCCAGATAGCTCAGTGGTAGAGCGCGGCCCTGAAAAGGCCGGCGTCGGCGGTTCAATCCCGTCTCTGGCCACCACTTTAGATCCGTATACTTAAAATGAAACCTATGCGCCGGGATGGCGGAACTGGCAGACGCAACGGACTCAAAATCCGTCGACCCTTGCGGTCATGGGGGTTCGACCCCCCCTCCCGGCACCACAAAACAAAGAATTTATCTGATTCAAGGCCGCTTTCACGAGTGGCTGTTTTCTCCCGGTGGCCGTTCTCGTGGCTGTTCTTGCCTGTGGTCTAGTGGCTGTTGAAGTGGCCGTTTCGATGGCTGTTGAGGCTGTTCGGTCAATCACTGACAGTTTGCAATCCGGCGAGAGATGGGAGTACCGAGCGGACTCTGTCGTGATGGCCAATTCCGCTCAGACCTCAGGAAGCTACGGAACTACAAACGTGATAGCCCTCAAAGCCGCAATCCAAGCCTTGACGTGTCAACGTACATGAAGCAGAGGAAAATGATATGCCACAGTTCGGGTCACCTTTTTCAGAGTTGGCGAACAGCAGAAAGCTCACGGACGAGGAACTCGTCAGAGCGATTCGGTTCATGGTAGCCGCAGAGTACGAAGCGACTCAAATGTACGTGCAGCTTGCTGAGTCAACCAGCAACAAACTCGCCGTGGCAGTTCTCAAGGACATAGCGGACGAGGAACTTGTACACGCAGGAGAGTTTCTGAAGCTGTTGTACGCGCTTGCTCCCGATGAAGAGGCGCTCTATGCCAAGGGCGCTGGAGAAGTGGCAGACATCGCGAAATCGCAACTTCAGCAGATAATATAAGTAGCACAGGAACCCAAGCTGCCCTGTACCGGGGCTGATTGCTCAGTCCTGTGGTGTAGCTACTGTGTGGTTGCACCCCGTTCCACAGCATTTCTCAGACATCGGATCAAAATCGACAAATCAGGTTTCGCAACAACACTGGGAATTCGGATTTGGCCTCAAATCGGCATTAACGCTAAAGGACTTAACTTTTACCATCAATACTGAGATTTCTGGAACCCTTCGGTGGAATGCCCCTCCCAGCACCAACAATCAAAAGTACCGAGAGTCCGTCGCCTTGATCGAAGTGCGCTTTGGCCTCGGTGTGCGTTCCAAAGGGGCCGGATCAATCGCCGCAGGCTCTCATCCTCACCGGTCCGCATCACTATGATGGGGTTAGCGCCCGCTCCCGATGCCAGCCACCGACAACCCAACCCGCGCCCTGCCCACGCTGCACGAGTTCTTCTCTCCCGGCGGCATTCTCGCGCGCTCGTCTCTCCCCTATGAGTACCGCCCCGGCCAACTGCAGATGGCTAAAGCCGTCGAGCGCGCCCTTGAAGAGCGCCGCCACCTGATTGTCGAGGCCGGCACCGGCACGGGCAAAACCCTCGCCTACCTGCTGCCCGCTCTGCGCACCGGCCAGCGCATCATCGTCTCCACGGGAACCAAGGCCCTCCAGGACCAGCTCTACTTCCGCGACGTTCCCTTCCTCGAAACCCTCATCGGAGACTTGCGCGTCTGTTACATGAAGGGCCGCGCCAACTACCTCTGCCGCCACAAGCTGGTCACCTTGCGCAATCAGCCCATTCTCAGCGGCCTGGAAGAGATCGACCAGTACCGTCAGATCTCCGAGTGGGAGCAGACCACGGAAACCGGTGACCGCGCGGAGATTGCCGGCCTGCCGGAGTCGAGCGCCCTCTGGCAAAAGCTCGATGCCCGCACCGAGGCCTGCCTCGGCACCACCTGTCCGGATTACCGCCGCTGCTTCATCACCGAGATGCGGCGCAAAGCTCTCGAATCCGACATCATCATCGTCAACCACCACCTGTTTTTCGCCGACCTCTCCGTCAAGCGCGACGCCACTGGCGCGCCCGACGCCGGAGTTCTGCCCGAGGCCGCAGCCGTGGTCTTCGACGAGGCCCACGAGCTGGAAGATGTGGCTTCGAGTTACTTCGGCCTCTCGGTCAGCAACCTGCGCTTTGAAGAACTGGCCCGCGACACTGACGCCCTGCTGCGTGGCAAGCCAGGCGCGGACAGTCTGCCCGCCCTCACCCAGCAACTCCGCGACCGCGCTCGCATCTTCTTTGCCGCCCTGCCCATGGCCGGCGACGGACGCCAGCCCTTCACCGAGCGCGAGCGGTTCCTGGAAACTTCCGGCGACCTCTACCTCGCTGTCCGCACCATATTGCAGCGCATTGAACTTGAACTGGATGTGCTCACCGGCATTGACGAAGCGCCGGGACTCAGGAAGCGCGTCGTTCGCCTCCGCTCGGAGTTTGAATTCCTGCTCGAATCGAACGCCAGCAACATGGTCTATTGGATGGAGCGCCGCATCTCCGGCTTCGCTGACAGATCAGCCTCCGGTGGCCGTGCAGGCGGGTTCCGATCGCAGTCACGAACGACATTTCTGCAGGCCACGCCCATCGATGTATCCGAGCTGCTTAACGAATTAGTCTTCGAGCAGATTCCCACCGTCGTGCTCACCTCGGCGACGCTCACCGTGCAGGGCGGCTTCGAACACATCCGCAAGCGCCTGGGCCTCAGCGAGGCGCGCGAGCTAGTTGTGCCGTCTCATTTCAAATATGGCGAACAGGCCCTGCTCTATCTGCCGCCGGAGATGCCCGACCCGCGCGATCCTGAATTTCCCGAGGCCGCCGCGCGTTGCATCCAACGCGTGCTCGAAATCTCCCGTGGCCGCGCCTTTTGCCTCTTCACCAGCTATGCGCAGATGCGCGTCCTTTACGAGCGCCTGCTGCCGGTTCTGGATTTTCCCATCCTGCTCCACGGCACGGCTCCGCGCAAAGCCCTCCTGGAGCAGTTCCGCTCCACTCCAAACGCGGTCCTCTTCGGCACTTCGAGTTTTTGGCAGGGCGTTGACGTGCAGGGCGAAGCGCTCAGTTGCGTCATCATCGACCGGCTGCCCTTCGCCGTGCCCAACGACCCGGTCGTCCAGGCGCGCATGAAGGCAATTGAAGAAGCCGGTGGCAAACCCTTCATCGACTACCAGGTTCCCTCGGCCGTCCTCACCCTCAAGCAAGGCTTCGGCCGCTTGATTCGCTCGCTCGAAGACCGCGGCGTCCTGGTCCTCCTCGACCCTCGCGTCACCAGGCAAAGATACGGCCAGACCTTCCTCGCCAGCCTCCCGCCCTACCGCATGACCGCAACAATTACAGACGTGGAGGCGTTTTTTGAATCTGAGAACGCGGACGAGATTTAGAATCGAACCTGCTCCATTTGGCGCCCATGTCCCGCAACTTCTACATCCTCGCCGCCACACTGCTCTTCTTCGCACTGCTCTCGGCGGCGATGTCGCTTCTGCCTTCGAGCTTTCAGCCTGGTTTGCCGGCCAACGCATCACTCTGGCGAACGGGATCACTGTTTCTGCTGCTGGCAGGGCTGGCAGCCGCGCTCGTCGGCGTGATGAGCCACCTCTTCGAACAGGTGGACCGGCGCAGCGAAGAGGCTCGATTGGCTGCCCGTCGCAAGCGCCGCGGCGGCGAACGGAATGGCTGAAGAGGCGGCAGACTAAAATAGAAGCAGGGGCGCTTCCCCGCAGAGAATCGAGCAGACACCAATGTTTGAAGTCACCGTGGAGTCCGGTTTCTCATCCGGACACTACCTTCGCAACTACAAGGGCAAGTGCGAAAACCCGCACGGCCACAACTACAAGGTTCGCGTCACTCTCGCAGGAGCGGAGCTGGACCCCGCCGGCCTTCTGCTGGACTTCAAGCTGCTCAAGCAGGTCCTGTGCCCGGTCGTCGACCGCATCGACCATCAGATGCTCAACGACCTCGAGCCATTCACCGTTCTAAACCCCTCGGCCGAAAATATCGCCAAATACTTCTACGAGCAGACCAACGAGCAACTCGCCGCCATGACCCAGGGCCGCGTGCGCGTGAAGCATCTAACCATCTGGGAGACGGATACCTGCACGGCTACTTACTACGAGTAGGTGTTCGCCGGCGATTTTCCCGCCGCCGCGCCGCTCAGTTCATCTGGCTGGATTTCAACTTGAGGTACTTGTCGAAAGGGATCTCGAAGTCGAACAGCTCCGTGCCGTCAGCGTCACGCAGAGTGCGCAGGTGCAGTTTGGCGCCTTCCAGCGGGTGATCGAGCCCCGAGACGTCGTAGAACAGGAAGCCGGCCCGCGTGGTGTGTGGCTCGACTACCAGCGCCCGGAACTCGAAGGTGTCAAAGTCCGCATCAATCTCCCGTCTACCGGCTTTGGGCATAGGCTTGAGGTTGGGCAGCGGGGTTTCGCCGCCCTGGCGCTCCTTGCGGGTCATCAGCCGCTCCACGTCCGCCGGCTCGGCAACCTCGATAGTGACGCCGGCGGCGGTGAGAAACGTAATCCGCGCCTCGAGCAAACGAATTGGCCGGTCGCCATAGTTCGTGATAATAACGCGGATAGGCATCACGCCATGGCTGAGATAATCGCCGCGGAAGATGGCTTCCTTCTCGCGCGTGTCATAAGGTTCGACGGCAATGGCGACTTTCTCATCCTCGTGTACTTCGGCGGCCGCAAACGACGTGGCCGGCTGCACTGGAGGCGGGGCATGGTTGCTCGCCATGGCGGGCAGCGCCAGCCAAAGCAGCAACTGTGGAACAGCCTTCAGGGATTTCATTTTGCTTGACTGTACCACTAAAAGCCGCCTGTATCATTTGATAATTAGAGGATGGAAAGGTAAATTTCGTAAGTCAATGATTCTGTTTATCTACAATCTGGCCTTGCTGGCCGTGCTGATTGTGGGCGCGCCCTGGTGGCTTTTCCGCATGGCCACCACGCAAAAATACCGCGAGGGACTGCTGGAACGCCTTGGATTTGTTCCATCCCGCCTTCGCCGGGCCGCAACCGCATCGGTCAGTCAGCGTCCCATCATCTGGGTCCACGCAGTTTCGGTCGGCGAGGTGCTGGCCGTCAGCCGCTTGGTCAAGACGCTTGACGCCGCGCTTCCGCAGTATTCCGTTGTTATCTCCACCACCACGCGCACCGGTCAGGTGCTGGCCCGCGAACGCTTCGGCCCGAGCCGCGTTTTTTATTGCCCGCTCGACCTGCCCTGGGCTGTCCGTGCCTGGCTAAATGCTCTGCGGCCGCGCCTGCTGATTCTTGTCGAAACCGAGTTCTGGCCCAATCTGCTCAACGGCTGCTATCGCCGCAAAATCCCCGTGGCCGTCGTCAATGCCCGCATCTCCGACCGCTCCTTGCCGCGCTATCGGCGTCTGCGCTGGCTGTGGCGTCCGTTTCTGGAGCCGCTCAGCCGCGTCCTGGCGCAGAGCCAGACCGATGCAGACCGGCTCAAGACCATCGGCTGCCGCGCCCAGGCCGTCACCGTCGCCGGCAATCTCAAATTCGATGTGCGCGCCGCAGAGGAAGCCGAGGCTACCCGTCTACTGAAAGCGCTGGCCACCGATCTGCGCCTCATTGTCGCCGGCAGCACGCTCGAAGGCGAAGAAGCCGCACTCCTTGAAGCCTGGCCGCGCCTGCTCGAATCCGATCCGAAACTGGCCATGGTCCTCGCCGTCCGCCATCCAGAGCGCTTTGGCGCAGTGGCTGCGCTGCTCGACAAATCCGGCATTCCATGGCTCCGGCGCTCGGATTGGAACTCTCGGGCCGCTGGCACGCTTGAACCCCTTCGCCCCGGTCAAATCGTCCTGCTCGACACCATCGGCGAACTGGCCTCGGTCTACTCGTTGGCCTCGGTGGCCTTCGTCGGCGGCAGCCTCATTCCCGCTGGCGGTCACAACCCGCTCGAGCCGGCTCAGTTCGGCGTTCCCGTCGTGATGGGTCCACACTACGCCAACTTCCGCGCCATCACTGAGGATTTACTGGTCCATCAGGCTCTTCGCATCGCCGGCAAAGCGGACCTCGCCTCAACCTTTATCGGCCTGCTGTGCGATCCGGCCCAAGCCGCTGCCATGGGCAGCCGCGCCAAACAGGTTTTCTCCAGCCAGGCCGGAGCAACAGGCCGCTGCATGGACGCGCTCACTGAGCTGCTTTCGGCGCATGATAAAACTGAGTAGAGCTCATGAAAGACACTTTCTCCGCGCGCCGCTTGCTCTTCCCTCTGATTCCGCTCTATCGCTTGGCGCTCGCGTTCAGCAGGTTCCGGCTCCGCTCCGGGCTTGAGCCGGTTCGTCGCCTGCGTTTCCCGGTGGTCAGCGTCGGCAACCTTTCCACTGGAGGCTCGGGCAAGACGCCGCTCACCGTCGCGCTGGTTAAAGCGCTCGCCAGGCGCGGCCTGCGCGTGGATGTGCTCAGCCGAGGCTATGGCCGCCAAAGCCAGCTCGCTGCCCACGTCAACCCCGACGGAACCGCCGAAGAGTTTGGCGATGAACCCCTCCTCATTGCGCGCGAAGCAGGGGTTCCGGTCTACGTGGCGCCTGAGCGCTACAACGCCGGTCTGCTGGCCGAAGCCGAAGAGCTGCCGGATGGCGATGAGCTGGGTGCCCCATCCTTGCGCGTTCTTTGCGCAAGGGTGGGAAACCTCAAACCTCAACAGCCTTTTGTTCAAGAGGAGAACCGTCCGCCCATCGTCCACCTGCTCGACGACGGCTTCCAGCACCGCCAACTAGCCCGCAACGTTGACATTCTCCTTCTCGATCGCCACGACTGGCACGACTTGCTGCTTCCAGCCGGCAATCTGCGCGAGCCGCTCGGTGCCGCCCGCCGGGCCAGCATCATCGCCATTCCGGCCACCGACCCTAAGCTTGAGGACGACCTACGCGCATGGGGCTGGCAAGGCCCCGTCCTGCGCCTGCGCCGCACCATGAAAATCCCCACTGTCAAAGGCCCCATAGCCGCCTTCTGCGGTATCGCCCGCCCGGAACAATTCTTCGCCGGCCTCGAAGCGGCTGGCCTCAAACTTGCTTTCCGGCAGGTCTTCCCCGATCATCATCGCTATACCGCTCTTGACCTCGACCGCCTCGTAGCCGCAGCCCTCGACGCCAGTGCCACCGCGCTCATCACCACCGAAAAAGACCTGGTCCGCCTGGGAGCGCTTTCTTCCACCTTCCCGGAGTCCATGCCGCTCTCCGTCGTCCGCCTGCGCATCGAGATCGAAAACCAGGCCGCCGCCATCGATTGGCTCGTTGACCGGCTGACGCCAGCCTCAGCTCAACCGTGAGAAAATCAGAGCTTGCAGACCCACTCCAACTTTCGCTTGCTTGTGGTCCGGCTCGGTGCCATGGGCGACATTCTGCATGCCCTGCCGGCGGTTACGGCTTTGCGTCAGGCCCATCCCGATTGGGTCATTGACTGGGTAGTTGAGCCGCACTGGCAGGCGTTGCTGGCCGCAGATCAGCCTGCGGGGAAAGACGCGGAAAAACACGTTCCCGGTTCCGCATTGTGTCAGGGCACGACTTCAGTCGTGCCAAAAATGCAGCAAAGGATGCGCGGGGCTTTAGCTCCTGAGGCCAGACACTCTTCCCAGCCTCTGATCGACCACCTTCACCTCGCCCCCACCAGGAACTGGCGCAAGGCACCGTTTAGCCGCCAAACACTTCATGAAATCAACGCTTTACGAACAGCCATGAAGGACGCCGAGTACGACGCTGTCATCGACTT
Source organism: Acidobacteriaceae bacterium (assembly GCA_003142015.1). Taxonomy (GTDB): domain Bacteria; phylum Acidobacteriota; class Terriglobia; order Terriglobales; family Acidobacteriaceae; genus Telmatobacter. Next base: position 7,088 of record PLOI01000084.1, on the reverse strand, counting down.
GCAAGGGGCCATCCGGTCGGCTGTTTTGGCGCGTATCGCTTGCGGCAAGCGGCTGATCGGCGAGGCTGAACCAAGGGAGCGACCGGCGCGCTGGCTGTTTTCCGAGCGCATCGCCACACGCGGCACGCACGTCATCGAACAGGACATCGAGCTGGCCTCGGCGATTGCCGGCGATCAACTCGCCCCGGTCCCTCCCTGGCTGCCCGTTGACCCCACCGCCGATGCGTGGGCCGACGAAGTGCTTCCCCCCACCTTTCACCAACCCGCCATTCTCATCAACCCCGGCGCAGGCTGGGGAGCCAAACGCTGGCCGGTCGAACGTTACGCCGCCGTGGCTCAGTCTCTCATCGCACACGGCTGCCGCATTCTGATCAACGTCGGCCCCGGCGAGGAGCCGCTGGCCGAGATCATCGTCCGCCAAACCGGCGGCGCGGCTACTCCGCTCGCGTGCTCACTCGCCCAGCTCATCGCCCTTACCCGCCGCATCAGTCTGGCCATCGCCGGCGACACCGGCCCGCTCCATCTGGCCTGCGCGCTCGAACGCCCGGTGGTGGGCATCTATGGTCCCACCGATCCCAGCCGCAACGGGCCCTTCGGCACGCGGTTCACCGTTCTGCGCAGCCCTGTAAGCCGCCGCGACCACACCCGTTACCAGACTCCGGAGGCAGGCTTGCTCTCCATCCAGCCCGACGCCGTTCTGCACGCCGCCAATGCATTGCTTTATCCTGAAACCGCTCTATGACACAACACTCTGGGTGCCCCATCCTTGCGACGTTCTTGTTTTTGTCGCAAGGGTGGGATACCACAAATCTTAATCGCCCCGCTCCACAGGAGAATGTCTGTTGACTCTTCCAACCCAACCGCCGCCATCCGACTGCATCGCCCGCTGGCAGCGCGTGGCCCGGCGCATCCGTGTCCCGCTGGGTTTTCTCACTGCCGCGCTTTATCTTTTCGAATTGATCCGGCGCGCACCCCAGCCGGCCGCCGTGGCCTGGAGCCTGGCTCTCGTGCTTCCCGGTCTTTGGCTTCGCGCCTACGCTGCCGGCTACGTGAAAAAGAATCGCGAGCTGACCGTAACCGGACCCTACGCCCACACCCGCAATCCGCTCTACCTCGGCTCCATGCTGATGGCCGCCGGCTTTGCCGTGGCGCTGCTCAGTTGGCCTGTGGCGCTCGTGCTCGCTCTCGGTTTCGCGGCCATTTACGTACCGGTCATCGCCTCTGAAGAACGCTTTCTGCACGCCGCTTTCCCCGGATTTGACGATTATTGCCAACAAGTCCCGCGCCTTCTCCCGCGCTTGACCCCGGCACGTAACCCGAAAGGAAAGAGCGCCCCCGGCGCTTTTTCCTTTTCGCTCTACGTCCAGCACCGCGAGTACAATGCAGCTATAGGGGCTTTTCTGCTTTATCTCAGCCTGCTCCTTCTGCGACCACTGCTCGCCGCGTGGGTGAATCTGCCGCGATGAGCGGTTCCGACAACCCAGGAGTTCATTCAGCCCAGCAGTTCACTTAGCAAGGAGCCAGGCCCGCCAGTGAAGACCCTCACGATCGCAATCGCCTTTCTCAGCACACTGGTTCTGGCCACCATGGCTCACGGCCAGCAAACGTCCACGCTGGCGCCGCCGCGCCCCGGTTTCAGCTTTCCGCTGAAGCAGACCCTCACTTATTCTGTCGATTGGCGGGTTTTCCCCGCCGGAACAGCCGTAATGCGCTTTGAGGCGGCGGGCGACCGCGAGAACCTCACCGCCAGCGCCGACACCGTCGGTGCCATCAATCTGCTCTTCCACGTCGCAGACCGCTTCCAGTCCAGCTTTGACCGCGCCAAGGGCTGCACCTACGACTTCAACAAGCAAACAGTCGAGGGCCGCCGCCAAGTCTCCTCAACCCTCCACCTGGACTACGCCCAGAACCGCGCCATCCTGAACGAAAAGAACCTGGTCACTAAGCAAACCAAGCACGTGGAGTCAACCGCGCCCGCCTGCCTCACCGACCTGCTCACCGGGGTCTACTACGCCTCGTCGCAGACCATCGCGCTGGGACACAACTTCGTCATTCCAGTGGTCGACAATATGCACGTCGTGCCCGTCACCATGAAGGTTGAAGGACGCGAGGAGATCAAGACCCCCCTCGGCTCATTCCATACTCTGCGCGTGCAGCCCACAGCCGACGCCGGCGTGGTCAAGAATCGCGGCAACATCTGGATTTGGTACACCGACGACGAACGCCACCTGCCCGTCCAGATGCGCGCCCGCCTCTTCTGGGGCACCATCACCTTCCGCCTCATCGGCAACGACAACAAGTAGCCGCTGGGTGCCCCAGGTCCCGCTTTTCGGACCTGGGGCACCACCAATCTCATTCGCAGGCGCCTATCCCAGCAACTCCCCGACAATCCCCGCCGCGGCCTTCAGCGCCGCATCAATTCCCGCCTGATCCTTGCCGCCCGCTTCGGCAATCTCCGGTTTCCCGCCGCCCGATCCGCCCACGAGCTTGGCAACCGCGCCCACCAGCCTGCCCGCCTGGATCCGCTTCGTCAGTCCCGGCGTGACTCCCGCGATCAGCGCGACCTTGCCCTCCGGCTGCGCGGAGGCCAGCACCACCACGCCCTCGCCCAGCTTCTGCTTCAAATTGTCCACCAGCGTCCGCAACTGCCCGCGCTCCAGCCCATCGGCCCTCAGCGTCACCAGCCGTACGCCCTTCACCTCGACCGCACTTGTCAGAGCCTCGTCCAGCGCGCCGGCAGCCCCCTTCATCCGAGCCTCATCCAGCTCCCGCCGCAGCCGCTTCAACTCGTCTTCCTGAGCGGCAAACCGCGCACGAAGCCCGTCCGATAGGCTGCCACCCGCAGGGGCGGAGGCAACTTGCGAAACCAACTGCGCCACTTCAAAGTCCCGCCGAAATGTATCGAGAGCGCCCAACCCGGTAATCGCCTCCAGTCTCCGAACTCCAGACGACACCGACTCTTCGCTCACAATCTTCACCAGCCCAATCTCGCCCGTAGCCCGCGTATGCGTACCGCCGCAAAGCTCCGTCGAGAAGCCATCCGACAGCTTCACCACCCTCACTTTGTCGCCGTACTTTTCCCCAAACAGCGCCATGGCATGATACTCGTTCACAGCTACGTCGATGGGCACGTCCTCGATGGTCTCGACCTTCGCATCGGCAAGCACCTCGCGATTCACGATGCTCTCAATCTCTTCCAACTCCTCATCGGCTACCTGCGCAAAGTGCGAAAAATCGAAGCGCAGCCGATCCGGATGCACCGCCGACCCAGCCTGCTTCACATGCGTCCCCAGCACCTGCCGCAGCGCCGCGTGCAGCAGATGCGTCCCCGTATGATTCCGCCGGATCGCATCGCGCCGCTCGCCATCCACAACCGTACGCACATGATCGCCGACTGCTAGCGGCTCCTTGAGCAGTGCCTTGTGCGCCCTCACGCCCTGCACCGGCAGCACGCAGCCCTGAATCTCGGCCACAGTCGCATTCCCGTCCGCCGAAGTAAACCACCCCGTATCGCCCGTCTGCCCGCCCGAGTCGCCATAAAAGCTCGTCTGATCCAGCACAACCTCAACCAGATCGCCAGAACTCGCAGCAGGAACTCCCACCCCATCCTTCACAATCGCCAACACCTCAGCGCCAGCAGCGGTGAGGTGTTTATAGCCAAGAAAATTCGTCTTCGGCAGCTCGCGAAATGCAGGGCTGGCAGACTTTTGGCTCCCACCCTTCCACGAAGCCCGCGCACGGGCTTGCTCCTCTGCCCGTGCAGCTTCAAAACCCGCTTCGTCAAACTTCACTCCGGCATCATGGCAGGCGTCCTGAATAAAATCCTTGGGCAAGCCAAAAGTCTCGTACAAGAAGAATGCATCCGTACCGCTAAGCTGTCTTGGGCCGTGAAGTATCGCGTTATATTCGGCATCGAAGTCCTTCGCCTCCTGAGCCCCCAGGTATTTCGCAATGATTTCCTTGCAGAGCGTTAAATCTCCATTTTTCTCTAAGAGATCACGAGCACTGTGCATTTCCTGACCGATGTGAGTCATCACTAGGAGAGGCGGCGCCGAAGCGAAATCTATGCCCGCGCGAGCGTAAGCCGAAGCCTGCTTCCCGGTCGGTGTAATAGTAAGTTTTCCCTCTTCTGCAAGCTTGGTTATTTTGCTCTCATAAGCATTCTTATGCCACACATCTTTCGCGCGATTGGCGTTTTCGTTTAGGCAATCCTGTAGTCGTGCCGAACCCAATGAAAGTACCCTGGCGAACTGTTTTTCTTCGGATTCGACAACCTTCGCTACGCGATCTGCCGAATCCACCAACTCCGGATAAGCCCCCTGCATCAGATCGCGGACGGCATAGACCATTTGATTCAGGAATGGTTTCTCCTGGCCGAGTAGCCGTCCGTGCCGGATGCCGCGGCGGAGTATCTTACGCAGGACGTAACCGCGGCCTTCGTTCGACGGCAGAACCCCATCATTTATTAAGAAGGTCGCTGCGCGAGCATGATCGGCGATAATGCGCAAGCTAGCGTTCAGCGTTGGGTCTTCCGGAATGCCGAATCCTTCATCCGCAGTGACCGCGACAGTGAGTTCCCAAGCGCGTTTGATCAACGGTACAAACAAATCCGTCTCAAAGTTGGAAACCTTCCCTTGCAGCACAGCCGCCATCCGCTCCAGCCCAGCGCCCGTATCGATCGACGGCTTAGGCAACGGCGTCAGCGTGTACCCGGTTGTCTTGCCCGAAGCGTCCATCACCGCCGACCGGTCGAACTGCATGAAGACCAGATTCCAAATCTCTACATACCGCGCTTCGTCCTGCCCAAACGGCCTATCAACTTCCGGAGTCTCTGCCGCCTCGATCCCCATGTCGTAGAAAATCTCCGAACACGGCCCGCAAGGTCCCGTCTCGCCCATCTGCCAGAAATTATCTTTGAGCCCGTATTCGTGAATCCGCTCCTTGGGCACGCCCGCTTCAATCCAATAGCCCTCGGCCTCGTCGTCGCGCGGCACGCCATCCGCGCCCTCAAAAATCGTCACATACAGCCGGTCCACAGGAATCTCGAAGCAGCCGTCCGCGCGCTTGCCCGTAATCAACTCCCATGCAAAGCCAATCGCCTCGCGCTTGAAGTAGTCGCCAAAGCTGAAGTTCCCCAGCATCTCAAAAAACGTATGATGCCGCCGCGTAAAGCCCACATTCTCCAGGTCGTTATGCTTGCCGCCGGCGCGCACGCACTTCTGCGACGTGGTCGCCCGCGAGTACTCCCGCCGCTCTGCCCCCAGGAACAAATCCTTGAACTGGTTCATCCCCGCGTTGGTAAACAGCAGCGTCGGGTCGTTGGCAGGCACCAGCGAGGAAGAATGTACCCTGCGGTGCCCCTTCGACTCAAAAAAACGCAGAAATGTTTCGCGAATCTCGTTACCCGTCATTTCGTTCTTTGCACGAATTTCCATAGCCTATTCAGTGTAACTGGCAACGGAATGGGGGCGCACCGGGAAGATAAGAATCCAGCCGCTGACGGTGAAAGTCCTCACCCCATGCTGTCTGGGTTGGTACTCTGGAATCTGCGGACGGGAAAAGTTCAACCGGCGCTCAAGGAGAGGGAAAGTGAGAGAGATGATTCCTTCACGCCAGTGCTGCCGCCGAGCGAGCGCGGCTCCGCTTCGATTTGCCTTGATGCTTGCGCTTTTAGCCGGTTGCGCAGCTCCGCTCTTTGCCGGGAGCGCGCCCAAGCCCAATTTCGGCCCCAATGTACTGGTCTTCAATCCATCCATGCCGGCAGCGGACATTCAGCGCCAGATCGACCAGGTTTACGCCATTCAGCGCGACAGCGAGTTTGGCCCGGCGCGCTACGCATTGCTGTTTCTGCCCGGCGACTACCATGTGGATGTGCCCGTGGGCTTTTACACCGAGGTGCTGGGCCTGGGCGCAATGCCCGACCGCGTCCACATCACCGGCAACGTCCACGCCGACGCAAGCCGGCCGCACAATAACGCCACTTGCACCTTCTGGCGCGCCGCCGAAGGCTTCTCGGTAACGCCCACCAGCGGCACCATGCAATGGGCCGTCGCGCAGGCTGCGCCCCTCCGCCGAATGCACGTTTTTGGCAATTTAGTGCTGCACCAACAACACGGCTGGGCGAGCGGCGGCTGGATGTCCGACACCGTAGTGGACGGCAACGTGGACTCCGGAACCCAGCAGCAGTGGATCTCCCGCAACAGCGAGTGGGGCAGTTGGACCGGCTCCAACTGGAATATGGTCTTCGTCGGCGTACCCTCGCCCCCATCCGGCGAGTGGCCCGTACCGCCCTTTACCAAGGTCGCAAAGACTCCCGTTGTGCGCGAAAAGCCCTTTCTCGCCGTCGATGCTCAGGGCAACTATTTCGTCCGCGTGCCCCAGTTGCGCCGCGACAGCGCCGGCGTCACATGGCGCGCCGGCTCCACGCCGGGCAAGTCAATCCCCCTCGATCGCTTCTACATCGCCCACCCCGGCGACACAGCTTCGGCCATAAACGCACAACTGGCAGCCGGCAAAAATCTGCTCTTCACCCCCGGCATTTACGAGCTTGCTGAGGCCATCCGTGTCACCCGTCCCGGCGCGGTGATTATAGGACTTGGCTTCGCCACGCTGCGCCCCGTCAATGGCAACGCCGCCCTTATCGCCAATGACAAGGACGGCATCATCGTCGCGGGCCTTCTTATTGACGCCGGAGAGGCGCGTTCGCCCGTGCTGGTTCAGATTGGTCCTGCCCAGATCGGTTTTCAGGGCAGCCACGTGAGTCACGTTAAAGATCCGGTTTCGCTCCACGATCTCTATTTCCGCGTGGGCGGAGCCGCTGTGGGACGCGCCGGAGCCAACCTCGAGATCAACAGCAACGACGTCATCGTCGATCACACCTGGATCTGGCGCGCCGATCACGGCTCCGGTGTGGGCTGGGAACTGAACACCAGCGAGAACGGCCTGGTGGTGAACGGCGACAACGTCACGGCTTACGGCCTCTTCGTCGAGCATCAGCAGCAATTCCAGGTGCTGTGGAACGGCAATGGCGGCCGAACTTACTTCTATCAATCCGAAATCCCCTATGATCCGCCGGACCAGGCCAGCTA
>PLOI01000069.1 GCA_003142015.1 Acidobacteriaceae bacterium | reverse complement strand
GCGCAGACGCCAGTGCTCTTTGATCCGGCGGAGCAGGGCGGATTCAACCTGGATGCTCCGCCGGCTCCGTGGCTCAGCCTGGGTTGGATTCAAGGCTTCACACGGAAGCCAATCAGCAAGACCGCTCCGGTGTTGACGGGGATTCCGGCCAGCCCGTTGGAGCAGGTGCGCGAGACGCTTGAGGCGCAAGTGAGCCTTGAGTTCCTGAGCTGGACAAAGCTGACCATGGCTCTGGCCACGGGATCGCAGCACATGAACCTGTTGGCTGCCGCAAGCGGGGCTGCTCCGTCCGCCAGTGGCGCAACGGCGGCTTCCGCCGTAACCGTGCTAAGCGGATCGACAGCAACATTCATCGCGCTGGCGGCGACCGACGCGGCAAAATTTTCAGCCGGATCGATTATCGCGCTGGATGCTGATTACACGGGACAGACCGGCTTTGTGGGCGCGCCAGTATCGGGCGCGTATGTGCGTCAGGCGCTTACCGATGTCAACTACATCCGGCGCGTGACCTTCAATGTGGCGTTAGTTTCGCAGGCAACTTCGATCGGACTTACTCTTGCCGAGCCGTTGCCTGGAGGCGCTCCAGCAGCCGGCTCCAAGCTGCAGGCGGTCACGGGATTTGTGGATCGCGAAGGCGGCAGTTTCTACCAGGAGTGGTCGGCGCTGTTTGTTATGGAAGGCAGTCAGGGGGAACGGATCTTCTTCTACTATCCACGCCTGCAGACAATGGCCAGCGCGCAGGAAGCGGCGCTGCCATTGGACGGCAAGCATAAGGACGGGTTGGTGCGGGTGCTACTGAAAGGCCAGTTTCTGGCGCTGCCGGTGACCGATCCACTGGATGGGGAATGGGTAGTGTGCTACCGAAGTTTCTTACCGGCGGCCCACGCGCTAGTTTAAGCGAGTCAGCAAATCATCAAGTCAGCGAGTTAGCGAGTAACGATGAAGATCACGATCAACGGGCAAGACTACACGGCGGCGCTCGATGCGGCTCGACCACTAACTATCGAGCGCAAGCTGAATGAGCCATCCTTGTGTCAACTGTGGCTGAGCCTGCCAACCAACGGCAACCTGGCGACGCCGCTCCGCAACCAATCCATGGCGGTAACAGGCGACGATGGGACTTACTACTTTACGGGTTATATGGCAGTAAGTCCACTGCCCGAATATGCCGGTTATGCGATGGAAGGTCCGCGCTACCGGATTGCTATCCAGGCTCTAAGCGACGAACTGTTGTTGGACCAGTTACTAATGCCTCCCAGCACAGGGGCAACGGGCGAAAGCGCCGGAGCGCTGATGACGGCGTTGGTAACTCACGCCGGAGGCACCGGGCTATCAACTCAGGCGCTCTCGCTTAACACTGCGGTGAGCAATTTTGCCCCCGACAAGGGCGCGCCATGGAGCAAAAGCGCCGGGCAGGTGGCAAGTATGGCGCGAGCCTCATATCGCGCGATCAATGGAGCACTCACAGCCTCCTCTGTGCCCGGCACGGTGCATCCTCTGAATGAGACAGACGGCAGCTTGAACCTGGCAACTCTGGCCTTCACGGCCAGCGTCAAACGCGCACTGGCGAACGATGTGACGGTATGCGGCGAGAACGAGCCAGTTACCTATGTCACCGAATACTTTCTCGGCGACGGGGTAACAACACAGTTTTATCTGACGGCGGACCCGTACTTTCCGGCATCATCCAAGTCCACCATCATCACCGAACTCTTCAACGAAGCGCAGATCAACCAGTGCGTGTGGGGAGTTACCGGCGGAGCTGGTTATCTCTCGCTGGGCGCAGGCGGGCTGGCGATGAACGGCGGCAATGGAATTGACGGGGAAACGCTGCTGACCTGGATTGATCCTGTGGAGACGGGCGGAACTCTGCTGCTGGAGGCTGTGGGTGTAACTCTTGCTCCGGGCAGCACAGGTGCATTGGCCGGCTTCTTCGTTGGCATGGACAAGCAAGCTACCTGCACTGCCGGCTTTCAAGCGACGGCGCAGCAAGGCACCGGGACCGTAACATTGCAACCACTTATCCAAGGAAGCCCGGTGGGAACGGCTTATGCAATCAATCCAGCCTACCAATACACGCTGCGCGTCAGAGTGCATTGCCCGGAGAATGAGCGGGAGCTGGCAATCTATCGCTCCTTTGGAGATAGCGGGCCCATTACGTCCGGAGGCCAGTTGAATGCAGCTTCGGGAAACGTGCAGATGGAGATCCAGCAATTTGTCAACGGAGTGGGCGGGACACCGGTGACGCTCTATGACGGAGCGATAGCCAGTCTTCCCGCAGCTTGCAATGTAGTAGCTGCGAGCAGTATCAACCTGATTGGCACCATGCGCGCACTGAATTTGACCAGTCTCGGCTCAGGCTGGGTGGTGAGCACGCCTCCTAGTGGCGCGCCTTACACTCGGCGGGTGGGGACGACGGCAGAGGCGGCCGAGTGCCATTTGGAACGCACGGGTCGAGTGGTGTTCTACACAGGGTATACGCCCGTGGCGGGCGAACAGATTGCAGTGAGTTATCGCACAGTGGGCAGGGCTGTGGGGCGCGCGGTCAACACCGCCAGCCAGCAGGCGCTAGCATTAGCTGGAATGCCGGCCGAGGCTGCGTGGATCGGTTCGGTGACCAGCCCTACGGCGCGCAGCTCCGCAGACTGCCGCAATGCAGCTCTCGTGATCGAGCAGGCGGCGGCAGGCGTGAGCGCGCTGTGGAGCGGAACTTACAAGGGAAACAGATCGAGCTTCGCCAGTGATGTGTGGCCGGGCGACGCGCTTCAGCTGAATGCGCCTTCGACCAATTTGGACGCGCAGGTTGTGGTGCGGACAGTTACGGTTAGTTACAAGGCAAGTTATCCGGACCTCGTGGAGTATGCTATTGCCTTCGCCAATGATTGGGCCGATGATCTGGCCATCAAGACCAGCGCGACGGTTCCTGCCAACACATGGCTTCCGGCGCCCATTGCGCCTACGGTGCTGGCCAATCTTAACGGCCTCACGGTAACTACGCTGAATGGAACTACGGTGGCGATCAACGCGGGCGCGACGCCGCCAACAGGTGGAGGGTTTGAGGTTCGTCTGAGGGATTTTGACTTTATGCCGGGCGAAGATCCAAGCCTGGTAATGCGGTCGACTCAGCCGACCATGACCTTCTCTCGCATCACCGCCAACGACCGGTTTTATATCAGAATGTTCGACGGATCGACTCCGCCAAACTACTCGGAATTTTCAACGGCATTGTTCATCAACCTGCCGCTGTGACCATAAACAATAACTTGTTAAAACTACCGATGAGTGCAAGGAGTTCGGCGAATGCGGATGATGAATGAATTCGAGGCGCAGGTGCTGAGCGACTTAAGCGTGCTGAAGACGCAGATGACCGGCCTGATGGGCGACGGAAACGGCGGACGCATTGCGAATCTGGAGCGACGCCTGGAGCGGCATGAACAGAATTGGCAGCGCGCCAAGGGATTCTTGGCGGCTGCCAGCGTGCTATTCGCGGTGATTGAAGTGGCGTTTGAGGCTTGGCACCGGCATTAGATCGATTTTCTAATTACTCATCTAGCGGCACGGCTAAAGCCCTGCCCCTTAAAACGCTGACGGGATCAATAGCGTTTACTCGGCGTTCTTTTCCCAGCGCTTGGGCCGTTTATTCTGCTGCAGAATCTTCTTGCGCAGGCGCAGCGACTTGGGTGTCACCTCGACCATTTCATCCTCGGCGATAAACTCGATGGCCTGCTCCAAGTTGAGAGCCTTCACGGGCACCAGGCGGATGGCCTCGTCGGCGCTTGAGGCGCGCATGTTGGTCATGTGTTTTTCGCGGACCACATTCACGTCGAGATCCTTATCGCGCGAATGCTCGCCGACGATCATTCCCTCGTAGACCTCGACACCCGGCCCAACAAACAACACACCGCGCTCTTGCAGGCCATTCAGCGAATAAGTGGTGGTGAGCCCCTGACGGTCAGAAACCAGAGCGCCGGTGGGGCGCTGCGGAATCTCGCCCTGGTAGGGGATGTAGCCGTCGAACAGCGCGTTCATCACGATGGTGCCGCGCGTTTCGGTAAGCATATCGCTGCGCAAGCCGATGATGCCGCGGCTGGGCACGCGAAACTCCATGCGCACGCGACCAGAGCCGTGATTGTGCATCTTGGTCATCTCGCCCTTGCGCGGCCCGAGCTTCTCAATCACTACGCCGGTATATGCTTCGGGCACGTCGATGGTGAGATGCTCGACCGGCTCCATGCGCACGCCGTCCACCATCTTGGTGACGATCTCCGGCCGGCCGGCGAGAAGCTCGAAGCTCTCGCGGCGCATCATCTCGATCAAAATCGCCAGTTGCAATTCGCCGCGGCCCAGCACCTTGAACGTGTCCGGCGAGCCGGTGTCTTCCACGCGAATCGAAACATTCGTCAGCAGCTCTTTTTCCAGCCTCTCGCGCAGGTTGCGGCTGGTGACATATTGGCCCTCGCGCCCGGCAAACGGCGAGTTATTGACGCTGAACTGAATCGCAATGGTCGGCTCATCAATCACAATGAGCGGCAGCGGCTCGGGGTTTTCGACACTGGTGATGGTCTCGCCGATGGTGATGCCCTCGACGCCGGCCACGGCCACAATGTCGCCCATGGTGGTCTCGGTGGTTTCGATTCGCTTGAGGCCGCTGAAAGTGAACAATTTGGTAATGCGCGTCTTCTGCAGCGAGCCGTCACGCTTGGAGATGGTGACGTCGTCGCCGGCGTGCAGAGTGCCCTGAAAGACGCGGCAGATGGCGATGCGGCCGAAGTAATCCGAATAATCGAGATTGGTGACCAGAATCTGCAACGTGCCTTCGGCGTCGCCGGTGGCGGGCGGAATCTCGGAAACAATTGTCTCGAAGAGCGGCTGCAAATCCACGCCGGTCGCGTCCATATCAACAGTCGCCGTGCCATCCTTGGCCACCGCGTAGAGCACCGGGAAATCCAGTTGCGTCTCGTCGGCATCAAGGTCGATGAAGAGGTCGTAGATCTCGTTCAAAACTTCCTGCGGGCGGGCGTCGGGGCGGTCAATTTTGTTGATGACCACAATGGGCTTGAGATGAGCTTCGAGCGCCTTGGCCAGGACATAGCGGGTTTGAGGAAGCGGGCCCTCGGCTGCATCGACGAGCAGCATTACGCCGTCGACCATCTTGAGGGCGCGCTCCACCTCGCCGCCAAAATCGGCGTGTCCGGGCGTGTCCACAATGTTGATCTTGCCGCCTTCAAAGACGATGGCCGTGTTTTTGGCCAGGATGGTGATGCCGCGCTCCCGCTCCAATTCATTCGAGTCCATCACACGGTCGGCCACTAGTTCGTTGGCGCGGAAGGTGCCGGATTGCCGCAGCATGGCGTCTACGAGGGTTGTCTTGCCGTGGTCAACATGGGCAATGATGGCGATATTACGTATCGTCTGAGTCACAGGGGAGCTTTTCCTTCTCTTGGTTCGGCCAAGCGGGCCATGGGTTTGGAGAGAAATACAGGGATCAGGGGTCAGGGATCAGAAGACCCTCAAAGTACTCTCAGCATAGAGACATTTGCCGCACAATGCGTCACCTTCTATTGTAGCAGCAGCTTGAAAAGCGGGGTTACGGGCAGGTGAATGCGCCGCAAGCCGTCTGGAATCAGACGCCGTGCGCCGCGTGCGTCGCGGTAAAATGGACCTGCTTCGCTTTTACCTTCCGCATGACTCGACCGGCAAAATCTCGACCCACAAAGCCGCGCTCACAGCGTTTGGTTTTGGTGTGCGTGGTTGTGTTTGCCGTCTTGCTGCTGCTGTTGCGGCTGTTGAGGTTTGCTCACGGGCGGTGGTGAGGGCACGCAATCCCAGGTCTGAAAAACCGGACTTAAGGCACTCGGCGGACGGTTATTGTACCGACGTTAAAGCAGCGATGTAATCGTTCCATGCGACCTTTAGCTGACGGGGCATGGCTTGGTCATTCATAAGCGCCATCAGATGACCGTTGAACAAATCTCTGCCCCTTCGGCCCATTGTTGCTAACGAGTTTAGTACCCAACCCTTAATCTCCAAGAAATTCACCTCATTGCCTTGAGCGAAGTATTGGTGAGCCTGCTGTCTGGCTTCAGGGGCAAGAGCCGCAAGCGGTACAAAAAATAGATAATCTTCTATCCCATTAGGAGCGATCTTCGTGTTAAAGGTCGCCAAAACCCGTGGGCGCTCAACCGGTCGCTCTGTTATTTCGGCAGCCAAGAGGATACGGCCGCCGTCTGTAATTGTCACATCGCCGCCTGCGCCAGTGGCCCAATCTGCCACATTGATTCCCTGAAAATCTATCACCCATTCTCTGCCGAAAAAATCCTTAATTGTGCGGAATGTTGCCACCACAATTACAACCGGCAGGCGCCCACCGCTATTAGTGTCCAAAAGAGATTGAAGAAGTGCGTCGTACTGCTCCAAACTAATGCGATTCAGGCGCGAAAGCGGCACTTCGCCTTCTTCTCTCAGCCGGGCAAATCTATACAGCAGGTAGACAGTGAACGCTCTCAATGTTTCTTGAGCTTCCATTCCTTCGAGTGCGGTTATTAGATTGAGAAAGGCGTCAAATAAAACTTTGTTCCTCTGCCCTTCTCGTTTTGAGGGATCAAAACGAAAATCCCGACGAAACATCGCGAGATAAGGGCCTTTGGATGCAGGAATCCGCCGCTCTTGCAGAAACGGGTTTATGACCTCTTCATCCAACGTTCGCGCATTAAATGCATTATCAGCTTGCCCTGCATAAGGCAAGCGAATATTTATTGCTCGATTTTGAAGCCGGGCAATAGCGCATCCTAGTAATGCCTCACGCGGCGACTGGATTGGGGTGTTGAACAGCACGTCGAAGGCGGGCACGAGCTCGGGCGCAAAAGACGGAGCTGTCTGCGCCATAAGTTGATTTTGTACGTCTGCAAATAGCTCTTCTAACGTTTCAAGAGCCGCATCGGAATCAATGTCAATAGCCATGCCTTAGAGCAATATTAGGCTAGCTG
>PLOI01000129.1 GCA_003142015.1 Acidobacteriaceae bacterium | reverse complement strand
GGCGACCCGCAGAAGCTGAGCGACGAAAAGCGGGCCATCGCACGATTCGTCCAAGAGATGCATATTCCCTATCCGGTGCTGATCGACGCCGACTCCATCAGCCGGCCCTACGGTGGACTGGATGACCTGCCTACTTCCTTCTTTGTAGACCGCGATGGAACCGTGATCGCCGCGCAGGTTGGCATGACCTCAAAGGATGAAATCGAAAGGAATATCAAAAAATCGCTGGGGATTGTGAAATAGAAAAGTTAGCGACGTTAGCGGAGTTTGCACCGCTACGACAAGGAAAGATTGATGATTGCTGAAAAGATCGGAATCCGCATTGCACTTGCGGCTGCTCTGACATTATCCGCCGCACTCGCGCAAGCGCAGCGGCCATTGCTAGATAGTGCGGCCCACTCTTCCGCAAAGCCCGCGGCCGTCGCGTATCTTTACCCCGAGCAAATCACCGTGCCCGCCGGCAAGCCAGCCACAATCGCGCTGCACTTCCGCATCGCGCCGGGGCTGCACATCAACTCTCACTCGCCCAGAGAAGACGAACTCATCCCCACTGTCCTCACCATTCCCGATGGCTCCGGCGTGCGCCTCGAAGCGGCTGTCTACCCGCCCGGCGCGGACATTACGCTGCCCCTCGATCCCAAGACAAAGCTCAGCGTCTACACCGGCGAGTTCATTATTCAGGCGCGCATCGTGGCCTCTGCCGGCGAACACCTGGTCGAGGCCAGGCTCCACTATCAGGCCTGCGACAACAACGCCTGCATGCCGCCCAAAACGATTACGGCAGCGATCGATGTAATCGGGAAGTAAAAACAGTTGCCCTGCCGCATCTCCCGCAGTTCGCATAGTTTCCCCCATCCTGCTATGGTGTTGCGCGGAGGCTTTTTTCATGCGAACGGGAATGAAAGCGGCGTGTGTCCTGGCGATTGCAACTTTGGCGGCAGGGGTTTCTGCTCCGCTCCATGCCGATTCTCTGACAGTGAAGACCGCGCAAGGCAAGGCGCACGGCAAGACCATTAACAACGGCCAGGTAAACGCATTTCTCGGCCTGCCCTACGCTGCGGCTCCGGTGGGCGCCCTGCGCTGGAAGGCGCCCCAGCCGCCGGCGAAGTGGAACGGCGAGCGCGATGCAACCAGCTTCGGCGCGCACTGCGCTCAGAATCACGCCTTCGACGACCTGGTCTTTCTGGACAGCGGCCAGAGCGAGGACTGCCTTTTTCTGAACGTCTACGCGCCCGCCGGCGCCCAGGCAAGGAGCAAGCTACCGGTGATGTTATGGATTCACGGTGGCGGCTACTTCGCCGGTGCCAGTTCGGAACCGCGGCACAACGGCGACTTTCTCCCGCTCAAAGGCGTGGTGTTGGTCACCATCAACTACCGGCTCGGAGTCTTCGGTTTTCTGGCCACGGCAGACCTGGCAAAGGAGGCCAACGGCGCGGCAGGGAACTACGGCCTGCTCGACATGGTGGCCGCGCTCCAGTGGGTCAAGGCAAACATTAGTCAATTCGGCGGCGATCCGGATAACGTGACCATCTTCGGCGAGAGCGCCGGCTCATTTGCTGTTAGCACACTGATGGCTTCGCCCATGGCCAGTGGGCTCTTTCACAAAGCCATCGGCGAGAGCGGCGCGGCATTCAAGGGAGTGCTGCCCACCAATTCTCTCGATGCACGCGAACAGAAGGACGGCGCGTGGGTGGCCTCACTGGGCGTCAAGTCGCTTGAAGAACTGCGCGCACTTCCCACCGCCAGGATTCTCGATGCGGTCAAGAGCAAGGGCATGACGGATTTTTCACCGGTGATCGACGGCCGGCTGCTCACCGAGCCGGTGCCGGAAACATACGCCTCCGGCAAACAGGCCCATGTGCCGCTATTGGCTGGTTGGAATCGCGATGAGGGCAGCTTTGTCGCCATGCACCCTGTGACCGCAGAGGGTTTTAAGAGCTATGCATCCGCTCTCTTCCAGGATCGCGCTCCGGAGTTCCTCAAGCTCTATCCCGCCGATACAGATGCGCAGGCGCTTCGCTCGGCCATCGACTACGGCGGCGACGCCTTCATCGCATTCGGCACATGGAAGTGGATCGAGGCGCACACGCAATCAGGCGACTCGCCCGTCTATCGTTATCACCTGGAGCTGGCCGCGCCTGTCAGCAAATACCACCTGGAATCCTTTGCCTTCCACTCTGACGACATCGAGTACGTCTTCGGCACGCTCGACACCCGCCCCGGCGCTCTCTGGCGGCCCGAGGATCGCAAGCTGAGCGAACAGATGATGAGCTACTGGACCAACTTCGCCAAAACCGGCGACCCCAACGGACCCGGCTTGCCCGCGTGGCCTCGCTACGGCAAAGACGACTTGCTCATTCATCTGGACAGCACCATTACTTCTGGTCTTGACACCGAGCGCCCGCGCTACGAGTTCCTGCTCAAGGGCATGCCGCCGTTCCGGTTCTGAGCAGGAGATGGTTTTTCCGCCACGATCGTTCGGATTTTCAACAGAAACCGAATTTAACTTGACCATTCATCCTGAAAGTGGGATAAATAATGACACGGGAACCTGTGCCGGGTGAAAAGCCCCTTCATTGGGTTGGATCGTCGCTTAAGGATATGACCCGATTTCCTCTTGACGTTCAGCGGAGCATCGGATTCGCGTTGAGTGCAGCTCAGTATGGCGGAAAGCATCCCTCGACAAAGCCGTGGAAGGGCGAAGGACCAGGAGTTTTCGAGGTCGTAAACGACCACGATGGGGACGCGTTCAGAGCAATCTATACAGTCCGTTTTGCCAACGCAGTCTATGTGCTGCACGCATTTCAAAAGAAATCACCGCGAGGCGTTGCAACCCGCCAATCGGACATCAATCTGGTCAGAGAACGCCTGAAGCTTGCGCAGCGGAATTATGAGGAGCAATATGCCTGGAGAAAAAATTGAATCAGTCGTTCGAAGCAGCGGCAACGTGTTCGCCGACCTTGGATTGCCCGATGCCGCCGAACTCGATACCAAAGCCCGGCTTTGTGCGGCGATCAACCGCATCGTCGAGCGGAGAAGGCTATCGCAGGCTGACATCGCGAGCACGCTGGGCGTGAACCAGCCCAAAGTCTCGGCCCTATTGCACTACAAACTGGAAGGATTCTCCGTCGAGCGCCTGATGAACTTTCTGTTGGCTCTGGGGCATGATGTGGAGATATTCGTCAAAGCAAAGCCCCGATCGCGGGCGGCCCGTATCGATGTGAAGGCCGCGTGATCCTGCGGGTTATCTTAAGAAGAGCCTGATTTCACTTGGATTTCTTACGGATTCACTCCCGCAGCCGAGGCAAAACCAGCCGTCACCACAGGCGGAATCGTGCTGGTTGGAGGCGGCTCGGTGAAGTTGGCGCTCTTGGCGTTGATCGCATTCGAGTAATCGGGGCCGAGACCGAGCTTCTTCAGTGCCCTGGAATCCGGCGTCAATTTTGTCTGCCATCCCTGGTCTGCCTGATACTTCTCCATCGCTGCCTTGGTGGCCGCGTCCCACTGCCCGTTAGCCTCGCCGCTCAGATAATGCTCGCGGATAAGGGCTTGCTGAATCTCGGTCACCCGGCTTGGATCGATTGCCTGCTGGCCGCGCTGCCGTCGCGCTCCGGAGCTGCCCTTACGACCGTGGTGCTTCGCATGGCTGCTGGCAGTGGAGGCGCGGCTGCTAGGGTTGGAAGCGTGATGCACGGTGGTAGAAGTGTGATGCGTGGTGGTGGAGGCATGATGCACGTTGGCGGCGCCAAAGGCCGTTGATGCAGCCAGAGCTGCGAACAGTGCAAATGCCATGCTTGCTCGAATAGACAGCACGCTGAATCACCTCTAAGAAAACACTTTTGACTGGGCCTTGCGTAAGAGCTTAGTCAATCCTCAGCACCGCGGCAAGGGAAAAAATCGGTTCAGTTCCTCAAAGCCAACCAGTTGAGCAAAAGGGCGCGCAAAGCGGAAATCCGCCTCGCGCGCCCTTCCATACGCTGCTAAAGCGTGCCGCCTACCAGGTTTATGCCTTCGTCGGGATGGCGCGGGTCCATGACTTCAAAAACCACGTCGTCGCCCGGCTTGAGTTTGCCCGCCACGGCATTGAACTCTTCCTTGGTGCGGGTAGGCTGCTTGTTGACGCGTACGATGACCAGGCCGGGCACAAGCCCTTGCAGGTCGGCATACGAGCCGGAGCGCACCGATTCGATCACTACGCCTGGAGTGTTCAGTTTGGCCGCTGTGGCCGGGGAAATCTCGCGGACCACCACGCCCAGCTTGACCTCGCCGGGGTCGCCCTTTTCGTCCGGGTTTGCCTCAGCCTGCTGGTCGCCCACATCGGCAAAAACCTTGTCGCGGTCGCCGATAGCGACCGTCGTGTCGGCCTGTTTGCCGTCCCGCAAGTAGCCCAGGCGGACGCTGCTGCCCGGTCTGCGGCTGGCGATCTCATTCACCATGTCATCGCCGTCCTTGATCGAGCGTCCGTCGATGGTCAGGATGATGTCGCCTGACTTGAGGCCTGCCTTTTCCGCCGGCCCGCCCGGCTGCACCTGCTGCACCAGCACGCCGTTCTTGAAGCCGTAAACGCGGTTCACGGCGCCCGAGAGGCCCTGGTTGAAGCGGATGCCGATCGAGCCGCGTGTCTTCTTGTGGCTGGAACCGATCAGGTCGTTATAAACATCCACCACGGTATTCGACGGCAGCGCGAAGCCCAGTCCCTGATAGCCGCCCGACTGCGTGTAGATTGCCGTGTTCACGCCGATCACTTCGCCGTTCATGTTCAGCAGCGGGCCGCCGGAGTTGCCCGGATTGATCGCCGCGTCCGTCTGGATGAAGTGCTGGAACTGCCCGCCGGCGCCCGGCTCGATGGTCCGGTTCTTGGCCGAAATAATCCCCGCAGTGACGGTCTGCGCCAGCGCGAAGGGGCTACCGATGGCCTCCACCGAGTCGCCTACCTCGGTCGCGTCGGAGTTGCCCATCTTCACGGTCGGCAGCGGCGAGCTGGTGTCGATCTTGATCACCGCCAGATCCGTGGCCTTGTCCGTGCCGATCACGCGCGCCGGCCGGCCCAGGTCCTGGTTGTCGGGGTCGGTCGAAAGCTTCACGTAAATCTTGTCGGCCTTCTCGATTACGTGATAGTTGGTGATGATGTAGCCCTTGGGATCCACAATGAATCCCGACCCGAGCGATTCATGCACCTGGCCGTCGTCTCCGCCCTCCTGGTCGGGCATCTGTCCGCCGAAAAAGCGGAATAAGTCTCCCCAGTTTTGCGGCCCCTGTCCCTGTCCCTGCTGCTGCCCTTGCTGCTGATCCTGTTCCTGCTGCTGATCGTCGTCGCCCGGCTGCTGAGGGAGATGCTGGGTGCGGCCAAAACTGCGCTTGCCCTTGCCCGTAGCCTGTTTTGGCAGAGTCTGCGTGTTGATGTTCACCACTGCCGGCCCCACCTGCTTGGCAATCCGCACAAACTCGTTGGGAGGCACCGTGGAATTCACCACCTTGAGTGGCGTGGCGTCTGTGCTCGAGTTCTGCTGCTCTTGTCCGCGAACTCCGTGCGCGGCAAAGGAGCCGCCCACAATGGCGGCCGTGAGCGTCGCAAGCAGTACAAACATGGAAGCGAGACGGCGCGTGCGCAGCCGTTTGAAGAGTGATTTCATCAGTTTCGTTGACCTCGTTGGGTGACCAGCCTTCCGGCTGGCTTGTTCATTTTGTTCATTTTGTTCCAAACACCATCTTCAAGTATAGTCAGCAGCGGGCAAACCCGTCTGCTCGGGGGGTCCAGCGAACCGTCCTTTCTATATAGACGCGCCCCAGCCCATTGTGTCTCAGAAAGTCGCCCCCGCCGCTCATGAGAAACTAGAAATGTACCTATTCTTCGGGGCTGGCCAACTCGTTCTATCTGGTCCGGCGCGCCCCAAACCTTGCTTGATTGAACCCTGGCATCACCCTAACGTCACCCGCCCCGCCGTGCCGATACCCCGTCGCGGCCCGCATACAGGAACCCGAAAAGAATGATCAGTGTCAGCAATGTGACCATGCGCTACGGCTCGAAGGTGCTCTTCGAGGACGTGAGCGTCGCCTTTGTGCCTGGCCGCCGCTACGGCCTCACCGGACCCAACGGCTCCGGCAAAACCACCTTCATGAAGATCCTCACCGGCGAGCTCGACGCCCAGAAGGGCAACGTCGTCCGCCCGCGCAAGCTGGGCGTTCTGCGCCAGGACCAGTTCGCCTTTGACGCCTATCGCGTCATCGACACCGTCATCATGGGCAACAAGCCCCTCTGGGCCGCCATGGAAGAGCGCGACCGNNGTGAGCTCCAGGGCGGCCAAAAGGTGCGCGTCCTGCTCGCGCAAGCTCTCTTCGGCAAGCCCCAGGCCCTGCTGCTCGACGAGCCGACCAACTACCTCGATCTCGATTCCGTCCACTGGCTGCAGGACTTCCTGAACAACTACGACGGCACCCTTATCGCCATCTCCCACGACCGCCATTTCCTCAACTCGGTCACCACACACACCGCCGACATCGACTACCAGACCATCATCACCTACACCGGCGGATACGACGAGATGGTGATGGCCAAAACGCAGATTCGCTCCACCCTCGAATCGCAAAACGCCCAGCGCGAGAAGAAGATCGCCCAGCTCAACGACTTCATCGCCCGCTTCTCCGCCGGAACCCGCTCCTCGCAGGTCACCAGTAGGCGCAAAGAGGTAGAGCGGCTGCAAACCAACGACCTCGCCCGCTCCAACATCGCACGCCCCTACATCCGCTTTGACCAGGTGCGACCCAGCGGCAAGCACGCGCTCGAATTCAAGCACCTCACCAAAATCTACGGCGATCAAACAGTCATCGACGGCTTCACCGCCAACGTCCTGCGCGGCGAGCGCATCTGCCTCATGGGCCGCAACGGCGCCGGCAAAACCACCCTGCTCAAGAGCCTTCTCAATAACTATCCCGGCTTGGCCGACAAGGACTTCGCTTTAGACTCGGGATCGGTCTTCTGGGGCCACGAGGCGCAGATCGGCTATTTCCCGCAGGACGTAGGCGCAACCATCGAACACGGCCTCACCGTAGCCGAGTGGCTCCATCGCTGGAACCCCGCCGCTCACGTCGAAGAGATTCGCGGCATCTTAGGCCAGATGTTATTCAGCGGCGAAGAAGGCGACAAGCAGACCAAGGCTCTCAGTGGTGGCGAACAAGCCCGCCTGGCTTTTTGCAAGTTAATCCTCACCAAGCCCAACATCCTCATCTTCGACGAGCCTACTAACCACCTTGATCTCGAAGCCATCAACGCCCTCAACATAGCTCTCCAGCGTTACGAAGGCACAGTGTTGTTAGTAACTCACGACCACGATTTGATCGACGAAGTAGCCACGCGCCTCTGGGTCTACCACGAAGACGGCATAGAAGACTTCCAGGGCCCGTATGAGGAGTGGAAGGGCAAGCACAACTAGGCAAGTATTTGCAGCGCCACTCTCAGGTTGTAGCGCCGCTCTCGATACTTGTAGCGCCGGTCTCCAGACCGGCTGTCGCGCGGGCGTCCTCGCCCGCGCACCAAACCCACCTCCACCCCTTCAATCCAGCCCGTTCCGGATTACTGACTACATACCGCACGGCACGCTCCAACTCGTCCCCATCGCGGATCAACCGGTCATAATACTCCCGTTGCCAGAACGCGCCGCTGCGGCCGAGAATCTCGTTTGCCCTTCTGGCCGTAAACGACTTCCACCCCTGCAGCACCTTGCTCAAATTCTGCCCCGGAAGCAACCGGCAAACTACGTGTACGTGATTGGGCATGACACACCAGGCAATCAGGCGATACCGCTTGCCCTCCCAGAAACGCAGTGCGTTGCCCACGAGCTCGCCAATGCGCGGATCGTGCAGCGAACACGAGCCCGCGCCGCGATCGAAATACTCTTCGACTTTTGCCGCGCAGAATTCGGCGACCAGCATCTCCTGGGACGGCAGAAGATGAGCGCCCACACTCTTTGCCGCATTCAGAATGCGATGACGTTCCGCCATCTTCTCCAGTATCGGCCGCGGCAGGGAGTCCGCAAGGTGGAAGGTGATGAAATACAGGCCTGCGTCCTTCTCCCAATGGGGAAGGCGGCCTCGTTGCCGAATGCACACTTCACCGAACCGGGGTTGCACTGCACCCTGAACGACGGCGGCGGCCGCAAGGTCGGAACGGGTGTTTGGTTTGGACATAACTGTGAATTCTACGCCGAACGGGTGGGTGCGGACGGGACGTCCGCACGACAGCCGGTCTGGAGACCGGCGCTACTGGGGGAAATGGACCTGGTTCCACACGATTTAATCGACGAAGTAGCCACACGCCTCTGGGTCTTCCACGAAGACAGCACCGAAGACTTCCAGGGTCCGTATGAGGAGTGGAAGGGCAAGCATAACTAATTTATCGAGCGGCTTTGTATCAGGGCTTGACTTTAGTCGCTCCGCCCACTCCCCCAAAACACACCTATCTTCTTCCTTAAGCACTCATGAAGTTCCTGTATAATTATTGGCAATTGTCAGGAGCGAAAGAATATGGCAAGCAAGAAGACTGTCGTCAAGAAAAGCGGCACCGGTGCCAAGGCAGAGCAAAAGAGGGTTTATTTCAAGCAGAGCGATTTTCCACTGACCACCCTACAAGATGCCCAGCGTATCGCTACGGCACTCATAAGAGACTTTGGAGGCACAGAAGGGTCACCTCCCGATATCGCACTGTCTGCCGGGATTAGCCCAACAAGCAGCTCTTGGTCAACGATCACGGGAAGTTCCATTGCCTACGGCCTTACTGAGGGCGGCGTTAACGCGGCCGTGATTAAACTTACAGAATTGGGGAGAAAGCTCGTCGCCCCCGAATCGGAAGGTGAAGATATTGCGGCGAGGAGAGACGCCATACTTAGACCGCGCATTTGCCGAGAGTTCTTTGAGAAATACAAACGGGCAAAATTCCCAAGCGATCCAATTGCGGAGAACGTTCTGCGAGCGCTTGGGGTTCCGCCGGAGCGGCTCAGGACCTCCGTGGAAACCATTCGCGAGAACGGAAAATATGCCGGTATCATTCGGGACACTCCAACCGGCCACTTTGTAAACCTCGACTCCCCTGGAATCCCCGGCCCCGCAACCTCTCCGCGTCAGACCGAACAGGAGATTGCTCCGATTTTGGACGAGCAAGAAGAAAATGGCGAGGCGACCAGGACGCCGCGGGCGAGCCTGACAGCTGACAAACGCGACCTTATCGCGAAGCCAAGTAATAACCGGGTCTTCATTGCCCACGGGAAGCAAAAGGCCATAGTCGCTCAACTCAAGGAGCTTCTTACTTTCGGGAACTTCGACCCATTCGTTTCGGTTGAAAGAGAGTCAACAGCCGTTCCTGTACCGGAAAAGGTCTTCGAGGACATGCGCGCTTGCGGCGCGGGGGTGATACATGTCGGCCCCGAAGGGAAGTACCTCGACGGAGAAGGAAACGAGCACACGAAGATCAACGACAACGTGCTAATCGAAATTGGGGCCGCAATCGCGCTATACGGCAAGAAGGTGATTCTGCTGGTGGAGCGCGGCGTGACGCTACCTTCCAATTTGCAAGGCCTCTATAAATGCGAATTTGAAGGGGACAGACTCGAATACGACGCGACAATGAAACTGTTAAAGACCTTCAGTCAGTTTCGGTGAAGGTAAAACCTCAGCGATTCTTTCAATGTCAATGGAGGCTACATGAAATCATTCGAAGTGTGGACAGATCCATCGAATTCAAACGTGACAAAACCAATCCACGTCCTTGAGGCTGACAAATTGAATTTCAGCAACGGTGTCTACTACTTTTACTCTGCAGCAAGCGACATCCTCCACTTAATCATTGCTACGCCTGGGATGCTGGTCCGCACATCGAAGGATCGATAGGCGCTTGGCCCGGGTCTTGATTTTCAGGCCTGTGCGGGTGGCCCATGTCTGGAATTTCAGACATGGGAAACCACCTGCACCCAACCCAACTATATTTTCAAAATCTTGCTGATAATTATGTAGTAAACATCGAGTTAAACTCAATAGAATGAATATGTTCCACGTGGAACATTTGTGGGGTTCATAACCCCTTTACTTTGCTCTTTTCTGCGTTTCTACGTAGCCACAGATCCCTCTTCTGGGACCTGGGATGCGTGAACGCTGGTAGGACGGGAGCCGTAAGCTGTGTTTTCAACCCCGGCACCCCGCCGCCATTCCCGGAACGGGGTTTCAACCCCCATGGATCCCCTGAGGGTTGCTTTTCGTTCGCAACCGAACTCGCTGGAATTCAAGAGACCTCCAACGGCGGCCATCGGGTCGATCCGGTCGAGAAAACTCGGCGGGTGAAGCGCCTACGCAGTGTTTGCGGTGTCGAACCTTGCGTAATTGTCGAGGTAGTCTTTGATGGTCAGATAACACTCGCAAGAGGCCTTAGTGAGCCCAGGGACGTCGAGAATGCGAATTTCTCCGCGGGTGTAATCGATAAGTCCTTTTCGTTTGAGAACGCCGGCTGTCGTAGAAACAGTGGGACGGCGAACCCCAAGCATGTCTGCGAGAAACTCGTGCGAAATCTTGAACGTGTCGATGTGCGCGCGGTCCGCACAGAGGAGCAGCCAGCGGGCTAGTCGCTGTTCGATGTTGTGTTTCGCATTGCATCCGGCGGATTGCATTGCCTGAACGAGTTGTGCCTGAACATAGCGCAGAACCAGAGACTGAAAGTAGCCGCCAAGGCGGAACTCTCTTCTCGCGTCCTCCACGTGGCAGCGATAGCCATGGCCGGCAATCTGGGTGTAGACGCGATTCAGGCTCTTTTTTGTTCCCATCAGAGCTGAGACGCCGATGACCGACTCATAACCGAACATCCCTACCTCGACCTGAGACTCATCCTTGAACGTTGTCGTCATCGACGCCATCCCCTCTTCGAGAAAATAGAGGTGATCGATAGGGTCGCCCGGGCTTTCGATTTCGTGTTCCAGCTCGAATTTGACCGGCTTCAAACCAAGGCGCGCAATGATGTCCGCGTCCAGAGCTTTCAAGAGAGTGTTCTTAAAACCGTTCGTGCTCAAGGAATCCTCACTTTCAGACAAAACCCTATTCTAATCAGTATGCCCCAAGCATCACGATGTCTGACAAAGTTTTGGTTGTGTCAGAAACCGTACAAAGATAGCCAGAATAAGCGAGTAGTATTCTTTTGACCATCAATCCTCTCTTTCGAGGTGAGAAGCATGACCTTTGATCTCGCCGCCTTTCTTGAAGAAGCAGGTGTCGGACGAACGCTGGTCCATTTGCAGCCTATGCAGGCCTTCTTTTCGCAGGGAAGTTCGGCTGACTCTATCTACTATCTTCGGACGGGCCGCGCAAAACTCACCGTCGTTTCGCAAGATGGCAAAGAAGCCACGATCGCGCTGCTCTCCGCTGGGCAATTCATTGGAGAGGAGTCGCTGGCGAGCGTGGGCGGGCTGCATTTGGCCACTGCCTCTGCCATTGAAATCTGTACGGCGCTCAAGATAGCGAGGGGAGAGATGATCCGCGTGATGCACGAGGAGCATGCCTTCTCCGAAATGTTCCTGAAATTTCTACTCACCCGCAGTATGCGAACCCAGGCCGATCTGGTCGATCAGCTTTTCAACTCCAGCGAGAAACGCTTGGCGAGAATTCTCCTGTTGATGGCCGAATTTGGCGAGCCGGGAACACCAGAACATCTGATCCCCCCCATCACGCAGGAAACTCTGGCGGAGATGGTCGGCACCACCCGGTCCCGCGTCAGCTTCTTCATGAATCGCTTTCGCAAGCTCGGCCTCATCGAATACAACGGCCGCATCCGGGTTCATAAGGCGCTGCTCAATGTGGTTCTGCATGACCAATTCACAGAGCGTAACCCCGAGAGACCTCCCGGTTCGGCTACTCCGCGTGTTCGATCAAAGCCGGCCAAACGCGCCCTCGATGCAGGTGGCCCAGATCTCGAAGAGGCAAATTGACCATGAATCTGCCGCCCCAGAGCCTGCTTTCCAGACCTGGGATGCAGGGATGTTCGTAGGCTGGCGTCGGTAGGCCGGGGTTTCAAACCCGGCCTACCGACGCCATTCCTGGAGCGGGTTTTTAACCCCTGAGGCGTGCTTTTCTCCCGAGATTCCCTCTATTGCAAAACATTGCAAAAATGGTATACTGATTCAATGCAATGGACCGTCGGATTTCTGGATGAAGAGACCAAAGCAGCACTTGACGCTCTTCCTCTCGATATTCGAGCCAGCTTCCAACGCATTGTCGAGCTAATTCAGGCCCACGGCCTGGAGCGAGTCCGTGAGCCGTATCTGAAGCATCTGGAGGGACCGCTTTGGGAGATGCGCTTGAAGGGCAGGAGCGGAATCGCCCGGGCGGTATACGTAACGGCGACCGGTATGCGCATTGTCGTTGTGCATGTCTTTGCCAAGAAGACGCAGAAGACTCCGCGAAAAGAAATTGTTCAAGCTCTGAAGAGGGCCAAGGAGGTTCAATGAAGCCGAAATTTATCCCCGTTGAAGAGTCTTTCAAGCAGTGGAAGAAGAACCCCAGGTACGTTGCGGCCTATAACGCGCTGGAAGGCGAGTTCGCCCTTGCATCGGCCATGATTAAAGCGCGGGCAGATGCGGATATGACCCAGGAGCAGGTAGCCGAGGCGATGGGAACGACACAAGCCGTAGTAGCACGCCTCGAAAGCGGTAAGGTTCTGCCGTCAACCCGAACTCTCGAACGATTCGCAACGGCCACTCGCACACGCCTGCGCATCAGCTTCGCGCGTGAGACTCTAAGGCAGACGGCCAACTCCTGACCCGCCCCGGCTCCCCCAAAAATCCTCGCACACACCCCACTTTCAGACGAGAAAATCCCGCCCTGCCACCCAATTCGGCCCTTTTGTCGACCCTGTAAGCCGATGCCGAATTCACTTTGGCTAGTCGCAAGCAAACCTTCGCCTCAAATTCCGCACCCTTGACGCCGGCAAACCGCCTCCCAGGTTCACATACAGGGTCAGCGGATCAACTTTTCCGAACCTCCTGAACGTAGTTTCGCCCCCCGGAATCGCACCCCGCAAGCAAACCTCCTGCCCCTCAATCGCACCCTTCAGGCAAACCATTGCAGAGCTGAAGTCGCCCGCCCCGCCGGGTCGCTCACGATTCTTCGTCCCGCATTGCAATACGGCGGCTCTGAGGGTGAGTCCCATCACATCTCGGAAACCCATTGCTAACTAGCATTGCAGACATGAACGCAGAGACCCTTATTCTGATTGCGCCATGCTCCCTTCTCGTGGGCGCCGCGCTCCAGATATTAGCCGCAAGGCTTCTTAATGCACGCGCCAAGGGGATTCTGGCCTTTCTCACCTGTCTGCCGGCTGTCGCTTCAGTGGCCGCGCTGGTGGGATGGGTCAAGGCCGGCCGGGCAGTCGATCTGAACGTGCTCCACTGGGATGGTCCGCTGGCTCTTGTCTTCCACGTGGACGCCCTCAGCGTCCTTTTCGCTTTAATGGGGACAGGCCTGGGCGCATTCGTGCTCCTCTACTCCATCGGCTACATGGCCCACGACAAGTCCGCCACACGATTCTACGCATCGATGCTGATCTTCATCGCCGGCTTCGTGGGACTGGTTTACAGCGCCAACCTCTTCTTCTTTTATCTCTGCTGGGAACTGGTCGGATTGTGCTCCTTCAGCCTGGTGGGCTTCTGGTACACCAACCGCGAGGCGGTTGCCGGCGCGCGCAAAGTGCTGCTGATGACGCACATCGCGGGCTACGGCCTGCTGGCGGCCATTCTGGTGATCTACCATCGCACGGGCAGCGCACTCTGGACCGATCCGGGCGTGGCGCACGCATTCACCGGCGGAATTTTTGCGCTGATGCTGGTTTCGCTGGTTGCGAAATCCGTGCAATTTCCACTGCATACATGGATTCCCGAAGCCATGGCCGCGCCCACTCCGGTGAGCGCATTGCTGCACGCGGCCTGTTACGTGAAGGCAGGCGTTTATCTGGCCTGCCGCATGCATTCCTTTGGCGCATGGCCGACGAACTTTGGGTTCGCGTGGGGAAGTGAGTCCCTCGTCTGGGTCGGCACCGTCACCATGGCCGTGGGCGTGATGTACGCCATGGTGCAGACCGATCTGAAGCGCATGTTGGCCTTCTCCACGGTGAGCCAGATCGGCTACATGATGATGGGCATTGGCATCGGCACGCCGCTGGCTATAACCGCGGGGCTGCTGCATTGCCTGAATCACGGATTCTTCAAGGGCGGGCTGTT
>PLOI01000123.1 GCA_003142015.1 Acidobacteriaceae bacterium | reverse complement strand
CTTGCACCACGGGCTGCTAGGAGAGAAAAACCTCCTGAAAGTTCACATTTAGAAGGTGAAGTGAACCGCCAACTGTGCGCTGCGCGGACCTCCGCCACCCAGGTATGGGTTGCCGCTGCCCACATCCGGCGTCGCAGTGGTCTGCATGAACTGCGGTCCGTTGGCGATGGGGTCGGCGCCCGCCACCAGGCGGTTTCCCACTGTGTGGCTGTTGCCGAAGACGTCAATGCCAAATCCCGGCAACAGCGGGTTGCTGAAGTTCGGGTGGTTGAAAACATTAAAGAAATCGCTGCGAAGTTCCATCGATACCGTTTTGGTCAGGTGCGAGGTCTTGGTCAGCGAGAAATCGAAGTTGGTGTAATTGGGCGCATTGAAGGCATTGCGGCCTTCGCTGCCGGGATGCCCATTGATGCATTGCCCGTAGGTTGAGTCCGTCGCGGTGGTGTCCACGGTACACGGCGCGGCGAAAGCGGCCATATTCAGCAGGTTGGTGCCGCTGGCGCCAGAGTATGGATTACCAATAATGTCCGGCCGTCCAAAGTACTCACCGCTGCCGTTGTAATCGCCTTCAAAGAGATAACTGACCGTGTAGGGCTGGCCGGTGGCAAAGTTGAACATGCCGTCGAGCGCCCAGCCGTTGGCAATCCATTTAGCTTGCTGGAATTTGGGAAGATTGTAAGTCCAGTACCACTGCACGCGCTGGCGCACGTCGAAGTTGGAGTTGGCGCGCTCGCCGCGTGGATTGAAGCTGTTGTCGGGCATGGCAGCGTTGGGAACAAAGTCCAATCCGTCGCTCGCCGTATCAATCGAATGCGACCACGTGTAGTTCAGCGTGGACGTCAAGCCGTGCCAGCCCTGCACCTTCATCGTCGCTTGCAGCGAATTGTAGTTGGAAAGCGCGCTCGTCTCGATCTGGTTGACATAATAGAGCGGAGTGTTGATAAACGAACCGGTCGAGTAATACGGGAAGCACTGGTTGGCGTAGGTGATCGTCGTGCCGTTTCCGCAACTGTCTACGCGGCCAGCAACATTATTGAACTGATTGAGATCGCGGAAGCGGAAGAGATGGCGTCCTTGTGATCCCACGTATCCGATCTGGAGCGCAACCTTGCTTGCGACCTGCGATTCGATGTTGAAGTTGTAGGAGCCATACCGCGGCGTCACCAGCTTCTGGTCAACGGTGAATACGCTGCTCGGCGTGTAACCGCCAAAAATCGGTACGCCCGAGGAAATCGTCGAGACTGCCGGCGAAGCGAAGCCGATGCCGTTGAATGCCGGCCCGGCCTCACCGGCATTGGTGTTGTATGCCTGGTTGCCGACGAAAAAGTCCTGTGATGGGCCATCATAGAAAATGCCGCCGCCTGCCCTTATCACCAGCTTGCCATTGCCCAACAGATCGTCAGCCACGCTGACGCGCGGCGCGAAGTTACTCCAGTCCTTCGGATAAAGCGACGAGGGCCCGCCAGCGGCGCCTATCGTTTCGAGTCCGCCGGTCTTTACGTCGAAGATGCTGAATGCATTGTTTTCGGCGCCGATCACGCCAAAGTAATCCCAGCGCAAGCCATAATTGATCGTGATCCGCTCACTCAGGCGCCAGGAATCCAGCAGATAGGCGCCGCTACTGTTCTGGTAAGAGTAGCGCGTGCCGTCACCGGAGGCTGAACTGCCGCCATCAATGGTACCCGACAGAAAATCGTCGAGGCTGTTGAAGACCAGCTTGCCGCGGTGCCCGGAATCGATGAAGCTGTTGATGAAGGTCCGCCGCCACTCGTAACCAGCCTTGAAACTATGCCGGCCTTTGACGTATGAAACGTTTCCGAAGAGTTGGTAGTTCGTATCGACGCGGCCGCGCGCGTCGCTGGATGTGGCACCGATCGGACTGTAACCTGAAACGCTGATAGTCGGCAATCCCAGGTCGTTCGTGGTGAAGCCAGGTGGCAGAGTGTCCAGGCCATAGGCAGTGTTAGGATTGAGGCCGATGTCTTGCGGAAGGAATTGCTGCAGAAAGCGGTTGTAGCCGCCGCGAACCTCGAAGATCAGGTTCGACCTCGGAATGGAAGTATAAGACAGCGAAACAATATTTACGTGTGTCGGTGTTGTGGTGTTATATCCGGGCGCGCTGCTGCCCGTGTAGAGCATGCCCAGCGGAAAACTCTGTATGCCGTGGCTGTAGAAGTAGCGTCCGGTCAACAAATCACCGGCGCTGAACCAATGCAGATGCTGATCGGCCTTGACGATCACGTTATCGCTATTGTTGCTGAACGGAGTGGTAAAGGTCTCGTTGCCTCCCGTGACCGGCAATGTTCCCCACGGATTGCTTTTCAGCAGGCTTTGTATCACCGTATTGATGCTTCCATCGGATTGGTAGGCGTCGATGTCCGTCTGGTTAGGCACCGTGCCTAACTGGGGCAAGCCGCCGTTCTCTCTCTGGCCCTCATAAGCAACAAACCAAAACGACATGTCCTTTAGGATTGGCCCCGAAACCGAACCGCCAAACTGGTGGTTGGTGAACGAGTTCTTGGGCTGGGCATCGGTATTGAAATAGTTGCGCGCGCTCATCGCTCCGTCGCGATAGTATTCAAATGCGCTGCCATGGATTTTATTGGAGCCGCTCTTGGTGACGATGTTGACGGTCGCACCTGAACTGCGTCCGAACTCCGCCTCCGGACTGCCCGTGACTGGAATCTCGGCCAGCGCGTCAACAGGAAGAATGGTCGAGGGGCAACCCCACACGCCCGCCTGGTTGACCGACGGCAGGTTGCGGTAGCCATCATTCATGTCAGTGCCGTCCAGCAAGTAATTATTTGACCGGCCGCGGTTGCCGTTCAAACTGAACAGTCCGTACGAGCCGGCCGATTCGGTCGATCCCACAGGATCGCTGCTCGCGCCTGGAACCAGTTCCAAAAGCTTCGTATAGTCGCGTCCGTTTATCGGCAACTCAGAGGCCTCAGCGGCTTCGATCGTGCCTCCCATGGTGTTGGACGTGGTCTCCACCAGCGGCACACTGGCGCTCACCTCGATCACTTCTTCAACCGCCCCAGCGGCAAGCCTGATGTCGGCACGGGTCGGCGATCCCACGCTCACCGGAATCTGCGTCAGCGTAGTGGTGCGGAAGCCTCCCTTCTCGACCGTTACGCTATAAGTGCCGAGCGGCAGTTCTGAGGCCACATATTCACCCCGATCATTGGCGGCAATTGTGCGCGACAAGCCTGTGGACGGGCTGAAGACCTTTACCTGTGCCCCGGCTACAGCCGCTCCGGTGCTGTCCGTAATCGTGCCCAGAATGCTTCCGCGGAAGGTCTGCGCCATCGCAGCAGGTGCGCAGACACAGGCTAGAAAAGCAAATAGAACAGCAATCGCGCCTGAAAAGGCTATCGTGCGGCTTTTCATGAGGCCGTGCTCCTTAGGTTTTCTGGTGAATTGGTGGAATCCTCACACAAGTGTAGCGAGCCGGGAATAAAGACCGTATAAGGAACTGTCCCTTTCTCTAGCCCTTAATCACTCAATTCTGTGGAATCCGGGTGCGGAATTGCCGAACGATGCAGAGCGTGCTCTGCAGCCGGGGTCGAAGCCAGATTGGTAACGGGAAGTCTTAGTGCATGTCGGCCAGCGTACATCGAATTGCACCAGGCGGATCTCGATTGACACCAACATGCCATACCACCTATCGAGGCGGTCTGGAGCCAAAATTGACGTGTCCCGGGCGTATGGTTGGCAGATCGAAAACTGATTAAACCTCATTTCTTTACAGGTTTGCGCTCGATTCGGCTCATGAAAATCTCATCGCAATGTGGGAATTGTCGCCCTCCCTGTGTCTTGCATCACAGCAACCCCACCCTCCAAAGACGAGACTCAGAGGTAGCGGCTGATTATCCGCCCACCCCGTTATGAGGCAAAGCGAATGAGTGAAAAAAACATGGTAATTCTGGATGGAAACGAGGCGGCTGCCTCGGTGGCCTATCGACTCACCGAGGTCGTCGCTATTTACCCCATCACCCCCTCGTCGCCGATGGCCGAGTGGGCCGATCAGTGGCGCTCGGAGGGAAAGAAAAACATTTGGGGCGCATTGCCCATCGTGGAAGAGCTTCAGAGCGAAGGCGGAGCGTCTGGCGCTTTGCACGGCGCGTTGCAGGCGGGAGCATTCGGAACCACGTTCACGGCCTCGCAGGGCTTGCTGCTGATGATTCCCAACATGTTCAAAATCGCCGGCGAGCTGACCCCGGCGACCATGCACGTGACGGCCCGCACGCTGGCCACTCATGCGCTGTCGATCTTCGGTGATCATTCCGACGTGATGGCCTGCCGCTCGACGGGTTGGGCGATGCTGGCCTCCAATTCCGTCCAGGAAGTTGCCGACATGGCGCTGGTAGCGCAGATTGCCACGCTGGAATCGCGCATTCCCTTCATGCATTTCTTTGACGGCTTCCGCACTTCGCATGAAGTAGGCAAGATTCTGCCCATCAGCGATGAGACGATCCGCGCGCTGGTGGACGACAAATACATCATCCAGTACCGGCAGAACGCGCTCAGCCCGGATCGCCCGATGATTCGCGGCACGGCGCAGAACCCCGATGTCTTCTTCCAGGCCCGCGAGGCGTGCACGCCCTTCCACGCGGCGGTTCCGGGCATTGTGCAGTCGGTGATGAGCCGCTTTGCCAAGGAGACCGGCCGCGCCTACCATTTGTTCGATTATTACGGTGCGCCTGACGCCGAGCGGGTAATAGTGATCATGGGCTCCGGTGCAGAAGCTGCCGAAGAGGCTGTTGATCTGATGGTGAAGCAGGGCGAAAAGATCGGCATGGTCAAGGTTCGCCTTTACCGGCCATTTGATTCGAGCGCCTTCCTGGCTGCTCTGCCCTCGACCGTGAAATCGATTGCCGTTCTGGACCGCTGCAAAGAGCCGGGCGCGAGCGGCGAGCCGCTCTACATGGACATCGTGACGGTGTTGGCAGAGAATGAAGCTGCGCTTCCGTTCGCAAAGAAGCCGACGGTCATCGGTGGCCGTTACGGCCTGTCTTCCAAAGAATTTACGCCCGCCATGGTCAAGGGCATCTTCGACGAGCTGGTTAAGCCTGCTCCGAAGAACCACTTTACGATTGGCATTGATGACGATGTTTCGCACACAAGTCTGACATACGATCCGGCGTTCTCCACCGAGGACCCGAAGACAGTGCGCGCATTGTTCTACGGGCTGGGTTCCGACGGCACCGTGGGAGCCAACAAGAACTCGATCAAGATCATCGGCAGCGAGACGCCGAACTACGCGCAGGGCTACTTCGTCTACGACTCGAAGAAATCCGGCTCGATGACCACATCCCACTTGCGGTTCGGTCCCAACCCCATCCGGTCAACTTATCTGATTACCCGCGCCAGCTTTGTGGCCTGCCACAACTTTAGCTTCCTGGAGAAAATGGATGCCGTGGAGGCGGCCATGCCGGGCGCGGTTTTCCTGCTTAATTCGCCGTATTCGGCGGCCGAGGTCTGGGATCATCTGCCCAAGACCACACAGCAGGAGATGCTGCGCAAGAAGATCGAGTTTTATGTGATCGACGGCTACAAGGTGGCGCGCGAGGCCGGCATGGGCACGCGCATCAACACCATCATGCAGACCTGCTTCTTCGCCATTAGCGGCGTGCTGCCGCGCGACGAGGCCATTGCACAGATCAAGAAGTCCATTCAGAAGACCTACGGCAAGCGCGGCGAGGCAGTGGTGGCGAAAAATTTTGCCGCGGTAGATCATGCGTTGGCGCATCTGGAAAAAGTAACGCTGCCGACAGCAGCGTCGTCGGACTTCGATCTGATTCCATCCATCTCGCCCAAGGCGCCCGAGTTTGTCCGCAACGTGCTGGGCCAGATTGCCGCGGGCCATGGCGACATGCTCCCGGTGAGCGCGATTCCGGCCGGCGGCGCCTTCCCCACGGGCACTGCTCAGTGGGAGAAGCGGAACATCGCGCAGTTTATCCCGGCGTGGGACAAGGATCTGTGCATCCAGTGCGGCAAGTGCGTGATGGTCTGCCCGCACGCGGTGATTCGCGCCAAGGTCTACAGCCAGGAACTTGGAGACAAGGCTCCCGCAACCTTCCAGTGGGCCAAGCCCAAGTGGAAGGGGATGGAGCAGGATCGCTACACGCTGCAGGTTGCGCCGGAAGATTGCACCGGCTGCGCGGTCTGCGTCGACGTTTGCCCGGTGAAGAGCAAGAGCGACGCCAGCCACAAAGCCATCAACATGACGCCACAGGAGCCTCTGCGCGAGGGCGAGCGCGAGAACTGGGATTTCTTCCTTGAGCTTCCCGAGGTGGACCGCTCCAAACTTTCGCACGGCCAGGTGAAGGATCTGCAACTGTTACAGCCGCTCTTTGAATTTTCAGGCGCCTGCGCTGGCTGCGGAGAGACGGCCTACATCAAGCTGTTGACGCAACTGTTCGGCGACCGGCTGTATATCGCCAACGCTACGGGCTGCTCGTCAATCTACGGCGGCAACCTGCCCACGACACCTTACAGCTCGAACGCTCAGGGCCGCGGGCCGGCGTGGGCCAACTCGCTGTTTGAAGACAACGCCGAGTTTGGCTTTGGCATGAGAATCGCTCTCGACCAGCAGAAGGAGTTTGCCGAGTTGCTGGTGACGCGGCTGGCTGGTGAGATTGGCGACGAACTCGCGAAGGCTCTGCTGGGAGCCAAGCAGAATACTGAGACAGAGGTGAACCAACAGCGTGAGAGGGTGCGTGCTCTGCGCGAGCGGCTGGCCGGTAGCAAGAGTTCCGACGCGCGCAATTTGCTGGCTATTGCGGACACGCTGGTGCGCAGAAGCGTGTGGATTCTGGGCGGCGACGGCTGGGCGTTCGACATCGGCTTCGGCGGACTGGACCATGTGCTCGGCTCCGGCAAGAACGTGAATGTGCTGGTGCTGGATACCGAGGTTTACTCGAATACCGGCGGGCAGATGTCCAAGGCGACGCCGCGCGGCGCGGTGGCCAAGTTTGCCGCCGCGGGCAAGCCCAACAGCAGGAAAGACCTGGCCATGGAAGCGGTGAGTTACGGCTCAGTGTACGTGGCGCAGGTGGCGATGGGCGGCAACGATAGCCATGTGGTGAAGGCCTTCCAGGAGGCCGAGGCGCATGATGGGCCGTCGCTGATCATCGCGTACTCCAGTTGCATTGCCCACGGCTACGATCTGGTGCATGGGCTGGAGCAGCAGAAACTGGCTGTGCAGTCGGGTTACTGGCCGCTGATGCGTTACAATCCAGGACTGCGCGAAGAGGGCAAGAATCCCTTCCAGCTTGATTCCAAGGCGCCGTCAATCCGGCTCAAGGAGTACAGTTATCGCGAGGCTCGTTACACGATGCTGGCGCGCAGCAATCCGGAGTTGGCCGCGAATCTGCTCAAGGAAGCGCAGGACGATGTCGAGCGCCAGTGGCGCGTTTACTCCGCTAGGGCAGCAATGCCGGGCCGAGGCGAAACGCCGCACATCGCTCCCGCGGAGAAACCTGAGGATAAGCCCGAACAAAAGCTGGCGGCTGAGGCTGCCGGAGGTGCGGAATGATCGATTTTTCCACGCAGTATCTTGGCTTGAAGCTGAACGGCCCCGTCGTGGTCTCCTCCACGCCGCTCTCGGAGTCGATCGACAATGTTCGCCGCATGGAGGATTCCGGCGCTTCGGCGATAGTGCTTCACTCGCTCTTCGAGGAGCAGTTGGCCCTGGAATCGCGGACCTTGGACGATGATCTGTCGAGGGGAACCGAGTCCTTCGCCGAGTCGCTCGGCTATCTGCCCGATTTGAAGGACTACCGCATGACGCAGGAGGGCTATCTCGAACACCTGCGGCAATGCAAAGAGGCGGTGAGAATTCCCATCATGGGCAGCCTGAATGGCGCCACTACCGGCGGCTGGGTGAGATTTGCCAAGGATATGGAGCAAGCCGGAGCCGACGCCATCGAGTTGAACACCTACGCGCTGGCTACGGACAAGCGCCAGACCTCAGCGGATCTCGAAGGTCAACTGCTGGAGTTGGTGACAGCGGTTACCTCCGCTGTCAAAGTGCCGGTGGCGGTGAAGTTGTCACAGTGGTTTACCAGTCTGCCGCACCTGGTTAGCCAGTTGGAGGAAGCGGGCGCGCGCGGCGTGGTGCTGTTCAACCGTTTCTATCAGCCCGATTTCGATATTGAGACGCTGGAAGTGCGGCCCACGCTGCACTTCTCCAAGCCATCGGAGTTGTTGCCACGGCTGCATTGGGCGGCGATTCTCTACGGCCACGTAAATCTTGACATCGCCATCACCGGCGGCGTTCACTCCGCCGAAGACGTGCTGAAGAGCATCATGGCCGGGGGAGGAGTGGTGCTGATGGCGTCGGCCTTGCACATTCACGGCATCGACCACATCAGGAAAGTGCTGGACGATATGCACTACTGGCTGGAGAAGCGCGAGTACACCTCGCTGTGGGAGACGCGCGGCTGCCTCAGCCGCCGCTCCGTTCCAGACACTTCAGCATTTGACCGCGGCAACTACATCAAGACGCTCAGCTCCTATAGCCTGCGGCAGACGGTGGGAGCGTTCTAGAACTACGCCCATTCGGCAAGCTCAGGGCAGGCTGTCCGGCGAATCGCCCAGGTCTTAAGAGCGAGACCTGGGCACCCGCGGCGTAGTGGCGAGCCATACGGGAACTTATCCCCTTGCAATTCTGTAACTTGGCCAGCAGGGAGAAAGTCCATGAAAAGAACCATTGCAATTATGCTCCTGGCATGCGCGCCGGCATGGGCGGTAAACACCCCCACTCCGGCACGCTCTGTTCCAATTGCTGTCTCTCAGCAGGAGATGAACAAGGCCGTCGCCAGACGGGTCTTTGATGAGATTTTCAATCAGGGGAAGTTCCAGGTCGCGGATGAGATATACGCCAAGGATTTCGTCAATCATGGATTGCACAGAGATGCCAATCTGCAAGAGGATCAGGCCGCGGTTCACTGGGAGAAACAGGCTCTTCCCGACTTGAAAATGACCGTGGATCAGATGGTAGCCGAGGGCGATCTGGTGACGGTGGTTTGGACCATACACGGAACCAACACCGCAGCGGCAAGCCCGTTGCCGGCAACCGGGGTGAAGCTGGAGTTAAGGGGCATCACGGTGTGGCGCATCGTCGATGGCAGGATTCGCGAGGAATGGACCGACTTCGACACATTTCGAATTATCCGCCAAGTTGTGGACCAGTTGAAATGGCAACTTCTCGGAATTTTGTGCGCAGCGGTGCTTCTTATCTGGCTGGTTGGCAGAGGTCTTCGCAAGCTGTGGCATTTATGTTGGACTGCAAAGGGATAAGTTCACATTGGTGAAAGGGAGGGGATATCGTGCAAAGACAAGTAATTATATGTTTATTTGCGGGGACGCTTGTTGGAGTTAGCGGCCTGTGCATGGCGCAGGCGCCTGTCAAGTATGAGCCAACGATTGCCTCGCTCGACCAACATCAGGTTCCTTTCTGGTATTCCCACGCCAAGCTGGGCATTTTCATTCACTGGGGACTGTATTCGGTTCCGGGCTGGGCGCCGCTGTCGCACCCGGAACATGATTTTTCGTCGGTTGACTACATCCGGAACGATCCATACGCGGAGTGGTATTACAACACCATGCGCATAGAAGGCTCGCCCACTCAGACTTACCATCGCGAGCATTACGGAGCGAACTTCAACTATTACGATTTTGCGCCGGTTTTCAATCGCGAGATACAGAAGTGGAAGCCGAACGAGTGGGCCAAAATCTTTCGGCAGTCCGGCGCCAAGTATGTGGTGCTCACCACAAAACATCATGACGGCTTCACGTTATGGCCCAGTTCGGTTCCCAATCCTACGCTTCCCGCAGACCGGCAACACGCCCAGCGCGATATCGTCGGCGAGCTGACGGACGCGGTAAGGAAACAGGGGCTGCGCATGGGACTCTATTACTCCGGCGGGTACGACTGGACCTTCGTTCCTGGGCCAATCCGGGTGAGCGCTGAGTATGAGACAGTGAAGCCGCAAAGCGAAGAGTATGGCAAGTATGCCAACGCGCAGATTCACGAGCTGATTGAGCGCTACCATCCATCGGTTTTGTGGAACGATATTGACTGGCCAAAGACAGGCAAGGCTCTGGAAGTTGAGGCGGACTACTATAACGCGGTTCCGGACGGCGCCATCGACGACCGCTTCGGCATAGCTCACGCGGACTTCACTTCGCCCGAGTACAAAACGCCGGGCCAGATCAGTAAGACGAAGTGGGAGGAATGCCGAGGACTGGGCCGGTCGTTTGGTTACAATCGCGCCGAGGGCGAGGCGGAAACAATCTCCTCGGGCGAACTGATCGCGCTGCTGGTGGACATTGTGAGCAAGAACGGGAACCTGCTGCTGGATGTGGGTCCGGAAGCCGATGGGACCATTCCGCCTGTCCAGATGGAGCGACTCAAGGCGCTGGGCGCATGGCTCAAGCAGAACGGCTCTGCGATTTACGATACGATTCCGTGGGAGCGCGCGGAAGGAAAGACCGTCGAGGGCGACGACGTGCGGTTCACTTGGCAAGGCCACCTGAACGTGCTTGTGCTGGGAACCCCGAAAGCGCGGACCCTGACCATCGAAGGAATCTACCCGACGCCCGACGTAAGGGTGTATCTGCTCGGCAAGAGAGGGTTGCTCAAGTGGAAGGCTGCCGGTGACAATCTGCAGGTGATCTTGCCCGAACATCTACCTGGCAAGTACGCATACGTATTGGAGATTCACCACGCGAAACGCTGAGGCAGCCGCGGAATCAACTACTCGCTGAGCAGGCGCAAAACAGTCTCTTCGATCAGCGTGCAGGCACCAGGAAGCGCGGCGCTCACTGGGTCGCTGAAGACTTCGCCTAGCTCGGTTGAGCCGGCGCCGATGGTCAGCAGCAAAGCATTCTGGGGCAGGGAATGATAGAGTTCGCGGCCGAGCGCGAGCAGCTCCGGTGCGCCCAGGTGATGGGCCGCCATTCCCTGTGTGTTGGCGGCCGGGTGAACGGGCGTGAGTGTGACCGACCCGGGCAGGGAATCGATAGAGCAATCAATAAACAGGACGGACTCAGCGTGGGCAACGTCTTCGGCCAGTTCCGGAGTCCATTGATGGTCGGCGATGACGCGCACGCCGGCTTGTGCTGAGAAGCGTTGCTCCGCCCATTCAGCAAGCCAAAGCCCGACGCCATCATCCCCGCGCAGCGTGTTGCCGCAGGCGAGAATGAGGCATCGGGTTGGGGTGTGAGTCATGTGAAGATCGTACCGCCAATCCCGTTGATCTGTAACGCCAAGTTCGATGCCTATAGAGACGGGTGTGGGCCGGGAGGCCCACACTACAGCCGGCCAGGAGGCCGGCGCTACAAGCGCGCTGGAGGCCGGCGCTACAGACGTGCCTAGCGGACGAGCTGGTCTACGACCTCGCCGTCAGTGTTGACGAGTGTGAGGGCCAGGGGCATCTGTCCGAATGCGTGCGTGGAGCAGCTAAGGCAGGGATCGAACGCGCGGATCACGGCCTCGATGCGGTTGAGGGCGCCGGGGGTGAACTTGCCGTCCTTCACGTAGGCCTTGGCCGACTGAAGAACGCCCCTGTTCATGGCGTTGTTGTTATGGCCGGTGGCGACGACCAGGCTGGCCCAGGTAATCTTGCCGTTTTCGTCCACCTTGTAATGGTGATTGAGCGTGCCGCGCGGAGCTTCGATCTGGCCCGCGCCTTCCAGGCGGTTGACGCCCGCAGTGGCGCGAACATGCTTGTCGAGAATGAGCGGATCAGCGAGAATCTCTTCGATTTTCTCGATGCCGTAGAGTGCCTCAACCAGCCGCGCGTGGTGATAGTGGAAGGAGCTTTCGACCGGCCCACTGGACAACTGCTTGAACTCGGCCAGCTCTTTGTCCGCCTGCGGTGTTCCCATGGATTTGACTATNNGGCTTGTAATAGACGAACTTGGTGTAGCTGTAGTTCTCGACAGCCTCGCCAATCACTTCAGTAAAGCGGCTGGCGCTAATCCCGTCTTCGATAATCGCGCCCTGCGGATCGATGAGCCGCAATGCGCCGTCTGTGAACTCGATGGACTCGTCCTCGTTGATCAGACCCATGTAATTGGACGGAAAGTTGGCGAAGACCTCGATCTCCGGCTTAAATGTGCCGGCGATCTGCTTGTAGACGGTCAGCGCCAGCTTGAGGTTGGCGTAGGCCTCGGGCAGCATGGCCAGAATCTCATCACGATGTGCGGGGGCGAGCGGTTCGGTGACGCCGCCGGGAACCACCCATCCGGTATGGATGCGCTTGGTGCCGAGCAGCTCGATAATGTGCTGGCCGAAGCGGCGCAATCCTATGCCGGCCAAGCCCAGATCGGGGCGGGCGGCCGCTACTCCGAAGATGTTGCGCGCTTTGGGGTCGGACTCCATGCCTAGCAACAGGTCAGGCGAGGAGAGATGAAAGAAGCTCAGGGCGTGCGACTGGACCAACTGAGCCAGATTCAACATCCGCCTGAGTTGCGCTGCGGTATGAGGAATGCGGACTGACATGATGGCTTCGCAGGCCTTAGCCGAGGCCAGCATGTGCGAGACCGGGCAGATGCCGCAGATGCGCGCCGTGA
>PLOI01000096.1 GCA_003142015.1 Acidobacteriaceae bacterium | reverse complement strand
TTTTATAGCTCTTAAGGCTTGAGGAACCGCTAACCTCAACTTTCCCGCAAGCACTAAACTAAAGTAGAGATGACACAGAACCAGCAACATCAGCCCCCCATCGCCCGCAAGGAACACAAAGAAACTGCTCTGCATGGCACAGTTCTCGTGGACGACTACGCCTGGCTGCGCGACAAACAGAACCCCGAGGTCACCACCTACCTCGATGCCGAAAACTCCTATGCCGAGGCCGTGATGGCGCCGCTCAGCGGCCTGCGCGATCAGCTTTATCACGAGATGCTCTCGCACATGAAGCAGACCGACGTCTCGGTTCCCTTCCGCGATGGCGGCTGGTGGTACTTGACGCGCACCGAGGAGGGCAAGCAATACGCCATCCACTGCCGCAAGGCCGCCACGGACCGAGACACGTTGGGTGCCCCATCCTTGCGCCTTACCGGGGTCCCCGGCGACAGGTCTTCGTCGCTGGGGTGGTCGGGCGCAAGGGTGGGAGACCAAGAACCTCAACCGCCGCCCGATCCACCGGAGCAGATCATCCTCGACGGCAATCAACTGGCCGAGGACCACGCTTTCTTCGCCATCGGCGCCACCGACATTACCCGCGATGGCCGCTGGCTGGCCTACTCAACTGACACCACCGGCTTCCGCCAGTACACGCTGCACATAAAAAATCTGGAAACCGGCGAGACGCTCTCGGGCGAGGTCGAGCGCGTAGGTTCTCTTGTCTGGGCCGCCGACAATCGGGCCTTGTTTTATACCGTCGAGGACGAGGAGCAGAAGCGCCAGTACCAGCTTTGGCGGCACACGCTCGGCACGCCGCACACCGCCGATGTGCTGGTCTTCCAGGAGGACGACGAGCGTTTCAATCTGGGCGCGGGACGCACACGCGACGGCAAATTCATTGTGCTCGAATCGGCCAGCCACATCACCACTGAATCGCATGTCCTCGCAGCCGCCGAGCCCGAAGGCGCCTTCACGCTCATCAGCCCGCGTGAGGACGAGCACGAGTATTCCATCGACCATCGCAATGGCCTGTGGTTCATCCGCACCAACGATCGCGGGCGCAACTTCCGCCTGGTCACCGCGCCGGCAGCCACGCCGGGGCGCGAACACTGGACCGAGCTTATTCCCCACCGCGACGATGTGATGCTGGAAGAAGTGGACCTCTTCGCAGGCTTCTTCATCGCCTGCGAGCGCGAGGACGGTTTGCCGCGCCTGCGCCTATGGCGCTTCTTGGGCGACGGGCCGGAAGCCGCAAAGGCCGGCGAAATCAGTTTCCCAGAACCGGCTTACAGCGCCCAGCCCCACATCAATCGGATTTTCGATTCGCCTACCTTCCGCTACGCTTACCAGTCGCTGGTGACGCCTGCTTCGGTCTACGAGTACGACGTGGCCACCGGCGCATCCACGCTGCTCAAGCAGTTGGAGGTTCCCGGCGGCTTCGACCGCACCCTTTACGCAAGCGAGCGCGTTCATGCCACTGCGCCCGACGGCGCGCAGGTTCCGGTCTCTCTGGTTTATCGAAAAGACAAACGTAAAAAGGGATGGAATCCCCTCTACGTTTATGGCTACGGTTCCTACGGCTACTCGCTGCCTCTGGCCTTCAGCCCCAATCGGTTGAGCTTGCTTGATCGCGGGGTGGTAATGGCCTATGCGCACGTGCGCGGCGGAGGCGACCTGGGCAAGCCATGGCACGACGCCGGAAAGATGCTCACCAAGCGCAACACCTTCACGGATTTCATTGCCGCCGTTGAGCATCTCACCGCGGCCGGCTATGGCGACGCGGCGCGCGTGGCCATCGAGGGCGGCTCCGCTGGAGGTTTATTGATGGGCGCGGTTGCCAATCTCCGTCCTGAACTCTTCCGCGCCGTCCTTTCTCACGTGCCTTTTGTGGACGTGATGAATACCATGCTCGACGCGACTCTGCCGCTCACCGTTCCCGAGTATGAAGAGTGGGGCAACCCTAATGAATCTGAATATTTTCTCTATATGCTGAGTTACTCGCCCTATGACAATCTGCGTGCGGCGAGTTATCCTGCCATGCTGGTGAAGACCTCACTCCATGACAGCCAGGTCATGTATTGGGAGCCGGCGAAGTATGTCGCCAAACTTCGCACTCTCAAGACGGATAACAATGCACTGCTGCTGGTAACCAATATGCAGGCCGGCCACGGCGGCTCCAGTGGCCGCTACGACTATCTGAAAGAGGTTGCCTTCGACTACGCCTTTCTTCTCCGCGAGTTACGGTTGGTGTGATTCTGAGCGACCGTAGTGGAGCGCAGGGAGTCGAAAGCCTGCACTTAGCGAAGTCGAAGTGGACCTGCATTTTAAGCAAGATGGCAGTGCCTCGGCCGCAAACAAATATGCAACGAACCTCTGAGACACCTCTCTAGAACCTCTGCATTTTGACACGTACCACCTCCGGCTTCTCGTGGAAGCACAGGCCGCGGTCGGTTTCGTCGCCGTTCCACAGACGCAGCGGCTTCCATACGCCGTTCTCATACGTTCCCTGCTCGGCAGTGACGATCTGGCTGCGAATCCACGGCAGCTTGCCAGGCAGATGGAAGCTGATGCTTGCGTCCACGCCCGTCACCAGAAACTCATCCGGTCCCAGTTGCGCCACTAGCGCGGCTCCGTGCGCGTCCTTTGTGCCGGGAGCGTGTCTCCCGTCGGGCTGCGGAAAACCGTAGGCGACAGTTGCCTGCCATTCGCCGAAGTCGATCTCCTGCGAGGTCTGCCCCGGCTCCTCGACGGCGGTCTTCAGCTTGCCTTCAAACTCCAGGCGGGCAATCTCCCGGCTCATCGGCCCGATCAGCGCGAAGTTGTTGGCGTGCGCCTTCCACGGCTGGTCGCCCAGAATGTTCCAGCCCGTCTGGTCCACGCCAAAGGGCGAGAAGCCGATGGCCCCATCCCCCAGCGCATAGAAAAAGAACTTCGCAAAGCTGTCGTCCCGGCCCGTCTCCGGGATCCACAATGGATTGTCCGGACGGTGATAGGCCTTCATCGTCTCCCGGTAAAAGTGCGAGTCGCCGTTGTAGATATCCGGGCCGATCATGTCGATTGAAGGCGCCAGCGTCCGCCACATACCCACCAGCTTCTGCACTGCGCCGCCGCTAGGATAGCGGATGCCCGCCATCTGCCGCTGCTGCGACTCATCAATCGAACTGCCGAGCCACGCATTGATGTAGCACGGAATCGCAAACACCTGCTTGCCTGCGGCGGCAATCTCGTTGATGTACTTCGCCTGGTGATAGGCCTGGAAGATTTCATCTGCTTCCGCGCCGAAGACCTCAGTCCATGTGCCGGCCTGCTTGCCGGTCGCAGCGAGCAGATCGGCCGGAACCTGGCCGGCAAACTCCCGGTTTGACTCGGGCGAATTGTCCCGCGCGCTGCCGATATTGCCCGACTCATTCTCCACCTGCATCAGGATCACCGTATGTTGCTCATTGTCGATCTGTTTCAGGTGGCGCATCAAGGCAACAAATGCGGATTTGTCCGCCTCCAGCGTGTTGCGCGACATGGGAGAAAGCACGTCGATCGGCTCGCCGTCCGGCCGGATGATGCGCGGAAAGCGT
The DNA here is from genome assembly GCA_003142015.1 of Acidobacteriaceae bacterium. Taxonomy (GTDB): domain Bacteria; phylum Acidobacteriota; class Terriglobia; order Terriglobales; family Acidobacteriaceae; genus Telmatobacter. The sequence goes on along the minus strand of PLOI01000096.1, from coordinate 5,494 downwards.
ACAGTATCGTTCTTTACCCAACCCGGGACATAGTGCATTTTGCTGTTTTTCCAGGTGCCGAACCACAGCAGTACCACGTGCAGGTTGTGCGCGCGGGCGCCTTCCACAATTGCATCCACATTGGTAAAGTCGAAGCGGCCCGGCTGCGGCTCAAACTGCTCCCAATAAACCGGCGCCTCGACAGTGTTGGCGTGCAGGGCGGCCATCGACTGCCAGACCTGCGGCAGTTCGCTGGGCCATGCGCTCGAGTTGTGAATCTGGCCACCCAGAATCAGAAATGGACGCCCTTCGACCAGCAGCGCATAGCGGCCATCCTTTTGTACAAGCCGAGGCGCTTCCACGCCGAGTGCCTGCGGAAGCGCGGTGAAGGCGAGAAGGACGGCTGCGGCAAAAGTGGAAAATCGCAACAGAGCAGAAAAACGCATAGACAAATCACCCAGCAGCGAATGTAACCGCAGAGAGGGATTTATGCAAGCTCATGCACGGTTCAGAGCTTCATGCACGCGTTGCGGACCGGCAGCTACTTCGGCGCGTCGATGCGGACCAGCAGAACATCGTGGCTGCTCAGTTCGAGGGGCTGACCGTCGCTGAGCGTGATGAGCTGGCTGGTCCATAAGTCCTTGCCGGTCTGCGGGCCGTGCAGGCCGAGTTTAGCCAGGCTCAGGTGGAAGGGGTGAGTAGAGTAGCGGCTGTCGCCGGCGTTGACAACGGCGATGGCCAGCGCGCCGCCAGCCAGGTGGCGTGTCCACACATCCACTTCGCCTTCGCTGTAAGCGCGCGTTCCCTGCTTGCCCAGCCGGTCCTGATCGATGGCGATAACGTCGCGGTTGGTGAGGATAGCCTTGATCTCCGGCTTCATGTTGGTCAGGTCGTTGCCGGCCAGAAGAGGCGCGGCCAGGATGGCCCATAGAGAGAAGTGAGTGCGGCTCTCTTCGAGCGATAGCTTGCCGTTGCCCACTTCGAGCATATCGGGATCGTTCCAGTGCCCAGGGCCTGCGTATTTCTCCAGACCGGTCTGCTGGCTGACGATGGCGTAGATGCGGTCCCAGTCGGGCCGAATGTCGCCCGTTGTGCGCCACAGGTTGCCGTCGACCGAGGGCGCCCACTCCCAGACCGCGTCCCATCCGTATTGGCAGAGCGAGTAGACGATGGGCCGTCTAGTCGCCTTGAGCGCCTTGTCCATCTTGGCGTAAGCGGCAACCATCAGCCGCATCTGCGCGGCCTTGTCGTTGGGAGCCTGCTTCTCCATCACGTCGGGGATGAAGCCGCACAAGTCGTACTTGAGATAATCGATGCCCCACTGGGCGTAAAGTTGGGCGTCCTGCGCTTCGTGGCCGAGCGAGCCTTCGTACCTGGCGCAGGTCTTGGGGCCCGGCGAGGAGTAGATGCCGATTTTGAGGCCCTTGGAGTGGACGTAGTCGGCCAGGGCCTTCATGTCCGGAAACTTCGCGTTGGCGTGCAGCACGCCGCTCGCGTCGCGCTGGCCTTGCCAGGTGTCGTCGATGTTGACGTAGATATACCCCGCGTCTTTCATGCCCGTAGCGACGAGCTGGTCCGCTGCGTCGCGCACCCCTTTGTCATCGACTTTTTCGGCGAAGTAATTCCAACTGTTCCAGCCCATGGGCGGCGTCTGCGCCACCACCTGCGACGGGGCCTGAGACGCCTGTTTCGCGGCCTGTGTCTGCGCAGCGGCGGTGAGAGAGGCCAAAGCAAAAACTGCCGAGGAGAGCAAAGCAACAATTCGCATGGTCTGTCCTTTTGAAAATGAATTCAGAAAGAATTGTATACCGGGAACATGAGATTCAGGAAGTACATCGACTTCCCTTCCTTGAGCGCTGAACTTCCGCTGAATAGCTTCAACTTATTGCTCCGCTTTGATGACTGACTTTCTCCGGACCAGATGCACAATTCGATAGCGTCGCAACTTTGCATCACAGTACGGTGGAAAACTGTTCTGCGCCTCGCATACCCAGCAAGCGCAAGTATTCATGGGTAAGCATGGGACGCAGGCGGCGCGATACGGAAGGGTCGCATGGAATTTCCAGCGATCGGCAGCGATCGATGGCCATGCGCAGGTTCCGAAGGAACGCAACGCAAGTTGGGCACGCGTCGATATGCTCGCGCATTGCTTCGCAGGTAATGGGTTCTACTCGGCCATCTAAATATTCAGAGAGGTTCACTGCTGTCCGGTTAGATACTGAAGTATCTTGCGCGTAGAGCGCTCATGCGTGACAGATCAGCCGCAGAGCCAGTGCGTGGTAGATGCGCCAGTCGCGCAGGTTCAGCGCATCGGCCATGGTGGAACGGGCCGGCGGCTTGGCAATGCCCATATGAAACAGCTTGCCCTGGTTAGCTTCGAGACATACCTCGATGTCGCGCAATGACTCGCGCCAGGTGAGCTGAGAGAAGGCCAGGATACGAAACAAGTCAGCGCAGCCGAGCGTGCGCACTCCCGCATCGCCCTTGTGCCGTTCGATGATGCGTCCAAACGTCTTCCACGGCACAAACTCCATCACCTGCGCAAACAGCGTCTTGCCCACGTTCATGCGGCACTCCCGGTCGTCGAATCCTGAAAGCATCGCAAATGAGCGGCACGCAATTCAAATCGTGGACACCATAAAATCGCCGTAATCCACACGTGCCAATAAGCTTGACGGCGGCAAATCTAAACTGAACCGGACAGCGGTGATACAAAACCTTATCGAAGATCATTCAACCTGTTCCCAGCTTCCTTGTTTCTCCTCCTTTAGCAAGTCAGGCTCCTTCAGTAAGCGAGGCTCCGCAGCCCTGGCAGCGGGCAGGCGCAAGGGGCTCAACGCGGATTCTTGCTTTTGGCGAATCCCTTCAGGAAGGCATGGAACTGATCCAACGGCAGCGGGTGGCTGAACAGGAACCCCTGGAAGGAATGGCAGCCGAGAGCGGTGAGCAAGCTCCGCTGTTCTTCGGTTTCAACGCCTTCGGCGATCACCGACAAACCCATGGCCTTGCCGAGCGAAATGATAGTTTGCGCAATGGCGCGGCTGGTCGAATCCGCCAGAATGTCGCGGACGAATGAACGGTCGATCTTCAAGCGGTCCAGGGACAGGCGTTTCAGGTAGGCGAGCGACGAATAGCCTGTGCCAAAGTCGTCCAGGGAGAATCGCAGGCCATGGGACCTGAGTTCGGTCATCTTGGCGATGACCTCCTCGATATCCTCCACCAACATGCTCTCGGTAAGTTCGAGCCTGAGGTTTTTCGGGTTGGCGCCAGTGCGACTGAGGGCCGAGAGGACTTGTTGGACGAATTCGGGCTGGCGGAACTGCAAGGCGCTGATGTTTACCGCAATCGAGAGACTGGAAGTTTGCGTTCGATCTGCCCAGGCAGTAATTTGTTCGCATGCGGTTTCCAGAACCCAATTTCCCATAGGCAGAATCAGCCTGGATTCTTCGGCGACGGAAATGAAGTCATCCGGCATCACGAGGCCTCGCGTGGGGTGGTTCCAACGGATCAGGGCTTCGGCGCCTGTGACGCGTCCGCGCTCCACCTGGGGCTGATAGTAAAGCTGGAACTGATTTGTCTTGATGGCCTGGCGCAGCTCCACCTCCATGGCGGCACGGGCGTTGACGGCAGTTTGCAAGGCGGGAGAGAAAAAGCGCAGGGTGTTGCGGCCCGCCGCCTTGGCTTGATCCATGGCAATATCGGCCTTCTGCAAGACGTCATCGACGCTTTTTTGGTGGCTTCCAAAGACGGTGATTCCGATGCTGGCGGTCAAGAGATATTCGCGGTTCTCGATCGAGTAGGGCCGGTCAATCGCAGCCAGAACATGTTCGCCTACGGCCTTGGCCTGTGCCGCGGCTTCCTCGGCAACGTTGCTGAGGTTTTCAATCATGACCACAAACTCATCTCCACCCAACCGGCACACGGTGTCGCCTTCGTGTACGGAAGCGGCGACGCGCCGTGCGACTTCCTTGAGCAGAAGATCGCCTGTTTGATGGCCGAGGGTGTCGTTGAAGATTTTGAAATGATCCAGATCGACCAGCAGCAGCGCCATCGAACGGCCTCTTTGGCCGCCGGCTGCCGGAGGCTGGCGCAATCTCTCCAACAACTGCCGCCGGTTAGGCAGGCCGGTCAACGGGTCGTAGAAAGCCAGACTCCGGATGGTTTTTTCCGCTGCTTTGGCAGTGGTTATATCCCGCGTCAGGGTAAGGATGCAGGCAACGCCGTCCACCTCCATCAGCGAGGCCGACATCTCCCCCCATATAAGCTCCCTGTTCTTCTTTCTGAACTGGACCTCCAATCCGCGGAAACTTGAGTTCTGCTGCAGCATCGACCTCATGGCCTGCCGGTCGCGTTCATCCGCCCAGATTCCCAGTTCCTGCGAGGTTCTCCCAATGACTTCATCGCGTTCATATCCCAAGGTGTCGAGGAAGGCCTTATTGCAGTCGATAAAACTCCCGTCGTCGATCCGGTTGATACTGATGGCGTCGAGACTGGTCTGGAATACGGTGTGGTAGCGCTGCTCGCTCACCCGCAACGCCTCCCGAATCTTGGCCAGACGCTCCGCCGCCTCCTTGTCATCGGTGATATCCCGGGTGAAGGACAGGATGCTGGGAACGCCGTTCATCTCGAAGGCAGACACCGACAGCAAACCCCAGCGCAATGTTCCGTCCTTGGTTCGATACTGGGTCTCCAAGTTCCGGCAGACCGAATTCAAGCGTATTCTCTCGAGCAGTTTCTCCCGGTCGGCAGGGTTCGCCCAGATGCCTACTTCCGGCGCTGTACGCCCGATGACTTCCTCACGCTTGTATCCCGTGATTCTTATAAATGCGTCGTTGACGTCAATGAATTTCCCATCTTCCAAACGGCAAATATCTATTGAATCGAAATTTATCTGGAAGGCCAAGCGGTAGCGCTCCTCGCTTAGCCGCAACGCCTCCATGGCCGCAGCCAGATGCTCTTCGGCCGCCTTGCGGTCATTGATGTCCTCGACAAAGGCGAGGAGATGCAGCAAGCGTCCTTCGCTGTCGCGCTGGGGCGAGATGGTCAGCCTTGCCCAGGTCCGGCTACCATCCTTGCGGAGGTAACGTTTTTCGATGCTGACGGAATCGACCTTGCCTTCCAGCATTCGCTGGTGCGCTTCCGCGGTCTCGGCAATATCCTCTGGTACGGTGACCTGCTCAAACTTCAGACCAGGGACCTCTTCGATAGGGTAGCCAACGATTTCAGCGAAGCGACTATTGCACCACAGGTAGCGGCCTTCCAAGGAGGTGTGAGCGATTCCGACCGCGGCCTGCTCGAAGGTTGTGCGGTAGCGCTCCTCGCTATCGCGCAGTTGCATCTCCGACAGCTTGCTGTCGGTGATGTCTTTAATGACGCCGCGCATCTTAAGGGGCTGCCCCTGGACGTCGAACTCCAACTTGCCCGCTCCGTGGACCCAGCGCTCCGCATGGTCATTCTGACGAACGATGCGGTATTCCTTGTTGAAATTCTGGCCCTTGCCGACAACTTCTTCCGC
>PLOI01000019.1:15294-33369 GCA_003142015.1 Acidobacteriaceae bacterium | reverse complement strand
TTATGTCTATTGATTCCATTCTTGCATTAATCGACGCCGAAATTGCGAGCCTTACGCAGGTTCGCTCCTTGCTGGGCAGCACCGGAAAAGTTGAAGCCAAGGTAGCTGAACTCAAAACCAAAAAGACCGCGAAGGCCGCAAAGACAAAGAGGAAGAAGCGCCGCGCGCTGAGTCCCGAGGCGCGCAAGAGGATTGCCGATGCGCAGCGCAAACGCTGGGCCGCGCTGAAGGCCAAGGCCAAGTAACTGGCATAAATAATCTGCCTGCTCTTCATTCCCGCGATCACGCGGGCCGCCGCAGTCCTATGCGCTGCGCGGATGCGGTATCCCTATATCATGGACGCCGCACGTGCTCGCCATCTACGGCGAATTCGCAGGCAATCGTTGCGCCGAGCGCAATTGCCGTGACCGTATTCGCGTCCGGCGCCGCGAAAAAGCCGCTTGCTTTCAGCACGGCTTCGGCCTATCGTCTAGCCATCCGTGCACCCGTGTCGCGCGAATGGAGGTAGACCATGCGTCGTTCTTTGGCGCTCTTCGCGCTTCTCTCGCTGGCCGTCGTGGTGCGCATGACGGCGCAAGCTCCTGCCGCCCAGAACACTCCTGAATCGCTCTCCGCCGCATACAACCAGGCCATGCAAGCAAAGGAGTGGCCTCAGGCCGTGGCAGTTGCGCGGCAATTAGTCGGGCTGAAAGCAACGTCTCTGAATCTGAAACTCCTGGCTAGTGCACAGCTTTACTCCGGCTCGGCTGATGAAGCCCTGGCGACTTATGATCGGGCCATCGCCGCGGCGGAAGCGGAAAAGCCCGCGGAGGGTCCAGCGATGGCCGGCTGGAAAGATGGCCTTTCGCAGATCTATATCGGCAAGGGCAATGCACTGCTCAAACTCAAGCGCACCGCGGAGGCGATCGAAGCGTATAACCAATCCGCCGGGTTAGCGTCCAACGCCGGGTTAGCTTACTTCAATCTCTGCGCCGTTCTCTACAACAACGGCAACACGCAAGAATCGGCAGCGGCCTGCCGCAAGTGCGTGCAAGCGGACCCGGCCAGAGCCAATGCCTGGTTCATCCTTGGGTCAGACCTCTTTGCTGATGCACCAATAAACGCACAAGGCAAAGTCACCGCCTCGCGGGAGATGAGAGAGGCGCTGGAGAAGTATCTAGCGCTGGCTCCGGACGGCCCACACGCCGCCGATGTGAAAGCCATGCTGGAGATGACAGCAAAGTAACGCTGATCGGCAGCGCGCATATTGTGGCGATTAACCCAGACAACCGATTCGCGCACCAACCTCTAGAACGGCTTCTGTTTAACTGTTTACAGTTGAGATGGACATCTGTGCTCTCCCACCCTTTGTGCAAAAGACGCACAAAGGATGGGGCACCCATAATTCTGTTAACACTTGAGTAGAAAATGCTCTAGTCGAGCCCCGCGATTACCAGCATGCGCGGCTCGGTCATCTCTTCGATGGCCGAGCGAATGCCCTCGCGACCCAGTCCCGAATCCTTGACGCCGCCGAAGGGCATGGGGTCAAGACGCCAGCTTGGCGTGTCTCCCACGATCAAGGCGCCCACTTCAAGCTCGCGATAAGCGGTGAGAATGCGGCCGGCATCGCGAGTGAGCAGGCCGGCTTGCAGACCGTACTTAGAGTGGTTGACGTCGGCCAGCGCCTGCTCGAAATCGTCGTATGGCTCGATGGCCACGACCGGACCGAAGACCTCCTCGTCGCGCACCTTCATACCCGGTTTGGTTCCGGTCAGGATTGCCGGCGTCACCATGGAGCCGTGGCGCTCACCGCCGGCTACCAGCTTGGCGCCGCTCTCGACAGCTTCCTTGATCCAGGACTCCACGCGCTCAGCATCGCTGAGCCGTACCAGCGGCCCAACCTCGGTGGCCTCGTCGGAAGGGTTGCCGACCACCAGCTTGGCGGTTGCCTCGACCACCTTCCACAAAAAAGTCTGAAAGACGCCGCGCTCGACAAACACCCGTTGCACGCTCACGCAGGACTGGCCGGCGTAACCAAAAGCCGCACGCGCGGTGCGGGCTGCCGCTTCATCCAGGTCGGGCCAGTCGCCGCAGACGATGAGCGCGGCATTGCCGCCCAACTCCAGCAGCACGCGCTTGCGCCCGGAGTGAGCCTTCAGCTCCCAGCCCACCTTGGCCGAGCCGGTAAAGCTGACCAGCTTGATGCAGTCTTCCTTTTCGGCCAGCCAGGCAGTGTCCGCGTTGCTGAGCGGCAGCACGGCCAGCGCCTCCGCGGGCCAGCCGGCCTTGAGAATCACCTCGCCCAGCGCCAACGCAGTGAACGGAGTTTGCGAGGCCGGCTTGAGAATGACGGGGCAGCCAGCGGCCAGCGCGGGCGCCACCTTGTGCGCCACCAGGTTCAGCGGAAAGTTGAACGGAGAAATGGCGAGCACCGGACCCACGGGAAAGCGCTGCACCAGCCCCCAGCGGCCCTCGTTGCCTTCGGTCAGGTCCAGCGGAATGCTCTCGCCGCCCAGGCGCGCGGCCTCCTCGGCAGCGGTTTTGAAGGTGAGCACGGCGCGATCGACCTCAGACCGCGCAAGGCGAACGGGCTTGCCCGCTTCGGCAACGATAAGCTGAGCGAAGCGCTCCTTTTGCTCGATGAGGGCGGCGGCCACGTCCTCGAGGATCTCGCGGCGTTTCCAGCGGGGCAAGGCGCGGGCGCGGCGCAAGCTGGCCACAGCGTGGTGCACTGCCTGGCGCGCGTCGGCGCGGGTGGCCACGGTGACGCGCCCCACGAGGCCCTGATCCCACGGCGAACGAACCTCGAGCGCTTCGCCTTCGGTCCACTCCTTACCGCACAGCAGAAATCCTGTTTGTGTTCCCGGCCGCATCTTCATGGCTCTGCACCCCTCGTTCGTCTCTGCCATGGATTCTACAAGGGGAAGGGGCACGAGGACAGCATTCCTGCGAGATACGCAGGCCGCAGTCCCGACACGGTACACTATTTCCCTATGATTCACGACGGTCGGAGTCCAAAACTTCCCTTTGACGCCGCTGAAGCGGTGGCGCATTTGCGCGCGAGCGACGCGAAGCTGGGCGCGCTGATTGACCGGGCAGGCGCGTTCACGCTGAAGCTTGATCCATCGCCTTCACCTTTCGAGTCGTTGGTCGAGTCGATTCTCTATCAACAGTTGCACGGCAAGGCAGCGGCCACGATTCACCGACGCGTGCGCGAACATTTTGGCGGCGATCCTGCGCCGTGGCTGCTGCTTGAGACGCCGGACGAAATTTTGCGCGCGGCGGGAGTTTCCTTCAACAAAATCAAAGCTCTCAAAGATCTGGCTGCGCGAACGCTGGACGGGACAGTGCCCACCCACGCGGCTATCAAGAAGATGACGGACGCGGAGATTGTCGAACGGCTTACCGAGGTGCGCGGTATCGGCCCATGGACGGTGGAGATGCTGCTGATCTTCCGCCTGGGCCGGCCTGATGTGTTGCCGGTGAGCGATTACGGCGTGCGCAAGGGCTTTGCGCTGACCTTTCAGCGCGTGCCCAAGACGCGGGCGCTGGAGGCTGCGGATCTTCCCAAGCCGGAGGTGCTGCTCAAAAGGGGAAAACGCTGGGCTCCGTTCCGTTCCGTGGCTAGCTGGTACCTGTGGCGGGCCTGCGATCTGGCCAAGGGTACAGCGCCTACGGGGCGGTCGAGCTTAAAATGATGGAACACGGCTTCTAGCTACCAGCCTCTAGCTTTTAGCTATTCTGTATTGCCAGCAACGGCTTGAGTTGGTATGGATTGGGATGCAGGAACTCTTTCTTGAAAGATTCCGCAGGGGCTAAAGCCCTCGTTGATTTGACGGCGTTTACGGCGCGACTGAAGTCGTGCCCTGACACAATGAGGGGCAGGGAGTCGAGTATTTCTGCAGCCTGTTTAGCAAGAGGCTAGAGGCAGGGAGCTGTTTTCATGGCCGCAAGTAAACGATTTGTCTGCATTCACGGTCACTTTTACCAGCCGCCGCGGGAGAATCCCTGGCTGGAGACAGTGGAGACGCAGGATACGGCCGCGCCCTACCACGACTGGAACGAGCGCGTCTGCGCGGAGTGCTATGCCCCCAATGGGGCGGCGCGCATCGTGAACAGCAAGAACCAGATCACGCGCATTGTGAACAATTACGCGCGCATCAGTTTCAACTTCGGGCCTACGCTGCTGAGCTGGCTGATGGAGAACGCGCAGCGCACCTATCGCATGATCCTGGACGGCGAACGGCGCAGCCGGAAGAGCTTCAAGGGCCACAGTTCGGCCATGGCGCAGGTTTACAACCACGTCATCCTGCCGCTGGCCAACCGCCGCGACCGCATCACGCAGATTCGCTGGGGCATCGCCGACTACCAGCGCCACTACGGCACGCTGCCCGAGGGGATGTGGCTGGCGGAGACGGCGGCGGACACGGAATCGCTCGAATTGCTGGCCCAGCACGGCATCAAGTTTACGGTGCTGGCGCCGCACCAGTGCCTGCACATCCGAAGCCTGAAAGACGGCACGGGCTGGACGGAGACTCCCAACGCGAGCGTGGACACGACGCGGCCCTACCTGGTGCGCTTCGACTCCGGCGTCTCGATTGCCGTCTTTTTCTACGACGGCCCCGCCTCGCGGGCCATCGCCTTTGAAGGGCTGCTGAACTCCGGCGAGAGCCTTGCGGCGCGGCTCAAGGACGGCTTCAAAGACAACGCACAGCCACAACTTGTCCATGTGGCGACGGATGGGGAATCGTACGGCCATCACCATAAGTATGGCGAGATGGCGCTGGCTTACGCGCTGCGCCTGCTGGAAGCGGACAAAACCGTCAAGCTGACCAACTATGGCGGCTATCTGGCGCAGTTTCCGCCCGAGTACGANNAACTGCGGCTGCAACAGCGGCAAACCGGGCTGGAACCAGGCGTGGCGCGGGCCGCTGCGCCAGACGCTGGACGAGCTGCGCGACGCCGTGGCTCCGCTCACCGAACAGGAGGGCGGCAAGCTCTTCCGTGATGTGTGGGCTGCCCGCGACAGCTATATCCAGGTGGTGCTCGACCGCAGCGCGGAGACGCTGGATCGCTTCTTTGCCGAGAATCAGAGCCACTTGCTTAGCGAGGCGGAGCGCGTGCGCGCCCTCGAATTGATGGAGCTGCAGCGCCACGCGCAGCTTATGTACACCAGTTGCGGATGGTTTTTCGACGACATATCGGGCATAGAGACGGTGCAGGTAATTGCCTATGCCGCGCGCGTGCTGCAACTGGCGCAGGATCTGTTTGGAGAGCAGGCGGGGGCGCTGGAGCCCAGGTTTCTTGCGCGGCTGGCCGAAGCGCGCTCGAACGTGGCTGCGGCCGGCGACGGCGCACGCATCTACAAAGAGCAGGTCCGAACGACACAGCTCGACCTGGAACAGGTGGCTGCCCACTACGCCATCAGCAGCGTCTTCTCCTCGTTTGCCGAGGAGACCGAGCTGTTCTGCTATCGCGTTCGCCGCCAGGCTTATGACATCTACACCTCCGGCCGCGGACGGCTGGCGTTGGGCCGCGCATCGATTGCCAGCGTCATTACCGACAAGCAGCAGAGCTTTTCGTTCGCGGTCCTGCACTTCGGCGACCAGAACATTACCGCTGCCGTGAAACCTTGCGAGGAGGCAGATGCGGCCGAGTTCGAGGCTTTCGCCAGCCAGGCCGCGGAACAGTTGCAACGCGCCAAATTCCCCGAGGTGATTCGCCTGCTGGACCGCTACTATGGCCACATGGACTACTCGCTCACTTCACTGTTCCGCGACGAACAGCGGCGCATTGTGCAAGTGATCCTCAACTCGACTCTTTCGAGCATCGAGAACTCGCTGACCACCATCTACGAGGATCACGCCAGCCTGCTGCACTATCTCTCGCAGACCAGCCTGCCCAAGCCGCCTGCGCTCACGCTGGCCGCGGAGTTTGCCATCAATGCCGGCCTGCGCAAGGCACTGGAGGGCGACCCTGTCGACCAGGCGCTGTTGCGCTCCTTCCTCGCGCTGGCCAAGGCTGACCAGATCCCACTGGAGACGGCAACGCTCTCATACATTGCCGACCAGCGCATGAAGCGCGCCATGGTGGAGCTGCAAATCTCCGCCGGGTCGCTGGAGGCGCTGGATCGGGCTCTGGCGCTGGCACGCACGCTGGTCGAGCTGCCTTTCGAGCTAAACCTGTGGCAGGCGCAGAACATCTGGTACGAGATTCTGCGCGTCTCCAGCTATGGCCTGACCGCGCTGGCCACCGATGATCGACCGCGCTGGGAGAAGGACTTCTGCGAACTGGGCAGTTGTTTGTCGATTGATTACGAAGCGATCAGCGCCCAGGACCTCACGGCGGCGACTACGGGGGATTAGCTGGCGCCTACTTGATGCAGCTTTCCGTTCTTGAGCGTGAAGCGTTCGCCGCGCCAGACAATTGTGTTGCCGGCAAAACCCGCGACCCAGACTCCCATGGCGATGAGGTCACGCAACGGCAGTAGCCACAGGTTGGGAAGCACGTGGTGGTCGGCCAGCACTTCGGCACCCACCGTCATGGCCAGCGCGAGCCGCAGGAAGAAGCTCAACCCCAGCAGCCACAGGCTCAGCGGGCTTAGTCCGCTGGCGAGCAGGTTGAGCAGAGCCCAGCCCAGCCCGTGGGTGAAGATGAGGCCGGCGTAGCCCCAGGGGCGCGCGTCGCGGACCGTGCGGGCCCAGCGCAACTGGTGATCGATGAAGCCGCGCCAGCCGTAGGCCGGGAGATTGGTCTCGACGACTTCCGGGCTCAGTGCCACGCGGTAGCCGGCCCCGGCCACGCGCGAGCCGAGTTCATAATCGTCGGCCAGATGATCGACCAGCACTTGCAGTCCGCCGATTTTGTCGAGTGCTTCGCGGCGGACGGCCAGCGTGGAGCCGAGGCCGTAGTGCAGGCCGCCTTCAATCCACTTCGACAACAGCACGCCGGCCTGGAAGTCGGTGGCGATGCCCAGGGACTCAAGGCGCGACGGAAGGCTACCGTGGGCGCGGCCATGATAGAGCGCCGTGACCAGCCCGACTTCTTGAGAGGGGGTTGCACAGGCTTGCGAATTTATTGAAAAGCAAAGCTCCGGGGCTGAAGCCCGCGTTGATTCTGTTGGCATTATGCGGGGGTTGAAACCCCCGCCTCCCTCCGGATTGACGTCTCCCTCCGAACGGACGTCTCCCACTGGATTGAGTTTTTTCGCTGCTTGTTGTGTTCCCGAGGGAGTTGCATCCGGGCCGAAGCAGGCCATGACCCGCTCGATGTAGCGCGGGCCGACGGTGATGTCGGAGTCGTTGATGAGCAAAAAATTGTAGCGGGCGTGCGCTGCCAACTGAACGAGCGTACTGACCTTGCCGTTGGTTCCCAGGCGCAAAGGGCACTCGATGAGATGGATGGAGCGATCAGGGAACTCGGCTTGCAATTGGGCGACGGCCGCTACGGCAGGGTCGGAAAGCGTGGAGACGCCGAAGAGTAGTTCGTAGTCGCCCGAATAGGACTGGCGGCAGTGGCTGCGGAAGGCGTCGATCATGCCGGGGTCAAGCCCCTTGAGGGATTTGAGGATGCTGACGCTGGGCGCAAAGGCCGGCAAAGAGGCTCGCCGCGCCGCAAGAAAGACTCGCGCAGCAATTAGGGCAGCGAGGAAATAACCCATCCCGGCCACGGCGAGAATCGTGGTCAGAATTTCTATGGATTGAGCTAAAACGTGCGGCATCACAGGGGTTAGTGTAGCCGAAAAGCAGGGTCAGGGATTAGGGAACAGAAAGCAGGGCCGTTCAAGTTTGTGCTCTCCCACCCATTTCGCAAAGAACGCGAAATGGATGGGGCACGGAGCTTGTTCGGCTCGGAAAGCCTTTCCCTATTCCCTAATCCTTGGTCCCTAATCCCTGTTTCATTCGTACCTTAGCGCCTCGATGGGGTCCATGTTGGCGGCTTTCCAAGCGGGGTAGATGCCAAAAACCAGGCCGATCACGCAGGAGACAACAAAGGCAATCACAACCCACATCATCGAAAGAGTGGCATGAAGGAATGAGACGGCAAAATGCAGAATCAGGGTGAACAGTGCCCCAGCGAAGATGCCGAGCAGACCACCCACTAAACAGAGAGTGACCGCTTCCAGCGTGAACTGCAGCAGGATGTTCTTTTTGGTTGCGCCGATGGCCTTGCGGACGCCGATCTCGCGGGTACGCTCGGTCACCGAGACCAGCATGATGTTCATTACGCCCACGCCTCCGACCATCAGACTGACCGAAGAGACGGCGACCATGAATAGAAATAGCCCGCCGGTGAGCGAGTTCCACAGACGGGTCAGCGAATCGGGGCCGAAGATGGCAAAGTTATCGTCCTGCTCCAGCCGTACTCCACGGCGGCGGCGGAGCAGTTCGCGAATCTCGTCGACGACCAGCGCCTTGTTAGCCGTATCGTCGTATTTCACCGTGATCCAGAAGTCCTTGACCTCGGGATGGAGCTGGCGGAAGGTCTCGAGGGGGAAGTAGGCGGCATTGTCCTGCGTGTTGCGACCACTGCCGAAGGGCTGGGGTTGCAGGTCGAGCACGCCGATGACCGTGAAGACGCTGCCTTCGCACTCAATGTCCTTGCCCAGGGGAGACTCGCCGGGAAAAAGGTCCTCGGCGGAATCATGGCCGAGGACAACCACCTTGGCGCTGCGCTCTTCTTCGGATCCGGTCCACATGCGGCCTTCCAGAAGCTCGATATCCTGCGTCTCAGTCACAGCCGATGTGTCGCCCTGGAGGATGGTGTTCTGAATCTTGTGCGTGCCGTGCTTGAGCGAGACTTTGCCAATGCCCAACTCAAAGTTCTGAATAAAAAGACCAGGGTCGACGGCGACAACATGGGGAAGTGGGCGCATCGCCATGGCGTCCTCGTAGGTCAACTGCTTGCGATTGAGCTCCTCGGTGCTGGGGCGCTTGCCGAACGGCACAAAGCGATAGGTCCACAATACGTTAGTGCCCAGGGTGCGGATGAACTGATCGATATTGGTATTGAGCCCATTGATGGCCGAGGAGATGAGAATCACCGTGGAGATGCCGATGGTGATGCCGAGAATGGTGAGGGCGGAGCGCAGTTTATTTTTACGCAGCGTGTCCAGGGCCATTCGTACGGATTCTTTCGAGTCACTGATGCGCATGGCTAAAGCTCCGCTCTCAGGGCAACGATGGGGTCAAGCTGCGCGGCCTTGTGCGCCGGGTAGACTCCGAAGAACACGCCAACGCTGCCGGCGACGAACAAAGCGACGGGAATGCACCAGAGTGGGACAGCCGAAGGGAATGCGACGGCCAGGGTAATCGTCTTGGCCAGGCTGATGCCCAGGATCACGCCAACGACGCCACCCAGCAGGGCCATGGTTGCGGACTCGATGAGAAATTGGAGCAGGATGTCGCTGCGGCGCGCGCCCAGCGCCTTGCGGATACCAATCTCACGCGTACGTTCGGTGACCGATACCAGCATGATGTTCATGATGACGATGCCGCCTACTACCAGCGAGATACCGGCGATGGATGCCACCACGGCGCCAAAGATATTGAGAATTTTGCCTAACAGGTTTTGGAAGGTGGCGCTGGTATCGATGGAAAAAGTGTCTGGGCTGCCCGGCGCCAGGTGGCGGCGCGTGCGCATCAGAATGCGCAATTGGTCGGAAACGTCATCCATCGCCTCGCCTCCCCCACCGGCATTGACATAGATGGTCATGGCTGCGCGAGCTCCGTACGAATGCTGATATGAGGTGAGAGGAATGGAGATCCAATTGTCCAGGCTTGAGCCCAGCAACTTGCCCTGAGGTTCGCCCACCCCAATCACCGTGTAAGATGTTCCATCCACACGAATCTCTTTGCCCAGAGGGTCGCCGGCGCCGAGCATATTGTCTGTAATGTCATATCCGACGATAGCCACGCGAGTTGCATGCTCGTCCTCGAGTTCAGTGAAGGAGCGCCCGGCTTCGATATTGAGATTGGAAAGCGCCGGCATCGTCCAGGTCCAGCCGCGAATGTTGGTATCGGTGGTGGACTTGGTTCCGTAGACGACATTGCCGGTGGAGGTGCGCGACGCGCCCACCGAGACGCAGGATTTGCAACCATCAAGGATAGCCTTGTAGTCGTCGAAGGTGATGTCTTTTCGCTTCTGGAACTCGAGATACTCATCGACCGTGATAAAGGTTTGCGGCCTCTTGCTGATCGTCACCACACTCGCGCCATATGTGTTGATTTTTTCGGTTACAAATTGCCTAGCGCCGTTGGTGAGGGTGACGACCGTAATCACGGACGCAACTCCGATGACCACGCCAAGCAGCGTGAGGACGGTGCGCATCTTGTTGGCCCAGAGCGACTGCAGCGCGAGTTTGAATGCCTCACCGAAGAGCATAGTTCTGCTTTCTGTTCAAGAGCCAGCCTGGCCGCGGTTCCGCGTGAGTGAAACAAACTCCGTTTCGCGAGGAGCGGAACAAGGCTCCAGCCCGGTGTCTCCAGTGTACGCAATTTCAGTCGTTTTTATGGACGCAAAGCCGTTTACGAAACCGTTCGAGCCTAGCGGAAAACAGGCGGGGCAGGGTATTCTCTCCCATTTTTTGATACGCAATGGAACGCAGGGAGGTTCCTGCGGTGAGGCTGGTGGCCGATGAAGAGGCTAAAAACGGCCAAATTATTGGAACCATTTGGCTGTTGTGTGACGTAGCATGAATTGGCGCACAGTTTTGCGCCTGACTACTTTCTGAATCAATCCGGAGCGCCCAGAGCCGTGCTCAATCAGAACCAGTTTGGTGGCGCTTTGGGTGGCCCCGTCAAAAAAGACAAGCTGCTGTTCTTTACCTCATATCCTAAGCACCCGGTCAAGGCCGTCTGGACAAGTGCGTCTGACCATGAGAGGGCACGGCATGTGTCCACTTGCGTATAAATGGACACTTGGAAAAGGTGAGTATCGGTGTGCAGTTGGCTTCGGGAAGCGGTGGACGAGGGCTGTATTAGATGCCTTGACAAACGAGCTCCCGCCCGGTCTATTTAGGAAGAACAGGCACAGTTTCNNCTTGCTCAAGGCACCATGGCCACGGTGACGGGGCGGGTGTTCGATCCTGGAGCCGCGGTCATCGTCGAGGCGACACTGACCGCGACGAATGTGGATACGGGAATAGAGACTGTGGTCAAGACCAACGAACAGGGGCTTTACCAATTTGCAGACCTCGGCCCCGGCAATTATGCGTTTTCTGTGTCCAAGCCGGGCTTCAAGCTCATCGTGAAGCCGGGCGTAACGCTTCATGTGGCAGATACAATTTCCATGAACTTCAACATGCAGGTGGGCGCTGCCTCTGAGACGGTAACGGTGGAAGGCGGTACGCCGCTGGTGAATACAGAATCGGCAGCGGTGAGCACGGTGGTGGACCGGCAGTTTGTGGAGAATATACCGCTGAACGGACGCAGCTTCCAATCGCTCATTGCGACGGTGCCTGGTGTGACTGTGGCCGCGGGCGCTCGGCAGGGCCAAGAGGGAGAGTTCAGCGTCAACGGCCAGCGGACCGAAGCGAATTACTACATGGTGGACGGAGTGTCCGCCAATACCGGAGTGATACCGGGCGGGGGCCTACTCGGCGTTGCCAGCGGTCAGTTTCCCGGTCAGACGGCGCTGGGGACTACGCAGAGCCTTGTCTCCATCGATGCAATGGAGGAATTTCGCATCAACACTTCCAGCTATTCGGCCGAGTATGGCCGCACACCGGGCGCGCAGATTTCCATCCAGACCCGCTCCGGGAAGAACCAGAGGCATGGGAGTGCATTCGATTACTTTCGCAATAACGAAATGGATGCGAACAACTGGTTCAATAACGCGGCGGGTATTGGCCGGCCAGCGGAGCGGCAAAACGATTTCGGCGGAACGTTTGGTGGTCCGGTTTTGATTCCCGGGGTTTACCAGGGCAAGGACAGAACGTTCTTCTTTTTTTCCTACGAGGGGGTCCGGCTGCAAGTTCCGCAAGCGGCGGTCACGCAGTGGGTTCCCGACAGCACCCTTCGGAGCACCGCTCCCGTTGCCCTTCAGCCTGTGTTGAACGCGTTTCCACTGCCCAATGGACCTGAACAGACGTCCGACATGGCGTTGTTCACGTCTGCCTATTCGACACCCAGTTCCTTGAATGCAACCGGCATCCGCATAGACCAGATGCTCGGTTCTAAGTGGAGGCTTTTTGGACGTTTCGCCGACACGCCGTCCTACAACATCACCCGCAATCTCGCCAACCCGGAACGCATTACTTACAATATCAAAACGCTCACAGCCGGAGCCACCGCTGTGCTGTCGCCCCAATTGAGCAACGACTTCCGTTTCAATGCGACGTGGAACAATTCTTCAACGATCGATAGCTCGGATAACTTTGGGGGAGCCACACCGTTACAGCTTTCCTCCACGCCCCTCGCACCGGGCTACACTACTATCGTTCTTTTTCTGGTCGGCACGACTCCCTTAATTGAGGAACGCTCGAACGAGTCCCTTCAGCGCCAAATCAACGTAGTCGACACGTTCACCGCCGTGCATGGCGCGCACATCTTGAAATATGGATTTGACTACAGGAGAGTGGCGACCGACAACTTCATCTACCTATTGGACGTAGGCTACCTTTACTTTGGTCTCTCGGATATTCTGAGCAACACGGCTCCGATGGCGCCGGCGTCGAGTTGGGGATCCACTCCATCCGATCTGATTTTTTCCAACTACTCGGCATTTGTTCAGGATGAATGGAAAGCCACCCGCCGGTTGCACCTCTCGCTTGGGCTACGCTGGGATGTAAATCCGCCGCCGGTAAACGGCAGCGGGCCGCCACCCTATAACCTTGACCAGGTCACGAATCTTGCCACAGCCAAGCTGGCGCCACAGGGTACACCGATGTGGAAGACAGACTACCATGGTTTTGCCCCTCGGCTCGGCGCTACCTACCTGCTGCATCAAAGCCCGGCGCATCAGACCGTGCTGCGGGGCGGGTTCGGGCTGTTCTACGATATGGGCACAAATTATGCGGGTGCGGGACTTGCCGGAGTCGGCTTCGGTACAACGACCACGTTCTCGAACGTCAGCTTCCCACTTACAGCGCAGCAACTCACGCTGCCCCCTCCAAGCATAGCGGCACCCTATAACGCTGAAGTCACCGCGACGGATCAGAACCTTGTTCTGCCGAGGGTATGGGAGTGGAACCTTTCTCTCGAGCAGGGGTTGGGTTCAAACCAGGCGATCACGGTGAGCTATCTCGGTGCGGCGGGCCGCGACCTATTGACCGGACGCTACTACGACCTGTCGAGCGTCAATCCGAATTTCTCGCTTGGCAACGGGCTCAACGTGGACACCAACGGATCAGCGTCCGATTACGATGCGTTACAGGTTCAATTCCAGCGACGGTTATCTCACGGGCTGCAAGCTCTGGCCTCCTACACCTGGGCTCATTCGCTCGACGATTTGTCCGGCAACAACAGTCCCACAACGCCACCGCTTCGCGGGAACTCGGATTTCGACATTCGGCACACATTCTCGGCAGCGGCCACTTACAGCTTACCTGGCCGGTATACAAGCAGACTCGCGGAGGGCGCGCTGGGCGGCTGGTCCCTGGATACACGGATCATTGGTAGATCCGCTCTGCCCTTCATAGTCACGAGCGGCACTATTTTTCTTTCGGGCATGCAGCAGGCGTCGCTGATACCCGATGTCGTTGCCGGTGTGCCCTTTTACATCAGTGATTCGGCGGCGCCGGGAGGTCGACGGGTGAATCCTGCGGCCTTTCAAGTTCCGCCCGCCGGACAGCAAGGAAATGAACCGCGTAACTTTCTTCGCGGCTTCGATCTCTGGCAAACCGACCTGGCGCTGCGCAAGGAGTTCCCACTGCATGAGCGGCTGAAGCTCCAGTTCCGTGCGGAGGCTTTCAACCTGTTCAACCGGCCGAATTTTGGCGCGATTCAGAACTCGACCACTGCTGGACCCGCTCTTTTTGGCCGGGCCACTGGTTTGCTAAGCACCCAGCTCGGAGACCTCAACCCGCTCTATCAAACCGGTGGGCCGCGCTCCCTGCAGTTGGCCCTGAAGCTGATCTTCTAAGTCCGTAGAGATGTTGCTCTCGGTCCAGGTTCGCGCCGTGTCTTTCGGCGCTAACCTACGAACAGCAGCACTGCGTATGGCTCTTATACGGCCACCGCGCTTCCCGCTTTCCGGAGCCATCGAGCGGGACCCCAAGCCGATTCACGACCCGGTGGGCGCCATCTTCGGACCCAAGGTGATGCTCATCAACCAGAACGCGGGCTCCGGCGGCGATGCAATGCCGTGGTACTTCAGGAAGGCCGGCATCGGGAAGCTGGTGGGCACGCGGACATGGGGCGGACTGGTGGGCATCGGCGGTTTTCCGCAACTGCTCGATGGCGGCTCGGTAACAGCGCCCCGCTACGCGATTTATGGCCTCAACGGCGACTGGGAGGTGGAAAATCACGGCATCGCACCTGATGTGGCTGTCGAGGATCTGCCCAAGGATGTGGCGGCTGGGCATGATCGCCAGCTCGAAACCAGCGTGCAACTGGTGCTGGATGAGCTGAAGGCCCATCCTGTACCGGAGATTCCCATTCCGCCCTACCCGAATTACCACAAGAACACCGGGCTGGGAAATCAATAGCGGGGTAGGTTGAGGTCTGTGGTGCCCCACCCTTTTCGCAAAAAGTGCGAAAAGGGTGGGGCACCCGATACTCATTGCAGAATGCGAGTGTGCAATGGGAACCGCTGAATTATCTCCTCGGGGCTTTCCGTCCGGTCAGTTACTGAGATGTACGAATTAGTATTGCGATTATGCAGAACAATGCCAGTGCGCGATTCTTTTCTGTCCACTTCGATTACATCGCTCTCACTCGGGAATACGACGTGTATCGTTTTCGCTTGTAAGTCGCGGAGCATGAATGTATCCGTTCCTGCCTCTTTAATGTCGCAATTTGATGCCGAAACACGCATGTTGTCGCCAATCGTTACTGTGAGCGAACTTCCAAGTTTTACCCATACCCGAAACTGGTCACACACCTGTTGTACCTGTTCCGCTTTTGGCCGGAATCCCTCATGTGCTGAAAGCCTAAGCCGGTCTTCTGGGAACTTGGACATGTTTAGGATCACTTGTTTTTTCTGTGGGATTAGTTCGTCAACTGTGATCTCGTCATAGCAGAGCAGGAAAACTAAAGAACTCACTCCGAACGCGGACTTGAACATGAAGTCACCAAGATTGGAGTCGAAATTGAGGCGCACAAGATACCCCATAAAGTGGACCCCCAGTGAACCGGGCGTCAATTCAATTGGCAATTGTTCGTCAACCCACTTGTTTAAGAGTGTTTCCGCCTTCTTTCTTTGGTAGGCAAGTCGCGCAGCCTTGCCCCGTGCCGACTTTGGCGCTGTCTCAGACATCTCTTTTGTCATATGTTTAGCCATTTTGATACAGGTATAGCACAAATATTAACCGACACGAACTGCTGAAGTCATTTTCCGCCGAGCGGCAGCGAAATGCCCCATCTTTATCTGCGAAAACCGCGAAAAAGATGGGGCATTCACAAGAGCCTGATGGGGAGCCATCTACACAAGGCGATCAAGCAACTTCACGATAAGACGCGGCTGTAAGGCGAATCCCCTCGGCGTAGGGCGTTCCCGCAAAACCGAAAGTTCGCGCGAATTTGGACGAATCAAATAGATATGGCGCGTCGTTCTGGTAGAGCATTTCATACACCTCGCCAACCATTGGATTGAACCATCCGAAGATACGAACCATCGGCCTGCTGAGCACACGGTATTTCGGCGGGAGACCCATTTCCTTTGCGGCGGAGGCAATGAACTCTTTCCCAACCAACGGATTCGGCGTGGTGGGCAGATGCCATGTCTGATTCCAAGAGGATTCACTCCCGGCCAGCGTCACCAGGGCCTGCGCCGCGTCCACCGTGTAGGTGTAAGAGTGCGGCAGTGAATCGCTGACGAGACACATGGCCTTCTGGTTCTTGTGGAAAGGCCCGAAAACCATAGTATTTGGTATTCCATTGCCGGCGCGTGGTCCGTAGAAATCGGCTGCCCGCGCAATCATCGCGGTCAGGCTACCGTCCTTCCACTCGTCCATGAGAGAGACGGCGATTTTGGCGCGGATTTCTCCCTTTTTGCTGCATGGGTTGAACGGCGTCTCCTCGGTCATTGAGCCGTTGACCCTTCCGTACATATAGACATTGTCAAAGAAGATCAGCTTTGCGCCGGCGCGCTTGCAGGCCTCGATGGTGTTGGCCATGATGAGCGGCCACGTTGCTGCCCAGACTTTGTGATCGTATTTCAGGCCGGCAAGAAGATAGACAACACTGGAGCCTGCCACCGCACGGATGGTCTGCTCTTTGTCAGAGAGGTCCGCGGAAACAATCTCCGTGGCGCCTGGCATCGATGCGGGATGGCGGCCTACAAGCCTCAACGGCTGCTTGCTGGCCGCGAGCAGTTTCGACAACTCATTGCTGATGGCGCCGCCCGCTCCAAGAATCGTAATCATGGAAAGTTGCTCCTCTCCTTGATTCGATGCATTGAAATCGACGGCAGGCTCACCTTATCGGGAGCCCCAAGTCGAAAACCAACTAGGCTTGAAGTTGTACCAAAGCTGGGTGCCCCAGGTCCCGATTTTGGGACCTGGGATAGCACGATACTCAAGGAACAAAATCATGCTGTCAGATACGTAGCAGTTGTCCTTCAATTCAAAACGCATCAATGGCCGTCGTAAATTGCAGAACTTTTCCTGTGCCTTCTGTTACAGCGCCCATGGTGTAATTGCTGGTTGCGGCATCGTCGGGAGCTTCGGGCTCCCAATAGATCACTCCCAGCCCCATATTGTTGGGCACGGCATTCATCGCCTGGATCGCTCCTTGCACATCGGTGTAGGCATCGGTTGGATCACTATACAGGTAGCCGATCTCGCAGATCATCACCGGCTTGGTATAGCGGGCGGCCAGCGTATTCAGGTTGGCGGCAACCGTGGTGATGTTGGACGGGCCGTCGTAATAGGAGCCACCAATGATGTCGAAATTTGCGCCGCCGGCCTTCAGCCCGTCAAAGAACCACTCAAAGTCGGTGAGATTGCTGATTCCGGCAATGTGGATGACGACTTGNNAGCATTCCGGAGTTGATCTCGTTGCCCACCTGCACATATTGCGGAGTGACACCCGCGGCTACCAGAGCCGTCATGAAGTCAAAGGTGTAGTTATAGACGTCGGTTTGCAGTTGGGCATAGGTGTCATTTGCCCACGCGGCAGGAGTGGTTTGATGCCCAGGGTCGGCCCAGGTATCGCTGTAATGGAAGTCGATCACGATCTTGAAGCCCATCGCATTGGCTTGTTGGGCCAGCGCAATGCTCCCAGCCTGATCGAGGTCGCCGACGCCCAGAACGCCGGAGGTGATGGTGGGATTCACGAAAGTGCGAATGCGGATGGTGTTGACGCCATGACTCTTGAGAATCTGCAGCGCGCTTCCGGATGCGCCGGTGGGATCGGTCCAGGTATACCCCATGCTCTCCAGTTGGGTCAGCCATCCNNGGCCACGGCGATAGCCTGGATGGTCTCGGTAGCCGGAGTCGCCGGAATGGTGATCGCGCCAGAGTAGACAGTTGAGGCAGTGGTGGGCGTCGTTCCGTTGGTGGTGTAGTAGATCGTCGCACCGGCGATGGCGTCGGAGATGGTGACGGTTTGCGCAGTCGTGTAGGTTCCGGCGGCAGGCGAGAAGGTGGGTGCCGTTGCCGTTGTTGTCGTGGTCGAACCGGATGCGGCTGAACCCCCGCAAGCGTTGAGTTGGATTGCCAGAAAAACCAGGATGAAAACGAGAAGAGAGCGAAGTTTGCGCACGTGTGCCATGGCTGGATTCCTACTTACACCCCATGCTAGGCGCGTCGATGCAGCGCACACATCCGACGAAAGTCGGATGTGCAAAAATTACCGCCCGNNCTCTCCAGTTGGGTCAGCCATCCAACATCGGCTCCAACGACGGTGGCCGTTGCCGTTACCGGGGACATCGTATAAACGGCGGATGCGACCGAGGAGTTAGTGTCGCCCGTGGCCACGGCGATAGCCTGGATGG
>PLOI01000019.1:1850-15276 GCA_003142015.1 Acidobacteriaceae bacterium | reverse complement strand
CGGATGCGGCTGAACCCCCGCAACCGTTGAGCTGGATTGCCAGAAAAACCAGGGTGAAAACGAGAAGAGAGCGGAGTTTGCGCACGTGTGCCATGGTGGGATTCCTACTTGCACCCCATGCTAGGCGCGTCGATTCCGCGCGCGCATCCGACGAAAGTAGGATGTGCAAAAATTACCGCCCGGAGCTGCCGAAGCCCTTTTCCGCGCGGGCAGACACTTCCAGTGTTTCAACCTCTTGGACCGGACCCGTCAGGACCGGGATGGGAATCATCTGGGCGATCTTCTCGCCGGCCTTCAGTTCGACGGGAGCGTCGCCGAGGTTGGTCATCAGCACAAGAATCTCGCCCCGGTAGCCGGCATCAATGACGCCGGCGGTGGTGGCGATTCCACGCGCGGCCATGGAGGAGCGATCACGCACCAGCAGGCCCAGCGGCGCGCCGGTGTGTGGGTGACGTGCTTCGACGGCAATGCCGGTGCGGACTTTGACGGTCGAGCGCGGGGCGAGCGTAATGCCCTTCAGCGCGAAGAGGTCGTAGCCGAGGTCTTCGCCGGGGTGGGCGACTATGGGCGCACGGGCGCCTGGTTCCAATAATTTCACTCGCAGCATGGTTTGATGGTAGCAGCGGAGCTCCGGGGCTAAAGCCCACATTGATTCTGTTGGCTTTATGCGGGGGTTGAAACCCCCGTCTCCCTCCGTATCAGCGCGTCCCTCCGGATCGATTTCTCCCTCATCAGGGGCTGAAGCCCTGTTCATTTTGCGGCTATTTACGGCACGACTGAAGCCCCACCCCATCGACGAAGACCTGTCGATGGGGACCCCGGTGAAGTCGTGCCCTGACACTTCTTGCGGGCATGAAGGAGTTTTCCGTAAAGTGAATTGCCCATGCAAAATGGCCAGCCCCGGCAGGGAAGGTTTCCCGGCCGGGGCTGTCGTTGGTGCTGCAAAGCATTCGGCAAAAGGACCTGTAAGCCGAATTCTGTCGTGTGCGGTCATTCCTCTAGGCGCCGCGTTGCCGCGGACACTCATCAGCGACCTACCCGGAGGTTTCGGCAATTGCTACGAGGCACCCCAGCGACGAAGACTTGAGCATCCCAGCAAGCAAAGATCGCTTGCCGGGAGCCCTGCCTGTCGCCGGGGACCCCGCCTGAGCCGCCTGGGCGCACCGGGCAGATGCGCAGCGCTGCATGACTCGATGCAAACGCTTCCCTCCCTATTTGGTCTTGCTCCGTGTGGGGTTTACCCTGCCCCCGGCGTTACCGCCGGAGCGGTGCGCTCTTACCGCACCATTTCACCCTTACCCTGGCACTGAGGCCGCAAGCGGCTTCAGGGTCGCCCTCCCGAAAGAGGGGTAGCCGAGGCGGTATCTTTTCTGTGGCACTGGCCGTCCACGGGCTTTGAAGCCCGCGTCCCGGACGTTATCCGGCACACTGCCCTGCGGAGTTCGGACTTTCCTCCCCCGGCGGACATCGGGCTTGCGCCCGAGCCTCCGGCAGCGACCGCCCGGTCCTCCTGCCAAGGTCTAGTGTAGCGCAGTAAGATTTCCCGGGAAGAGTTTACGGCTTTAGGAAGAGGGATTGACGTGGAACCAGAGCAATTGCAGGAGGCGGAGGGGATTCGCACCTTCGCGGAGTTGAGGAAACGGGCGCGTGAGGTTGGGCCGAAGCGGGTGGGGGTGGTTCTGGCCGATGATGAAGTGGCATTGACTGCGGCGGCGGATGCCCTGCGCATCGGGATCGCGGTGCCGGTGCTGATTGGGAACGTGCAAGGGATTCGCGCCCGGGCCGAGGCGCTTGGCTTGAGGGAGCTGGCAGCCATGGCCGAGTTTGTATCAGCGACGGAGAATGCCGCGGAGATTGCGGTGAAGATGGCGCGCGAAGGAAGCATCGACATTCTGATGAAGGGTCATTTGCGCACCGATCAGTTGTTCCACCCGGTGTTGGACAAGGAAAAGGGGCTGCGCACGGGACACCTGCTCAGCGACATGGCATTTTTTGAACAGCGCGGCGAGGGTGGACCGAGATTGACCGGGCTGACGGATGGAGGGCTGAATCCCGCTCCGACGCTGGGGCAGAAGAAGCAGATTGTGCTGAACGCTATTGAAATGTTGCACTGCCTGGGATTTAGTCGCCCGAAGATAGCAGTGGTGAGTGCGACGGAGATGGTGACCGAAGCGATGGTCTCGACGATGGATGCAAAGGCTCTGACGGAGATGGGCGCGGCGGGCGAGTTTGGAGAGGCGGAGGTCTTCGGTCCGCTGGCGCTGGACAACGCGCTGCTGGAATGGGCTGCGAAGGCCAAGGGCATCAGCAATCCGGTGGCTGGACACGCCGATTGCCTGCTGGTTCCCACGGTTGAGGCAGGAAATCTGCTGGCAAAGTCGATCATTTTTTTGGCAGGATGGGAGTTTGGCCACGCGGTGGTGGGCGCGAAGGTTCCCATTCTGATTCCGTCGCGGGTGGAAAGCGCGCAGGACAAGGTGAACGCCATGGCGCTGGGGGTGTTGTATGCAAGCCGGTGAATGGAGGGTGTTGGCGATCAATCCCGGCTCGACTTCGACAAAGATTGCCGTCTACGCCAATGACCGGGCCGAGCTGGTGCGCAACCTGGACCACTCGGAGAGCGAGATGGAGCAATTCCGCGGACGCCCCATTCTGGATCAACTGGAGTTTCGCCAATCGCGCATCGAACGGGAGTTGAGCGATGCGGGCTACCGGCTGGAGCAGTTTCATGCCATTGTCGGACGCGGCGGATTGATGCGCCCGGTGGCCAGCGGAACCTACAGGGTGAACGAAGCGATGCTCGAGGATCTGAGATCGACGCGCTACGGGGAACATGCGTCGAATCTGGGCGCGTTTCTGGCGCAAGCCATTGGGGGGAAGGCGGGAGCGGAGGCTTTCATCGTCGATCCGGTGAGTGTGGATGAGTTCAGTGAGCCGGCGCGGATCTCCGGCTCCGCGCTGGTGGGTCGCCAATGCCTATCGCATGCGCTGAACACCAAGGCCGTGGCGAAACGATATGCGCGCGAGCAGGGACGGACATACGCGGAGTTGCGGCTGGTGGTAGCGCACCTGGGCAGCGGCATATCGGTCTCGGCGCACGAAGGCGGCAAGATGATCGACGTGAACGTTGCCGGCCAGGAAGGCGCCTTTGCGATGGATCGCTCGGGCGGCTTGCAGATCCAGAAGGTGATACAGCTTTGTTTCAGCGGGAAGTACACGGAGAAGCAGTTGTGGAACCTGCTGAACCGCGAGGGGGGAGTTTACTCGTATCTTGGGACCAAGGATTTGCGCGAAGTGGAGCGGAGAATCGAGGCTGGAGACGGCCAGGCCGCGCTGATCTTCGATGCCATGGCATATCAGACGGCCAAAGACATCGGGGCGATGGCGACGGTACTCAACGGCCGCGTGGATGCTGTATTGCTGACCGGCGGAATGGCTTACTCGCAGAAGCTGGTCAAGCAATTATGCGAGGCGATTCAGTGGATCGCGCCCGTGACCGTTTATACGGGAGAAGATGAGTTGCAAGCGCTGGCGGAGGGCGCGATACGCGTGCTATGCGGCGAGGAGCAGGCGCGCGAACTGGAGGGCGAAGCGCAAGGCTGAATGATTTTAATCCCAAAGCCAGGTTTAGTGCAGTAGGTCAGTTTGAATGAACTTTCCCTCAGGGGCTAAAGCCCGCGTTTATTGTGCATGATTTATGTACGAGCTAAAGCTCGTACCCTTCAATCTGACCGACTGTCAGGTTTATTGATCCTTTTTTTGCGGAGAAAGACAGTTACTTCTCCGTATAATGGAAAACGGCTTTCAATTTGATTCCCCGTATTCAAATCAAATCAAGGAGAACGCAATGAAACTAGCTGCCACGATGAAGATAGCTGCCACGATCGCGCGCCTGCTGCTGGGCGCGATATTTGTCGTCTTCGGCATGAACCTCTTCCTGCATTTCCTTCCCATGGGTCCGATGCCCACTGGGCCAGCCGAAGAGTTTTTCGGGGCGCTGACAAGCACCCCCTACATCCAGGTTATAGCCGTGTTTCAGGTTATTCCTGGGCTGTTTCTGCTCTTCAACCGGTTTGTGGTGCTGGGGCTGGCGCTGCTGGCTCCGGTCGTCTTCAACATCCTTGTGTTCCATATACTGATGGCTCCCAGTGGTGCGCTACTGGCTGTTATCGTGGCAATGCTGTGGATGCTTGTGTTTCATCGGCACCGCTCAGCTTTCAGTGGTTTGCTTCAGAAGCGCGCTGAGGACTGAGAGCGGCGCGTCCGCCTCGCTACAATCAAGAGGACGATGATTCAGTACCTCTATCTCGGGCGGGTGGGCTACGACGAAGGGCTGAGGTTGCAGGCGGAGATTGCCGGGCTGGTTGCGGAGGGGCGCGCCCAGAATGTGCTGCTGCTGCTGGAGCATCCGCCGGTGCTGACGCTGGGGCGCAACGCCAACCGGGCGAACATTCTGGCCTCGGATGAGATGCTCGAGCGGCGCGGCGTCACCGTTCACGAGATCAACCGCGGCGGCGACGTGACCTATCACGGTCCGGGGCAGGTTGTGGGCTACCCCATCTTCGACCTGCGCACCCTGCACGGCCCGAGCGGCGGCCGGATGGGGCCGGTGGATTTTGTGCGCGGGATGGAAGAGGCGCTGATCCGGCTCTGCGGCGGATTTGGGGTGCGAGCCGGGCGGATTGCGGGGCTGACGGGAGTTTGGTGCGGGGGCCCCGCGGACGGCAAACTTTTGGACAAGAGCGGCGGAACAGAGCGCAAGATCGGCGCGATCGGGATTCACGTCTCGCGCGGGATTACCTCGCATGGTTTCGCTTTCAACGTGACTACCGACCTGAAGGACTTCGCGCTGATCATTCCCTGCGGCATTCCCGATCACGCGGTTACCAGCCTGGAGCTGGAAGTGCAAGAGCCGGAAAAATTGCCCACTTTGGAAGCGATTGCCCACGCGGCGGTGCGGCAGTTTGGACAAGTTTTCGGCGAGCAGGTGCTGGCGGTGGAGAGTTTGGATGCGCTGCGCGCAGAGGCTGCGGCTGCTCCGGCGCATTTTCCGGCGGAGGACACGCCGGTGCAGGTTCCGGCTGAGGTGGAGCGGTTGCGCGGCGGGAGTGAGCGGCCGATTCGCGTTTGACGGTTGAGAGTTGTAGTTTCCCACCCTTTTCGCAAAGAACGCGAAAAGGATGGGAAACGGAGCATATTTGGGTGGTCCGGCGGGTGGAAGACTATAAAAAGCCGTAGATAGGTGGATCTATCCCACCTTAGGCACAAAGACAAAAACGTGCCGAAGGTGGGGCACCCGCATTTTTTGGAGTGCACAACAGTTCGGTGGGCGTATGCGCGGCAATTTATAATCCGGCCAGAATTGGATGCGCCCCAGGAGCCTGCCCTGAGCGAAGCCGAAGGGCATCCCGCATCACGGAGAAACCCACATGCCAACCGACGTGATTATGCCCCAGATGGGCGAGTCGATCTTTGAGGGCACCATTACCAAGTGGCTCAAGAAGGTCGGCGATAAAGTCGAGAAGGACGAGCCGCTGTTTGAGATTTCTACCGATAAGGTGGACGCGGAGATTCCCTCGCCGGTGGCAGGCGTACTCACCGAGATCAAGACGCCAGCGGGAGAGACCGTCGAGGTCAATACTGTGGTCGCGGTGATTTCGGGCGCTTCTGGCGTGGCTGGCACTGCTTCCGGTGCGAAGGCTTCTGCGCCGGCAGCGGCAACCCCTCCGGCATCCACCCCAGCCGTTGCCGCTCCCCAGGCGCGTTCCGCAACAGTCACGCCGAAGACAGAGTTAGCCCCAACGCCGTTGGCGCAGGGGTCTGGCGAGCGACAGCGCTCTTCGCCACTGGTGCGGCGCATCGCGAAGGAGAACAACCTCGACCTGAGCCAGGTGGCCGGGACCGGATCAGACGGGCGCGTCACCAAGGAAGATGTGTTGCGGCACGTGAATGAGAGTGGCCCCGGCGGCGGCGCGCCTAAGTCGCAATTGGCCACACCGAAAGTGGCGCCGCTGACTAAGATGCGCGCCATCATCGCCCAGCGCATGGTGGAGAGCAAGCGGACCAGTCCTCATGTGCATAGCGTTTACAAGGTGGACATGACCCGCATCGCGCGCCTGCGCGAGCGCGAGAAGGCACGCTTCGAGCAGCAGCACGGCGTCAAGCTCACTTATATGCCGTTCATCGCCGCCGCTGCCGTGCAAGCGCTGACCAAGTTTCCCATTGTCAACGCCTCGCTTGTAGACGGCTCGATCCACTACCACCCCAACATCAACCTCGGCATTGCCGTGGCTTTGGAGTGGGGGTTAATTGTGCCGGTGGTCAAGCAGGCCGAGGAGCGCAACTTCCTAGGCCTGGCGAGGGCAATCGCGGATCTCGCGGCTCGCGCACGCACCAAAAAGCTGCTGCCCGACGAGGCTTCGGGGTCAACGTTCACGCTGACTAACTCCGGGATTCTCGGCGAGGAGTTTGGGACGCCGATCATCAATCAGCCAGAGTCGGCGATTCTGGCCATCGGCGGGCTGCGCAAGGAGCCGGTGGTGCTGACGGACGGCGAGGGCAATGACACGATTGCGATACGGTCTGTGCAGTACTTTTGCCTGGGCTTCGACCATCGCACGATTGACGGCGCGGACGCCGGGAAGTTCATGAGCGAGTTCAAGCGGGCGTTGGAGGGATGGGACAGGCAGATCGGGTAGGGGCTGTGCGCTCGGTCGGGAAATCAGATTAGAATTCTCGCATGAGCACGACTCCTGAACCGACACAAGCAGAAGGATTGAACCATAAGAAGGGATTGATCCTTGCCCTTCTTTTCATAGTTCTCTTCGGGATTTTGGGAACGACTCTCTTTGTCGGAATATGGCACAAAGGCGATGAGAAGGCTGAGGCCTTCTCGGGACTTCTCGCATTTGTTGCGGCAACCTTTTCCTCCATTGTCACAATTATCTACGTATATTTAACCAACGCATCCCTCAGGAAGGCTCAGGCTAGCATTTCGCTCCAACAAGAACAACTAGAACAAATGAAGGCTTCGGTAGACCTCCAACGGCGGGAATGGGAACAGAAGGTGCGTGTGTTTCCGCAGTTCTGGATAACGACGGCGGGCCGAATGGGTTGGTTTATGCCCGATCCGCAAGACCCAAATAGCATTCGGGCTGTACCCCTGCGGTTCTGCAAGGGCTTCGAACTTAAAGTCTGGAATTATAGTGAACAATCGTTCCTGGTCGAATCTATCCTCATGCAAAGGTCAGATGTGGCGATGGTTCCGAATCAGCAAACAAACTACTTACAGATGGTTGTCAAACCGCATTCGGTCGAAGTTACAGACGTATCCGTCTCGATTATGCGCATCCTAACTCAAACCCCTTTTGGTAATCCTCATGGGGGCGTGGTGACAAAGGATATTGACAATCACGCACTAATTTACGTGAGATTGATCTATAGTGATTGGTCAAAAAAACAGGCTGCGACGGAAGTTTGCGAATTTGAGTTTATGTACAGAGCTGGAGATCAGGACATCACCATTCGGCCGCCGCTTCAACCGAGTGGAACCCGACCGAGTATCTAGACTGGTCGCGGCGTTCCCACCGGTCCGACAACCAACTCCTTGGCCGCCTCGACATATTCGCGGATGGCGACCTTGATGTTGGCCAAGGCTTCGTCTTCAGTTGCTCCCTGCGACCAGCAGCCAGGCAGGCCGGGACAGGAGACACTGTACCCCTCTTCGGATTTACGAAGAACGGCGCGATAAGTTGCCATGGAAGATATCGTACTCCCATCTTTAAAACACTCCCTGCCGGACATGCGCCTACTCGTGCTTTCCCCATGGGTCGTAAGTGCCAACGTTCCAAGTGTGGCCTTCGGGGTCTTTCACGGTGAAGTCGCGGCTNNGCGCGGGCATAGGCCGCGTCGGCGTCGGGGACGACGATATAGAGGCTGCAAGTCTCAACGCCGCCCAGTTCCTCGGGCGACTTGAAGCTGCGGCCAAACTCGTCGTCCTTGCCCGAGCCGAGCATGATCATGCCGCCGCCCAGGGTCAGCTCGGCGTGGGCTATGGTTCCAAGTTCACCTTCATAGACGGCGTGGCGCTCGAACCCAAATACTTTGCAGAGCCAATCGATGGCGGCGGGCGCGTTGCGGTAGCGATGGCCGGGGATAACGGAGCTGCGAAATTCAGACATGGGGAATCCTCCGCGGCAAGATTACCGCTTTCGTTGGTGGAGGGCAATCGGGTATTCTTGCGGATATGCGTTTGCCCACGGGGGATTCTCTACTGGTGCAAATTACGAGCGCCGCGTTCGCCGATGCGGCCGAGCGCGCGGGCGCGCATCTAGTCTGCCGGCAAGGCTGCACGCAGTGCTGCCATGGAGCATTCGCCCTGAACTCGCTGGATGCGCTGCGGCTGCGCGCAGGCATAGATATATTGCGGGCCACGGAGCCGACTCTTGCGGCCCAGATCGAGGGCCGGGCGCGGGCGTGGGTTGCCGAGCATGGGGCGGAGTTTCCCGGCGATGCGGAGACGGGCGTGCTGGGCGACTCGAACGTGGACCAGGAGCGCTTTGAGGATTTCGCCAATGAGGCGGCTTGCCCGGCGCTCGACCACGCCACGGGCCGCTGCGACGTTTACGCCTGGAGGCCAATGATCTGCCGCGCTTTCGGTCCGCCGGTTCGCGTGGGAGACGGCGACGCGATGGCCCATTGCGAGCTGTGCTTTACCGGAGCCGGGGCAGCCGAGGTTTTGGCTTGCGAAATGACGGTGCCGCACGATCTTGAGGCAGAACTGCTCGAAGAGATTCCGATGAAAGAGGAGACCGTGGTGGCGTACGCGCTGCTGGGGTGAGCGCGGCGTCAGGCCGCGTTAGACTAGGGCTTGGACAGCCTGATGACAATACGCTCCTGCTGGGTTGAGATTTGCACCCGCACCCTTGAAGAAAATTTCCGATTCTTATTGACCTTGGCCGCGCCCCATGCGGAACTGATGGCCGTGCTCAAAGCCGACGCGTATGGCCATTCCATAACGCTATGCGGTCCGGCGGTGGTACGCGCAGGAGCACGTTGGTTGGGCGTGGCCTGCGTGGAAGAGGGTGTGGCCGCGAGAGCACTGTGCCCAGAAGCCAGAGTGCTGGTGTTTTGCGGGGCATTTCCGGGGCAGGGAGCGGCTGTTGTGCGTCATGACCTGACAGCCGTGGTCTGGCAGCCGTGGCAGTTGGACGAACTGGAAGGCGCTGCGCGCGCGGCGGGCATAGCGGCGGGTTCAGTTCCGGTGCATTTGGAGATCGACACGGGCATGAGCCGCCAGGGGATAACGCCCGAGAATCTCGGTCCTGAGGGAGCAGGCGTGGGAGCGCTTCTGGGGCGCTTCACTCCTGAGTCGCCGTTGCGGCTGGAGGGCGTGATGACCCACCTGTTTGCCGCTGACGAGGCAGACGGCAGAGTGACCGAGGCGCAACTGGGCTTGTTGGACGAGGCGCTGGGAAAGGTCAAGGCCGCCGGGCTCGATCCGGAGTGGCTCAATGTGGGCGCGTCCGCCTCGCTTCTGGCCGGCGAGGCCGCGAGGATTGCCGCGCTGGGCGCTCGTTACGGGATGAAGACGATGATGCGTCCAGGTCTGGCGCTCTATGGTGTGATTCCGGATTTCGACCCGCAGTTTGAGCCACAGGAGCCTCCGTCGATGACGGCTGCGCGAAGCCAATTGCATCCGGTGATGCAGTGGAAGACACGCGTGGCGGGGGTGCGCTCGATTTCTGCCGGCGCAGTGGTGGGTTACAACGGAACCTTTGTCGCAACCGAACCGATGCGGCTGGCGCTGGTGGCCGCAGGCTACGCCGACGGCCTCGACCGGCGTTTCGGCAACCGCTTCAGCTTGCTGGTCCACGGAGCGCGCGCTCCCCTTGTGGGCCGCATCAGCATGGATATGGCAGTGGTGGACGTGACCGAAATCGAGGGAGTCGAGCCAGGGGACGAGGTGGTAATCCTGGGAACGCAAGGCGGCGAAACCATCACCGCGTTCGACCACGCCGAGACCACGGGGACGATTCCCTGGGAGGTTTTCACACGCATCGGGGCGCGCGTGCCGCGGGTTGCGGTCTGAGCCAGAACCGGCAACAAAGGCAAAAGAACAGGCGCGGGAGGGTTGATTCCTCCTGCGCCTGTTTGGTTCCCCTGGGTTTGCGGAGAGCGTTATTGGGTGCTTGGCGGCGCGGGCGGGACCTTGGGCGCCTTCAGGTGGGGCGCTTGAGAGATGTCCGGAACCCGGTGGTAGGGCGGAACATTCAGCATCGGAGGCTTGTGTTGGGGCGGAACGACAATTGACGGCGTCGGTGGCTCGGGCGGGAAACCTGAGCCTTTCTTGATGCGGACGTCGCCGTCTTCCGCGCTGAGTACGACCCTCGCCGTGCCGGCGCCAATCTTGCCATTGAGCGACTTGCTCTCGTCGCCGCTGATGGGAAGACCAAAGTCCGTGACAATGTCTCCGTTGTGAGTCCGGGCGTTTATCGAGGCTGAGGGGTTGGGCGGCAGCGTCAGTTCGACGTCGCCTTTGTCGTTCTTCGCTTCCACTCCATAGGTTCCGGCGGGCTCAACCGAGATGCGTCCGTTGCGTGTTTCCACGTAGCTGTCGCCGTAGATCTGGTTGAGGTCAATGTCCTTGGAGCGGGTGGTGATATGCAGAGAGCCCTTGGCCTCGTTGACGCGCAGGTCGTCGGAATCGAGGGTCATATCGCCGGGCAATTCCGCCAATTCCAGATCAGTGACAGAAGTGTGCAGATGCACCGGCCCATGGATAGTCTCCAAGTGGACATCGCCGAGGATTTCGCCGTTCTGCGTGACCTTNNAGGCCGGCTGCGGTTACATCGCCTTTGCCGGCGTCCACTGTGACCATGGCAGCTTTGGGGACGGTGACGGTGAGGTTGAGCCGCCCACTTGAGTTGCCATCTGTCTTGACCAGCACGGAATTGCCGTTTACTGTCAGATGCGCTGCTTCAGCGTCGAAGATCTTCTTTGCATCCGCGTCCGAATTTGCATAGGCCATTTCGTGCGCCTGCACCTGGATGGTGGACGAATCCCCTGCGGTGATGCTCACATCGCCGCGAGGGTTGTCGATTTCGATGGTGGCATTGGCGGGAACCTGCGCGTTGAGCACCTGCTGGTCGAAGTCGTGCTCCGGCAGGCCCATGAAGTTGAAGAAATCCTCGTTCTGGCCGTTCCAATGGGCAAACCAAGGCTGCGCATGGTTCCATCCGGCTGCGCCGAGTCCCAACAGACCGAGCAGGATAAGGATGCCCACAAAGCTGCCGCCACGGCGGACGGGGGTCTTGCGACGCATATCCAACGCCCACTCGACGAGCATCGCCAAGCCGGCGCCGATCAAAAGCAGAGGCCACCAGTGGCCGTACCAAGACCAGAAAGCGCCGGCATTGATGTGGCCGGTGAGCAAGAGCAGCGCGATTACGCCGACGCCGATCAGGATGATGGGGCCGACGACCGAGGGAACGCGCGGACCGTATACGCCCACGTAGCTTGACTTCATCGCATAGCGCTGGGCTTTCCAGGCATCGCGCTGCGCGCGCCATGCGGCTTTCTGCTGCTCACGGTAGACCCGGTACTGGGTCCGGGGATCGTAAGGCGGAAACGGGGGCGGCGCGCCGCCAGGAGGCGTGGTTGGAGGTGTGGTGCTCATGATTGTCCTCCCTCGGGATTGTTTCCGGAGTCGTGCAGCGGAACGCCGGTTGTCGATTGAGGGTCAATCGTGCCTGCGCCAGGTTGGCCCGGATATGGTCCCTGTGGATAGCCGCCACCGGCGGTGAGCACCATGCGTTCGGCCAGCATGAGGACGCCAAGGAGAATCATGAGCAACGGCCAGAACCAATGCCAGGGATGGTCAAGCACGCCTGTCGCATGGAGCAGCCAAACTCCACCGATCAGCAGCAGAATGGCGGGACCGCGCAGGCGGCGAATCATGATGTAGTGGTTCATTTGGAGCCTCCTTGTGAATCTCCCATACGGCGAACGAAGAGCCAGACACCCAGTGCGATGAGCAGTACCGGCCACGCGAACTCAAAGAAGCGGCCGTGGAAGACATCCAACTGCCCGAGCAGGAACATCAAGCCCAGGGCAATTAGAACGATGGCGCCGATGGGTTCCTTGCGTCGCCAGCAAATGGGCGGAGGGGGCGCGGCGGGATCGAAAAACCCCGGCGGCGGAGGAGGAGGGAACGGGGCCTGGTACTGCTCCGCATACGGGGGCTGATAACCCCCGGCAGCAGGCCCGGCCGGAGGCTGTACTGTGCCAGGTTGGCCAGGATTCCGTGGCCGCGTTCCCATGTTCAGCCAGTTGCCCACCTCGTTCAGTCCGAAGGGATCGGGCACCGGCTGGCCATCGCGCAGCGCCTTGGCGGTTTGGAAGGCCTCAAACGACTGGTAGAGGATCCAAGCTGCAATGAACAAGCCAAAGATCGGGTAATGGTCGGTGATGCTGATGAGCACCGCGAAGACGACCACGTGGATAAACCCCTTGAAGAACTGGCCGTTGTACATGGCGCCGACGCCGGGAATCAATCCCAGCACGGCGGCAGCCGATGGGTTGGGACCGGTTGCCGGAGGCGGCGGGATGAAGGGCTGTTGAAAGCTCTGCCATGNNTGATTTACGCAGTCCATACTGTGCTCCTTTCCCTTATTTCCCTTGGAGAGCCGCCAGAGTGCGCAGGCCGGTACAGAAATGCCAGGGAACCTTCCAAAAAGTCAGAATCGTTGAGAGTTGGTTCAGCAGCCGGACTAATAGGCTGCTGTGACGGGTCTGCCCAGGTGCCCCCGTCCTTGTGCGCAGGGGCCTGGTTGGACTCGCCGGACGGTGCGTTCTGCGGTTTCTGCCGGAGGTCGCCGCTTTGGCCTTCACCTTCACCCTGGGTAGTCCGGCGCAGCTCCCGCATTCTCGTTTGCACCTCGTAAACCAGCCGCGAGTGATCGTAGTAGCGGATGATGGGGGTTGAAGCCATGGTGAATCTCCGCTCGAGGAATGAACGGGCTTCGCTGGGAAATGTGCCGGGGCGCAGGCTGGAGAGCCGCAAGCTGCTAAAGCGGACGCCAGTGAGGCCGAGCGTCATGGCGATGGAAAAGAAGGCCATCGCGGCCGTCAGCATCAAACGAGGCTCGGCAAAGCGCCGCAGGTGTGCCATAAAGCCGGGACGCTGCCAGGCCGGGGCGGGAATGGAGGCGGGGTGAATCGGCAAAACGTTACCGCCGGCGGTTGCCAGGCCGTAGCCCAGCGCCTGTCCCGGACCGGTCACAGCCAGAATTCTGGCCAGAAGCCCCGCCGGCACCTCGGGCTCGGGCGAAAGGAACTCCAGCCATTCGCGGCCCTTGCGCGCCTCCTCGTAGAGCGCGGAGCAGGCCGGGCAGACGGCCCTGTGCGCGTTAAAGGTAACCTCGTC
>PLOI01000019.1:0-1810 GCA_003142015.1 Acidobacteriaceae bacterium | reverse complement strand
GCGATCTCCTTGTAGTCCAAGTCCTGCAAATCGCGGAGGATGACGGCCTCGCGCAGCTCGACGGAGACGCGCGCCAAGGCATCCTGCACCATCTTTGCCAGTTCCTTTTTGGCCGCCGACTCATGGGGAGAAATGCCGCGGGCCGTAAGCCGGTCAATCGGCTTGAGTTCGTCCGCCGACTCCCAGCCTTGGTCCAAAGAAGAGGTTGCGCGCAGGTTCTTGGTCCGCCGGAAATTGTCCACGAGGAGGTTCCGGGTCATGGCGGCTATCCACACGTGCAGGCTGCCGCGCCCTGTGTCGAAGCTGGCCAGGTTGGAGTATATCTTCAAAAAAACATCTTGCGTGAGGTCTTCGGCGTCGGTGGGGTTGCCGGTGAAGCGGTAGCAGAGCCCGTAGACACGCCGATGCTGGGCGCGGACCAGCTCAGCCCACGCGCTGGAATCGCCGTCAAGGCAGCGGCGCACGATTTGGGACCAATCGATTTCCAGAAAAGCTGCCTCCCCGTTCTTCGGAAGGGTCGCAGGCGCGGAGTCAGAACCCGCCTGAACGCGGCCTTTCGCAATGGCATTGCCGCCAGGAATCTTCCGCGGACTTGCAGCGCCGGTGTCCGCTTGCCGGAGTTCCAGGTCGCGGCGGTCGCGCCGCAGCGTACTGGCCGGCCCCGCCAGCCCCATCCCGCTCCAGCTTAATGTACCCACGCATTGCATATTGCGCTAGTACGAAGGATTTTCGAGATAAGTTCCGTTGGCCGGGGCGGGACAGGGCAGGAGTTGGTCTAAACAGGGTTCCCGGCCGTCCCGGTGAGCGATTCGGGGGAATGTTTTTCCAGCCAGGTGCCGACAATGCGAGCCGCTTCTTCAAGGAAAATGCGGTCAATGCTGGTGAAGGCGGCCGGGGTGTGGCTATCGATGTCAATTTCGCCAACGATTTTGCCCTGCGCGTAAATCGGCACAACAATTTCGGATTTTGTCTTGTGGGAACAGGAGAGATAACGCGGGTCGGCGTTCACGTCGTCCACGACAACCGTTTGGCCCAAAGCAACCGCCGCGCCGCAGATGCCCTGAGCGACGGGGATACGCACGTGGGGAGTTGGCTCACCGGCGAAGTAGCCAAGAACCAGAGTCTGGGGATCGCAAGGGTCGAGGATATAAAAACCGGTCCAGTTGCAGTAAGGGAGCTGATCGGCAATAGCCTCGACGATGCCTTTCTCGAGGGCGTCGAGAGACGGCGCATTGAAGGTCAGCTCGCTCATGCGGGCAAGCAGGGAGGTCATCTGAGAAGTGAGGCTGAGAGCGGGCATATTCAAAGTGTAGCCCGAGGGCGTTGCAATCGGCGTTTACTGGGACCTAGTGGAAAGCCCAATTTGGAACGCACTGCGGGAAGGAGTCGGTGAAAACGGCGCAATGGATGCCGGGCCAAAAAATTTGTTCTGTCAGTCCAAGTGCGCTCAGTAAATGGGAGTTTTATCATGCTAAAATCAAAGCCCAATTGCAACTCCAGAAAATTTTGCCCTTTTAAAACGGGAGGCCTTATGAATTGCAAAGCAATCATTTCCCTTTATTTGCTTGGTACGTTGTGTGTGGCCGGTTGCGGCGGGGGCGGAGGCGGCAACTCCTCGACACCCCCCACCATTACCTCAGTCAGCGCCTCGTGCAGCCCCACCAGCATCTATGCCGGGCAAACGACCCAGACCAGTCAGTGCTCTGCCATAGTTTCGGGAACTGGGAGCTACAGCTCCGCTGTGACCTGGTCGGCGAGCTCCGGGACCATCAGCACCACTGGTGTTTATACAGCGCCCGCCACCGTTCCA
>PLOI01000002.1 GCA_003142015.1 Acidobacteriaceae bacterium | reverse complement strand
ATTTTTCCGCCGCAAGAAGGTCTGCAAATTCTGCACCGAGAAGATCGATGCGATTCCTTACCGCGATGTGCGGTTGCTGCAAGGCTTTGTGGCCGAGCGCGGCAAGATCGTACCCCGGCGGCTCACTGGCGTTTGCACCACGCACCAGCGCCGTCTGACTCGCGCCATCAAGCAGGCCCGGAACATCGCCCTGCTGCCGTTTGCNNGTCCGAAAGGACAGGAGCGCCCACGGCGGCAGCCCGCACACAGGAGAATTAGTCATGGAAGTAATTCTGAAGGAAGATGTAGTTAACCTGGGCCACCGCGGCGATCTGGTCAAAGTGGCCGACGGCTACGGCCGCAATTTCCTGCTGCCGCGCAAGCTGGCAATGCAGGCTACCCTGGCCAACAAGGCTGTCGTCGAGCAAATGAAGAATTCCGCCGACCGCCGCTCCGCCACAGAGAAGGCGCAGGCCGAGGCGCTGGCCATCAANNAAAGGCTTCGAGATCGATCGCCGCAAGATCCAGTTGGACGAGCCTCTGAAGAGCGTGGGCGAGTTCAGCGTGGCCATCAAGCTGTATCGCGAAGTCACCGCTCACGTGAAAGTCAAGATTGTGGCCGAAGCCACGGAAGAAGCCCCAGCCGCCGAGCCTGCCACCGAAACTGCGGAGTAGTTCTTCTCAACCCACGCTCACCCCGCCCTTCGGTTCGCTGAGGGGCGGGCCCTGGGCCTGTTAGCTGGTCCTACCTGTGGCCGGAGCTGGCGCTGCTGCTGGACCCTTGAAAAATGTCCCTCTCCGGAGCACCGCCTGACAGAACAACCAGCTTTTTCATGACCTTCATCATCTTGTCTTGGAAGCCGGAAACCTGCTCCGATTTTGCATAGGAAAAAAGCAGTCGCACCCGGTTTGTATTAAGCCCCTGCTCGGGCTGGCCCTTCGTGTCATAGCAGGCTCTCGCCCTTTTGCCGCTCACAGAAGTTGCCGTAAGCCGCAGAAGCGGTTCGCGTGAACTGTTGGCCTCGCTGGGATCGAAGACATCCCAGGTCACGTTGTTGGTGTCGAGCGCATTCAGAAATTGATCGCAGCGGCTGCCGGGTTGG
Source organism: Acidobacteriaceae bacterium (assembly GCA_003142015.1). Classification (GTDB taxonomy): domain Bacteria; phylum Acidobacteriota; class Terriglobia; order Terriglobales; family Acidobacteriaceae; genus Telmatobacter. The sequence goes on along the minus strand of PLOI01000002.1, from coordinate 1,449 downwards.
ATGACGGTCAATGTGCTGGTGGACGGATCGAACCTGACCTCGACATTGTCGTTGATTCCGTCGCTGGGACTGAGCGCAAGCAGCTTGCCGCGCAGGTACTCCGCGAGATCCTGCTGAGTGGCGTCAAGCAGGGGATCCGGCGCCTTTACGTGTCTCCCCGGCTTGGCATTTTTTTCCGCCTTTGGCAGCGGCGCGGGCTGAGGAGATTCCGCTGACTGATCATTCTTCGCAGTCAGCTTGTCCACCAAATTCCGCGCGTCCTCCCTGGAACAAGCCGACAGGCATACAAGGAGCGCCGCGGAGCAGATGCATGCGGCGCTCCTCATGGTTCGATTCCTCCTCGTTCTTGCCATGCTCATTGCCTTCACCCGTGATGAGAATTCTACTCCTACACGATTGCCCGCTCCTTCACCGTCAGGTACTGATTCAGCACCGACGCGGTGAGAGCTTCGGGATTGAGGTCAAAGGTCAGTGCGCCCTGCTCGTGCAGCCGCGCTAGCAGAAGTTCGCGTCGGCCGGCCATCTCCTGGGCTGCGGCGGCGCGAAACATCTGCTCCACATTCCTGGGCCTCGCCTGCGCGATAAGCTCCACCTCCGGCTGGGCCATGGCCACAAACAAGAGCACGTGGCGGCGCAGCAGTTGCAGCGCGCCATCGATCACCTCGGGGCGCATCGCGGTCTCCGCCAGATCGGTGACCCATAAAATCAAGGACCGGCGGGGTTGCAGGCGATTCAGCATGGCCGTGGCCCTCAGATGGTCGGCTTCGCTGGGTTCGGCGCGCAACTGGGCCAGCGACTCGATAAGCTGCCGCAGGTGAGCCGCGCCGCGACCGGGCAAAAGCCGCTGCTGAATGCCTTGCCCGTAAGCCAACAGGCCCACGCGGTCGCCGGAGTAAAGTGCCAGTTGAGCCAGCGCCACAGCCGTCGTGCAAGCATAGTCGAGCTTGGAGTGGCTTGGCGCCGGGCCGGGCTCTTTCGTTGACAGTGAAACAGCCACTCGCGCCCGCATCAGCCGACCGCAGTCGAGCACGATCCAAACCGGCTGGCTGCGCTCGGTCTGGTACTGGCGAGTGATGGGAGTGCCGCGCCGTGCCGTGGCCGTCCAGCAGATGTCGCGCAGGTCGTCGCCCTCGCGATAGTCGCGCAAGCGCTCAAAGTCGCGGCCCAGTCCGCGCAGTTGCGACCGGCGCAGTTGCAAGTCAATCTGCCGGCTGCGGGCGAGAAAGATTTGTTGCTCCTCGCCTGCGCGCAGGGCCGGGTAAACGCGAACCGTCTGCGTGAGCGGTGCCCTGGCCCAGCGTTCGACCAGGCCCAATGGCGAATGGTAGCGCACGTAGAGCCAACCCGTCAGCCAGTCGCCGCGCTCTTTGGGTTCCACGCGATAGCGCAGCGAAGCCGGTACGCGAGGAAACGCAGTGAGCCGGAGCGTTGCCGGTTCCGCAACCAGAG
>PLOI01000128.1 GCA_003142015.1 Acidobacteriaceae bacterium | reverse complement strand
ACCCGCGACCTCTGCCGTGACAGGGCAGCGCTCTAACCAACTGAGCTACGTCCCCACATGAAGCCTGCATCTCAGCAGCAAACTCCGCCGAACGGACCACCCTCCCCTATCGGAGGCTCGCCCTTCGAATTAGCCGGGAACTCCCGGCCGCAATCTTGCCCTGGCAGGCAAAAGGCGGTTCATGCTTCATCAATATGTTTGAGTGTATCAGAAAGAGTGGGCATCAGGAGACCATCGGCCCGAGGAAAATGCCCGCCGCGAATCGAAGTTCGAAGGCCTGCCGGCTGTGGCCACCAACCCATCCCGCCTCGCCCTGCCCTAAGCTGACCAGACGGCGCGATTGCCGCGGCCGCTGGAAATGAACCCCATGTCTACTGAAATTCCCCGTACGCACTGCAGCAGGTGATTGGCGATCGATGGCAGTTTCTGCGCTGTCACGCGGAACGAAGGCCCGGAAACGCTCACCGCCGCCACCGGCAGCCGCTGCGCATCCAGCACCGGCACGGCGATGCAGCGCAGCCCCTCCTCCAACTCCTCGTCGTCTACGGCGTAGCCGCGACGGCGGGTCTTCTCAATCTCCACACGCAGGGCTTCGACAGTGGAGATCGTGCGATGCGTGAAACGCTCGAAGCGGGTCCGGCGCAGCACCTCGTTCAGACGCTCCTCGGGCAGAAACGCCAGCATTGCCTTGCCCACCGACGTGCAATGCACCGGGTTGCTGGCGCCGATGCGGGTAATCATGCGCACCGAGCGGGCCGGCTCGATCTTGTCTATGTAAATCACGTGTGCGCCCTCCAGGATGCACAGGTGCGCCGTCTCTTCGGTTTCGGCCACCAGCCGGCGCAGATGCGGCTGCGCGCGTTCACGCAGGTCATATTGCTCGATGGCTCGATTGCCGAAATCAAACAGTCTCAGCCCCAGGCGAAACTTGCCCCCCGCGGTGCGTTCCACCATGCGGTGCCTCTCAAGAACCATCAGAAAACGGTGCGCGGTGCTCTTATGCAACTGCAGCGACGAGGCAACCTGCGCCAGGCCCAGCGCCGTATCGCTCTCTGCCAGCAGATCCAGTACGGCGAATGCCCTGTCCAGGGCCTGAACTTTGTAGATGCCTTGCGGGGGTGTCTCTCGCATGATGGTCCTCTGTTCCGCGCGATGATTTCATCTCAAGTTTGCCGAATTTGGGACGATATGTCAAATTCTGGTACGGCATTGCCGGCGTAGGGATCCCCGTCCAAAGGTTGCACTTCGAGGTCGAGCGCGGTCTGTTCGCCTTCCGCGAACAAGCCTGCTTAAGACGCTCATGTCAACCTTTTTGTCGCCGATAACTGAGACCAGCAGTGGTTAAGTTCCGGGGGCCTGCAAGCGGAAATTGCTTTGGGGTTATTCGCCTGGGTTGCGGCAGGGGGCTGTCAGGTTGTTTCAATCGGCCGCGTGCGCTTTTTCGGCCGCCCAAGATGATCGTCCGCATCACAGCACCATGTGACCGCCGGCACAGACCTCACCATTCCGGCTGGGCAGATGATTGTCAGCGGTCAAGGTCGAAGCCGTCGTGGGCTCCTGGGGTTAGGAATATGGTTTGTCTCTTTCACTTTGAAGAGGCTAATACGATGCAGTGTATGACCTGAAGTGTCCGTGTCTGTCGTCACAATCTCCCCCTTTTTGTTGTGACGATGGTCACAATCAGTGCTATATTCGCATCATGGATACCAATCGACGGAAAGCACTGCGCCATTCCCCTGGCGCAAGCGAACCCGCAAAAACGCACCAAGCAAATGGGAGCAGCAAGTCCTCTATGTCGAACTCCATGCAAATCCCCGATTCGCTAAGTTCTGCCGTCTTGTCCATTGCGGTCATCTGCCCGGACGAGCAGCACCGCAGTGCCGCCACAAGCATTCTGCGCGAATGCCAGAGCGGCCCGGTCCACGAGTTCAAAGCTTATCCACCCGCCCTCAATGATGTGCCGCGAATACTGGGGGATAACTACGATGTCATCCTGGTTGAGTTGGACAGTGATCCGGAGTACGCGCTTGATCTGGTAGAGACGATCTGTGCGCGCAACCTGGCAACCGTAATGGTCTACTCCGCGCAGACCGATTCGAGCTTGCTGCTGCGCTGCATGCGCGCTGGCGCTCGCGAGTTTCTCACTCTGCCCTTCGACTCCGGCACCGTGGCAGAGGCTCTGGTTCGGGCCTCGGTCCTCCGTGCCGGATCTCGCGCCCCGAGAAAGAAAGACGGCAGGCTGCTGGTATTCCTCGGCGCCAAAGGCGGCTCCGGAGTCACCACCCTGGCCTGCAATTTTGCAACCTCGTTGGCCAAGGAGTCCGGTCAGAGAACACTGTTGATCGATTTCAATCTCCCGCTCGGAGACGCTGCAATCAGCCTTGGAATCAAGGCCCAATATTCCATTTCCAGCGCGTTCCAGAATACCAGCCGGCTCGATGTGAATTTTCTCTCCACCCTGCTGGTACAGCATGAATCCGGATTATTCGTACTGGCGGCCCCGGGCGAATTGGCGCCCACGTATGTCTCTGCTGAAGCCATCGACAAACTGCTGGAGATCGCCCGTCAGGGATTCGATTATGTAGTAGTCGACGCCGGCTCCAGACTCGACCTGCAGCGCGAACATCTCTTCGATGAATCCGCCACCATCTACCTGGTCACCCAGGTAGGCATCCCCGAGCTGCGCAATTCACATCGCCTGATTGCCTTGCTCTCTGCCGCCGGCAGCCCCAAGCTCGAAATTGTGATCAACCGTTACGATCCTCGCTCCGTCGAAATCGATGAAGAGCATATTACCAAGGCTCTCACCAAGCCGGCGAAGTGGAAAATTCCCAACAACTATGCCGCCGTGCGGCGGATGCAGAACACGGCTACCTTGTTCACCGAAAATGACGGGCAGATTGCGAAGGTAATCCAGCAGATGGCATACGCAGTTTGCGGCGAGCCCGCTGTCGAGGAAAAGAAGAAGACGGGATTCAGCTTCTTCCGGCGGGGAGTCGCTTCCTAGGCCTGAATCGATCCGCCAAGAAGGACGAATACCTGCTCCGTCTCCTCGGACTGCCACTGAAAGGGCAGTATTCCCCGTCATTTGGCCTGCTTTTACCCTTCCAGCCCAAGCAAGTGCGCGCGCCACGCGCCCATTGCGTTATCATTGCGTCTATATAGGTGAGTGGCCTGGTTCCCCTCAAGGGCCGCCCCGGTGGTGTGTGTGCCTCGATTCTTCCAGCGATTTGTCTTTGTTCTTTCCTTGGCGATCTTTGCCGCCCTCGGCCTGGGCTTTCTCTTCGGCGAGTTTGGCTGGTTTGGCGTTCACGCCGGAGGCCAGCAGGACGGCGCCTACCGCCAGATGGCCATTTTTCGCCAGGTGCTCAGCAAGATTCAGACCGACTACGTGACCGACCCCAACATCAATGACGTGACGACCGGTGCGTTGCACGGCCTGCTGGAGTCGCTGGACGCTGACTCCAGTTATCTGACTGCGTCCGAGTACAAGGTTTACAAGCAACGTCCAGCAACAGGCGCGGCGCAGGTCGGCATTACAGTTTCCAAGCGCTTTGGTTATGCCATGGTAGTCAGTGTGCTGCCCGGATCGGCTGCCGAAAAGGAACACTTGGCAGATGGCGACGTGATTGAGTCCATCGGCGAACAGTCCACCCGCGAACTGTCGCTGCCGGTCATACGTATGCTGCTGGAAGGCAAGCCGGGAACCACGGTGACCCTCTCTGTGGTGCATCCGACCAAATCCGACCCCGACAAGCTGACGCTTACCCGCTCCATCGCCGCCACTCCCGCGCTCGGCGAACAGCAGTATGAAGGCGCGACCATCCTCTATCTGAAGCCCGGCGCGCTGACCGCCTCCCGCGTTGACGAGATTGCAGCCCGGCTCAAGGCGGCCGGCAAGGACCGCAAGGTGCTGCTCGACCTGCGAGACTCCGCTGGCGGCGACCCCCAGGACGGTCTGCGGCTGGCCAACTTTTTTGTAAAGCAGGGCACGCTGGCCACGCTCGAAGGCCAGAAGTTTCCCCGCCAGAGCTTCACCGCCGACCCGGCAACATTTATCACTGCCGCGCCGCTGGCCGTGCTCGTCAACCGCGGCACCTTTGGCGCGGCTGAGTTGACAGCTGCCGCCATCGAGGGCCTGAAGCGCGGCGATGTGGTGGGTGAGCGGACCTTCGGCCAGGGCACGGTTCAGAAGACCATTGAACTGCCTGACGGCGCCGCGCTGCTGCTCACGGTGGCCAAGTACGAAGGCCCGGACGGCAAGAAGATTCCCGACGAGGCCGTATTGCCCAACGTCGTGGTCGGACCAACGGTCGAAGAAGAAGAAGAGGAAACTCCGCAGCCCAAGGGCGACCAGCCGCTCTTGAAGGCGCTTGAACTGCTGAAGGCAAAGAACACCGGCATTTCTACCTAGCGTCCTGTATCTAGAGTTCGCATCAAGAATAAGTTGTCATCCTTCGACTGCGATTGGCGCGCATTTTACGCCAATCTCTGCCGAAGGATCTGCGTTTGTTTTTTTGCTGGTTTAATAACAACGGCCCGTGCCCCACCCTTGCGACTTGTTTCTGTCGCAATGGTGGGAGAGCACAAAGATCACTTCATCTGACGCTCTTCCGCATTCAGCCAGTGGACAAGACGCTGCTTGCAATACGATGGACGGTCTTTCGCGGCCTGACACGGAGGCAACGCCATCCCGCGTTCCCGCTCTTGCACAGCGTGGTGCACGGTAGCGAGCTGGGACCGTCTATCGCGCCGCTCCCGTGCTAGCCTTGGGCTAAAGCATTTCTTCATTGTTCGCAAGAGGAATGCCGATGAGGCCTGAACCGCTTGGCTGTCACCCCTATCGAGCCTCCCAAACCCCGCGGCCTTGGCCGGAGCCACCTGCTACACACCGAGCCCGCGCACGCGCATCGGCGGCGTAAGCTCACCGGCAAGTACGCCCTTGCCGCGCTGCTCTTCCTGGCTGTGATTACGGGCTCGTTGGCCGGGCTCATGCTGGTCTATTCCGTCGATCTGCCTCAGATTCACGACCTCGAGCGCTACCGCCCTTCCACCACCACTGATCTCTACGACCGCAAGGGACGCATCATCGGTTCGTTTGCGCTGGAGCGGCGCGAGGTGGTCAACTACGAAGACTTTGCGCCGGTGCTGCGCCAGGCCGTCATCTCCATTGAAGACAANNATCCGCAGTCACGGCCGCGCTCAGGGCGCGTCCACGCTCACCATGCAATTGGCGCGCAACCTGTTTCTCTCTTCCGAACGCACCTCGACGCGCAAAATCCAGGAAGCCTATCTGGCCATTCAAATCGAGCGCGCCTTCACCAAGGAGCAGATCTTCACCCTTTACGGCAATCAGATTTATCTGGGCAGTGGAATGTACGGCTTTGAAGCCGCTTCCCAGTTCTACTTCAGTAAGCACGCCCGCGATCTGACGCTGACTGAGGCGGCCCTGCTCGCCGGCCTTCCCAAAGGTCCGGTAGCTTTTTCGCCGCTGCTCAACCCGGAGAGAGCGCTGCGCCGGCGCAACCTGGTGCTCACTGAGATGGAGCTCGACCGCGCAATCTCACACCAGCAGGCGGAGCAAGCCCGCAACGCCCCGCTCGGCCTGCACATTGCCCCGTCTGTCATGTCGGCTGCCCCGTGGTTTCAGGAGGAGGTCCGGCAGGAGCTGGAGAAACGCTTCGGAACCGAACAGGTGCATGAGGCCGGCCTGAAGGTCGAAACCACGCTCGATCTGGACCTCCAGAAAACAGCCAATCGCGCCGTCGCCGACGGCCTCGCCGTCTACGAGCGGCGGCACGGCTGGGTGGGTCAAAGCGGGCCCGGCAAGCTGGAAAATGTCCTTGCCGGCGGCGTCGCCATTGAGGACTACAAGCATCCCGATTGGGCCACGAAATCCGGCCCCGGCGACTACGTGCATGCCGTGGTCACCCGCGTGCTGCCTTTGGAGATTCGCGCCCGTGTGGGTGCAGGCGAGATTGTCCTCAAGCCGGAAGACTGGGCATGGACCGGTCAGCGCTCCGCCGACGCGCTCGTCAAACCCGGCGACATAATCTACGTTCACCTCGCCGACGCGACGGAGGGCACAGTTCGCCGCGCCACGCTCGAGCAGGACTCCGGCGCTGAGGCCTCTCTGCTGGCCATCGACAACACCACCGGCGACGTGCTGGCCATGGTGGGCGGACGCGATTACGCGCTCTCCCAGTTCAACCGCGCCACTCAATCCGAGCGGCAGGTCGGCTCCGGTTTCAAAATCTACGACTACTCCGCAGCCATCGAGGATGGCGCCAAACCCACCGACATCATCGTCGATGGGCCGGTCAGCTTCGGCGGTTACACCCCGCACAACTACGAGAACGATTACAAGGGCGCGATGACTCTCACCAACGCATTCGCCGAGTCGCGCAACATTCCCGCTCTCAAGCTCGCCGACCGCGTGGGCATTCAAAAAGTCATCGAGGTGGCTCACCGCTTCGGCGTCACTTCCACCATTCCCGCCTACCTGCCCATCGCCATCGGCGCCGTCGAAATCACGCTCCAGGAGCAGGTCGCCAGCTACTCCGTATTTCCCAACGACGGCTTGCGCGTCACCCCGCGTCTCATTCGCAAGGTCGAGAACGCCGACGGTATCACGCTCTGGGAGCAGCCGCCCGCCGTGAATGAGGTAATCAGCCAGCAGACCGCGCGCACCATGATGACCCTCCTCGAAGCCGTCACGGCGCACGGCACCGGCGCGGCGGCGGCGCAACTCAANNGTCACCTGCGGCGTCTGGGTGGGCTTCGATAGCCGCGAGTCGCTCGGCAAAAAAGAGACCGGCGCCAAAACCGCGCTGCCCATCTGGATGGACGTCATGCGCGTAGCCATCACCGGCAAGGACGATGAGCAGTTTCTCGGCGAAGAGACAGAAAATCCCACGCTGAAGGCCGCTGCTCAACCGCCAGCCAAACCTCATGTCAAGCCGGCGTTGCCTCCGCAGCCTGTTCCAGCCAGGCCTTTGGGCGCCAATCCCCGTGCCGCCGTCAAACCCGCTCTCAGACCCGCCCCCCGGCCCTGACATTTAGCAAAAGGTTCCTCGTGTTTACCAACCCACCTGCCGCATCCGTTCAAGGATAGCCGCGCTGTAGTGATTCATGCGCTCGGGCCGTCGCTTCAACGGAGCCGGCAGAATCGCGGCAAGCCGTGCCGCCTCTTCCCGGCCGATACTCCGCGCCGAGCCTCCGTAGTGGTACCGGCACGCCGCATCCGCGCCATAAATGCCAGGACCCCATTCCACCACGTTCAGGTAGAGTTCCAGAATGCGCTGCTTGCCCAGCGCGAATTCCGCCACCGGTACCAGCGAGGCCTCCGCGCCCTTTCTGATAAT
>PLOI01000141.1:12197-14236 GCA_003142015.1 Acidobacteriaceae bacterium | reverse complement strand
ACCTTGCTGGCAGCGCAGGCCTCAGCCAGAGGTTTGCGCCCTCCGCAGCAATAATCGATTCCATAGTGCTCAAAGACGCGCATCGAGGAAGGCTGTTCCAGAGCAATCTCGCGGACGGTCTGTTTGGCTGGGTTCATTTTGATCTCCTTCTCTTGCAGCATCGAGCAGCGCCGCCCTCACAGGCAGCGACTTTGGTCACTGGCCTTAAAGAAATCCATTTCCCATGCCCCCTCCAAACCGTGATTTTGAAACGCTGCATCGTCNNCCAATCTCCAGGGAGCCCAGATGGAAATTCCGGATTACTACGAATTCCTCCAGATCAGCCGTAATGCCGAGTCTGAAACAATCCACCGCGTCTATCGATTTCTCGCGGCCCGCTTTCACCCCGACAACGCGGAGACAGGCGATGCTTCGCAGTTCTTCCTTCTGAAGCAGGCTTATGACGTATTGTCCGATCCGGAGCGCCGCGCCAAGTACGATGCCTCTTTCGAAGATGAGGTGCCCCCGCCCGACCCCTTATCCAGTTCGATTGATTTCATGGATCAAATCGACGGCGAATTGAACCGGCGGTTGGCGGTGCTCGCGGTGCTCTATATACGGCGTCGCACTAACCCTTCCAGCCCGGAAGTTTCGCTGATGGAAGTTGAGGTCCGCATGGGTTTTCCCCGCGATTATCTGGAATTCACCACCTGGTATCTTCAAAAGAAAGGCTACATCACGCGAGCGGATAACTCAGCTTTCACACTAACGGCTGAGGGCGTGGACTTTGTGGAAACGCAGCGCGCGAATATCCCGGTTCTGAGTAAACTGCTGACCAGCAGTTCGGGACCTTCCGCTGCGGATTCAACGGCTGCGAACAGCGTATCCGTCTCCGCTCACAAGCCAGCGAATAATCCTTCGACACCGGAGTTTCAGCCGGAGCGACGCACAAATACCGCGGACCGGCGCTCAAGATAACGTAGGGCTTGTTTCAAAAATCCGCACTGTGTCAGGGCACGACTTCAGTCGTGCCGAAAAGTATAGGAAAACGAAGGGCTTTAGCCCCTGAGGAAATGTAACCTTACAGCAAGGACTTATTCAGAAAACAAATTCGCAGGCTGGTAGAATTCACGAGTGAGCATTCAGCGCTTTGATCTTGTTGCCGTCCTTGAAGGCACGGCGTTGTTCTCCGGTCTCTCTGCGGAGGAACTGCGCGCGCTGGCTGCCCGCACCGTGCGCAAGCGATTCAAGACCGGCGAACTGCTTTTCTCCGAGGGCGAGCCATGCCATGGATTGCACGTCATCGCCACAGGCAAGGTGCGCATCTTCAAGGCTTCGGTCAACGGCCGCGAGCAGGTGCTGGCCGTCAATCAGGCCGGTGAGTCTGTCGCCGAACTGCCCATCTTCGATGGAGGAGTTTACCCCGCCTCCGCTATCGCCATCGAGGAAACGCAGATCGCCTTCATCTCGCAGCGCGATTTTCACAGCTATTGTCTCGAACATCCCCAGGTCGCGCTCAAGGTGCTCTCCGTAGCCGGCGCGCGGCTCCGGCGTCTGGTGGGCATCATCGAGGAGCTTTCGTTTACCACCATTCGCCAGCGCCTCGTCTCCACTCTCATCCAGCTCGCCGAGAGTCAAGGCATCCAGACCAACAGCGGCATCGAGTTTCAATTGCCCGCAACCCATCAGGAGCTGGCCAATCAGTTAGGAACGGTGCGCGAACTGATCTCGCGCAATCTGATGCGCCTTCAGGCCGAGGGACTTTTAGATGTGGACGCGCGCCGGATTGTAGTAAAAGATATGAAAGGCCTGAGCGCGCTTCTGGAGGCCGCTCCTTAGCCGGGAAACTTTCGTTCGGCAGAAAGCCGCCTTCATCCTTGACCGTGTGCCGCGCAATTCCGTATCCTGCGATGGTTTCCGCATGGCGGAAGGTTCTTGAACCCCAACCCCCAAGGGAGAGCCCGCATGAGTACGACTTCCCCGCCTGTAACTTCCGCTCCCGGCCCTGCCGGTTCGCTTTCTGTTGTCACTCCTTCGCTTCTCATCCGCCGCGCCGCCGT
>PLOI01000141.1:0-12183 GCA_003142015.1 Acidobacteriaceae bacterium | reverse complement strand
CTCGCCGCGCTCATCACCCCCGGCAACTTCGAGGACGACTTGCCCCGGCTCGCTGGATGCGATTGGGTCATCGAGGCCGTGGCCGAAAACCTGGAGATAAAAACGGCGCTCCTGACCCGCGTCGTGCCTCATCTGGCACCTCACGCCCTGCTCACCACCAACACCTCCGGCTTGCCTCTCAAGCAAATCGCAGCCGGGCTCGCCGCGCATCGCAACCGCTTCTTCGGAACTCATTTTTTCAATCCGCCGCGCTACATGCGCCTCCTCGAGGTCATTCCCACCGCCGAATCCGATCCGGCAGTGCTGGCCGCCTTTTCCGCCTTCGCCGACTGCAATCTGGGCAAGCTCGTGGTATTCGCCAACGACACCCCCAATTTCATCGCCAACCGCATCGGCATCTCGGTCATGTTCTCCGCGGCTGCGCTGATGCTGGAGCAAAAGCTCACCATCGAAGAGGTGGACGCGCTCACCGGACAGGCCATCGGCTGGCCCCGCACCGGNNGAGATGGTCCGCCGCGGCTGGCTTGGCGACAAATCCGGCCAGGGCTTCTACAAGAAACTCCGCGGCGACGACGGCCCCAAAAACGAAGAAAAGCCAATACGCATGGCGCTCGACTTCAGCACCTGGGAGTATCGCCCGGTCAGCAAGCCCGCCCTGCCCGCTCTGGAAATGGCTAAAAATGCCGCCACGGTCTCCGAGCGGTTGCGCCTGCTGCTGGAAAACCACCCCGCAAAGGACAAGGCCGCGGCCTTCCTCTGGCCGCTTCTCGCCACGCTGTGGAACTATGCCGCGGACCGCATCGGAGAAATCGCCGGCGACGCGGCTTCCATCGACCGCGCCATGCGCGCCGGCTTCAACTGGGAGATGGGGCCCTTTGAAATGTGGGATGCTGCTGGCGTCGCCTCCACCGTCAACCGCATGAAGGCGCTTGGGCTTCCGGTAAGCCCGCGCGTCGAGGCCTTGCTCGCTGCCGGCCACACCTCCTGGTACGCTCGCGACGGCCGCGATTGTTTCCAGCCCGAAAAGAAGAAGCTCGAGCCCGTCGCCACCTTCCCCGGCCACGCCCGCATCGCGGACTTCCGCCGCTCCAACGGAATTGTCCGCTCCAATGCCGGAGCCTCGCTCGTCGATCTGGGCGACGGCATCGGCTGTATCGAGCTGCATTCGCTCAAGAACGCCATCGGCGGCGACGTGCTTGCGCTGGCCTCGGCGGTGCTCAATCCCGACTCCGAGGCGGTGCGCGACTTTGCCGGCTTTGTCATTGCCAGCGATCGCGAGAATTTCTCCGTCGGCGCCAACCTGATGCAACTCCTCATGGCCGCGCAGGAGGGCGAATGGGAAGAGCTGGGCGCGGTCATTCATGGCTTCCAGAAGATGACCATGGCCATCAAGTACTGCCCGCGCCCGGTGGTCGCCGCGCCCTTCGGATTGACCTTCGGCGGCGGCGCGGAGATTTGCCTTCATGCTGCGCGCCGTCAGGCCCACGCGGAGACCTACATCGGCCTGGTCGAGGCTGGCGTCGGCCTAATTCCCGGCGGAGGCGGCACCAAGGAAATGCTGCTTCGGGCCATCGACGCGGCTACATCCTTCGCGCCTCCCGATCCGCGCGTGCCAAATTCAAATCTGCCCTCGCGCTTTGCCCAGTCGGCGGAGCTTTCCACCGCGCTGCGCCGCTCCTTTGAAACCATCGCTCTGGCCAGGGTATCCACTTCCGCAGTCGAAGCTCGCTCGCTCGGCCTGCTCGGCCCCTCTGACGGCATCACCCTCAACCGCGAGCGCCTGCTGCTCGACGCCAAGGCCCATGTCGCGTTGCTGGCAGGGGCAGGCTACGTCGCGCCGCAGCCACGTACGCAGATTCCCGCGCCCGGCACGGCGGCCCTGGCAATGCTCGAAACCGGAGCTTTCCTCATGGGCGAGGCGGGCTTCGCCTCTGAACACGACCAGAAAGTTGCTCGCTGGACCGCCTACATTCTCTCCGGCGGCCGTGTCACAGCCGGAACCCTGGTCTCCGAACAGTACATCCTCGACCTCGAACGCGAGGCCTTTCTCTCCCTCTGCGGCGAGCGCAAGACGCAGGAGCGCATCGCCTTCACGCTGAAAACCGGCAAACCGCTGCGCAACTAGCTTTGCAGTCAAAGCGAATTCGGACGATGATGAGCAAAAGGACAGTCTCCATGGATCACGAGATCGCCGCCAACGAAACCAACCGTACAAGCTCGATTCTGATTTGCGGCTGTGTCAGGGCACGACTTTAGTCGTGCCGCAAATGCAACAGAATCAACGCGGGCTTCAGCCCCTGAGGGAAAGTTTATTCAGTCTCTCAGGGCACGGCTTTACAGGTAGCGGAAAAACTCTATTCGGAGGACGGCGGGAATCGGAGGGAGGCGGGGGTTTCAACCCCCGCATAAAGCCAGCAAAATTAGCGCGGGCTTTAGCCCCGGAGGGACATTTTCAGTCAATTTCACTCGAAATCCCGAGTTTTTCCGCAGCCTGTTCAGCCCGTACATCAACCCGGCAAAAGAAGTTGGGCTTTAGCCCCTGAGGGATTGCAATCTCCATGGTTCGCGCCGGTCTCAGAAAGTTCGTTTGGCCACTTGGCGCTCTGCTCTGCGCCTGCTCCATGCTCCTGGCCCAGCCACAGGAACCACCCCCCGCGCCGCTCAACGAATCAGGCCAGATCCTCCTCGACGGCCGCGCCACTCTTTACCGCATCCGCCATCTGCCGCTTAGCTCGTTTCCCGGCCTTCCCGAGGAACTCATCGCCCTGCTCACCCAACGCGGATGCCTCATTCCGCAGACCTACGAGGCGCATCGCCCGGAAAACGTCATCCACGCCAGCCTGGAACGCGCCGGCTCATCCGATTGGGCGCTTCTTTGTTCGGAGCGGGGAACGGTCTCGCTTCTGGTTTTCTTTTCCAGCGCCCCGGCCAATCTGCTCGTCCTCGCCGCCGCGCCTGAAACCGAGCGCCTCCAGCCGCACGACCCCACCGGCGTTCTCGGTTTCAACTGGGGCATCGATCCCGCCTCGCCCGAGCAGATTCGCGAGGCTCAGGCTGGCCTCGTCTTTCACCCTGCACGCCTCGACCACGACGCCCTCGCCGATTCTGTTGTCGAGGGCCGCACCGTTTATCACTTCTATTCCAAAAACGCCTGGACCATACTGGAAATGCCGGACTAAGTTTGCTGGGTGCCCCATCCTTGCCGGGTCTTTGTTTTTGCGGCTAGGGTGGGAGGCCGCCCAGAGAATCGCAAAGGAGCATCCCCCATGCCGGAAGCCGTCATCGTCAGCGCCGTTCGCACCCCGATAGGCCGCGCCCCCAAAGGCACTCTTTCCACCACTCGCCCCGACGACCTCGCCGCGCTTGCCATCGGCGGAGCATTGAAAAGAATTCCGGAGCTGAACAAGGCCGAGATCGACGACGTAATCCTCGGTTGCGCTCAGCCGGAGGGCGAGCAGGGCTGGAACATTGCCCGCTTTGCCGCTCTGCGCGCCCAGTTGCCGGTCGAGGTTCCCGGCGTCACCGTCAACCGCCTCTGCGCCTCCGGCCTTGAAGCGATCGTTCAGGCCGATCTGCGCATCCGCGCCGGCGGCGACCGCGTCGTCGTGGCTGGCGGAGTCGAGTCCATGAGCCTCCTGCCCTTTGGCGGCCTCAAGCCCAGCCCCAACCCCTGGCTCGCCGACCATTATCCTGCCTCGCTGCTCACCATGGGCCTCACCGCAGAGCGCGTTGCCCGCCACTACAGCGTCTCCCGCGCCGATCAGGATGCCTTCGCTCTCGCCAGTCACCGCAAGGCCGTGGCCGCGCAAGCTGCCGGCCGTTTTGCCGATGAACTGATTCCGGTGCCCGTCACCACTGCCGTTCCCGGCGCGAATGCCGCCAAGCCCACCGTTACCGAATCCATCTTTGCCGCCGACGAAGGTCCGCGCGCCGACTCCTCGCTCGAAGCCCTTGCCAAACTCAAGCCCGCCTTCCACGCAGAGGGAACCGTCACCGCCGGCAACTCCTCGCAAACCTCCGACGGCGCCGCTGCAACCATTCTGATGGAAGCCGGCCGCGCCCGCGAACTGGGCATTCACCCCCTTGGTCGCTTGCTGGCCTACGCCGCTACCGGCTGCCTGCCGGAGGAGATGGGCATGGGCCCCGTTTCCGCCATTCGCAAAGTTCTCCGCATCGCTGGTTTCACCCTGTCTGACATCGGCCTCATCGAACTCAACGAGGCCTTTGCAGCGCAGGCGCTGGCCGTCATCCACGAACTCGGCCTCGATCCGGCGCGCATCAATGTCAACGGAGGAGCCATCGCCCTCGGCCACCCGCTCGGCTGCACCGGTTCCAAGCTCACCGCAACCCTGCTCGCCGAGATGCGCCGCCGCCAACTCCACTACGGCATGGTGACCATGTGCGTCGGCGGCGGCATGGGCGCGGCCGCCATCTTCGAGCTGCTCGAGTAACTCAGCTTTCGGAGTTAACTAATTTTGCCGGTAACTCCATTTGGGAACCTGTTGATAAGCTCTAGTGCGGCATCGACTCGCGGAGCGCATGAGCCGCGATTTAGAATGAAGCTGCCGTCAAAACTCACCACATGCAAGCAAACCAGATAAGTCGAACTGCCGAATACATGGCACTGTTCCGGGCGCTGGAGTCTGTTCGCCCTGCCAGCCAGCGTCTTGTCGCCGATCCTTTCGCCCCATCGTTTCTCAGTCCTCGGCTGCAAAGAGCGGTGCGGCTTTCAAGAATCTTTTGCATCCGGTTCCTTGTCGAGAGATATGCCGATCGCCGTTTGCCGGGGGCGCGCACGTCGGGGATTGCACGCACCCTCCTGATTGATGAGGCCTGGACACGCGCCCTCTCGGACGGCATTCACCAGGTCGCAATCCTCGGCGCGGGCTTCGATTGTCGCGCCTATCGTCTTCCTGATGCAGCCTGCGCCACGATCTTTGAAGTTGACCACCCGGCCATGCTGGCAGTTAAAGAGGCGCGGCTCAAGCAGATTCTTCCCGCGATTCCTCCGAATGTCCGTTTTGCCGCGATCGACTTCAATCGCCAGAGATTGCCGGAAGTCCTGGCAAATGCCGGCTTTGATCCTTCGCTTCCCGCGCTGTTCCTCTGGGAGGGAGTTACAAACTACCTGACCGAAGATGCCGTCGATTCAGTGCTGCGCTATGTAGGAGATTGCGCACCCGGCAGCCGCATCGTATTCACCTATGTGCATAAGGGGGCCTTGGACGGCTCCGTCGAGTTCGAGGGCGCGGCCAGGATTCGTCGCGATGTGGTCAAGCTGGGCGAGCCATGGACGTTTGGTCTCGTCCCGAAGGCGCTGCCGGACTTTCTAGGCAAGCGAAACCTCAAATTGGACTTCGACGCGGGCGCATCGGAGTATCGCTTACGGTGCTACGGTCCTCGAGCCGCTCGCATGAAAGGATACGATTTTTACCACGTGGCCATCGCCCATGTCCCAGAGCGAGATTTCCTCCAATAACAAAAGCAGCCAGGATCGCTCCCGGCTGCTTCTCTTCCTTCAATCTTTCTCTGCTGACTCTCGCCGCGTTACGCCTTGGCTGTGACCAGAGCCTTCAGCCGCGCGTTCAACCGGCTCTTGTAGCGGGAGACGGTGTTGTCGTGCAAAATCCCCTTCTGCACGCTCTTGTCGAGGGTGGAGACGGTCTCGCGATACTGTGCCTGCGCGGCCTTCACATCGCCCTGGGTCAGGGCTTCGCGCAGCGCGCGCAGGCTGGTGCGCACACGGCTGCGGCTGGCGCGGTTCACCGCGGTGCGGGTTACGGTCTGGCGGGCGCGCTTCAGCGACGATACATGGTTTGCCATTGCTTATCCTTTATTTCTGTGCGCTGGGTTCAGGGGCAAAATCGTAAGCCCTGATTTCAGGCAAAATGATGCGGTGTCAGAATGCAACTCGAGCCGCATCCCTCGCAATTTCATAGTCTACTGGAAACGGGCCATCGGGTCAATGCGCCAGCTCTGCGAGTGTTGGAACCACTGCGCGTCAGGCCAGCTCCAAACAGTCCGAAAGATGGCTGCTTTGCCGCTCTATGCCTTTGCCCGGCCAAGGCCATCCCCGGCGCTCCGCACCTCTTTATAGTTTCTTTTCGAAGTGTGGGCGAGAATAGCCTATGTGTATTCGTCTGAGCCAGGTGCACCGTGCTCTTCCCGCGATTCTCGGCTTGCTCACGCTGGCAAGCGTTGGAGTACTGTTCGCATGGGACGCCTTTCCCCGTCTCTTTCCTATCAGAGCGCATGACGTTCTGGCCGCATTTCCTCTTGCCATGATCGCTGTTGCATACCTCGTTTACCAGTCCACGAATCGCCCTTCGCGCATAGAAGCTGTCAAAGGGATCCTGCTGGCCGTCGCCTTTCTCTTCTGGGCCGCCAATCAACTCTGGCCTGATCTCCGCCAGGCGACACTGTTCAACGACATCGCAATCGCGCTCTTCGTCTTCGATCTATTTTTGGTCATCATCGGCTGGCCGGATTCATCACCGGACAGATCCTTTGCCAGGAACCATGCGCCATCCCCGACGAGAAAGGAGATTTAGCTTCGTTGAAATGCAGTTGCACTGGCCCCGGTAACCGCCAAGGCACACTTTTCACTAAAAATCCTTGCGTCCTTCATTGACTCCCGGCTCCGTTGGCGCTACTCTCAACCCCAGATACCGAATACTGACACCGGATTTGGTAGCCTATTCCATCCCGCGGTCTCGCACCTCAGTCCAGAGCTTCAGCCTGGTCCTGTCTCGCGTCCGCCGGTTTCCCTTTAATTCAGTCGCTTGCCCGCAGCTTACCGTTCGAGTTGCCGGTCTGCTCTGCGTGTCCGACCTCTCCACCAACCTAACCCCGCTCCATCCAACCGCACACCGCCGCACTGGAGGCCATCGAAACCTTTGAAGATCGCTCTGGAGATCACTCCCAATCTGGAGCCCCTGTTCGGGACTCGCGATGAAAACCTCAGGCTCATGGAAGACTCGCTCGGCGTGCGCATCGATCTTCGCTCCGACGCCGTCCATATCGAGGGACCGGAAACCGGCGTGACCCGCGTCCGGGGTATCTTCGCGGACTTCGAGGCCATGCGCCGCCAGGGTGTCAACCCGCACAACGGAGAGCTGAACGGGATGTTGCGCCTTGTCGTGGCCGACCCCGCCACCACTCTGCGTTCGCTGGCCGATTCGGGCAAGCAGCGCTCTGCCGGCGTCAAGCGCACCGTCCAGCCGCGCTCCATCAATCAGCGCAAGTACGTCGAGGCCATCGAACAGTACGATATGGTCTTCGGCGTCGGCCCCGCCGGCACAGGCAAAACTTATCTCGCCGTCGCCATGGCCGTCTCCGCCATGAACGCAAAAAAGGTCAGCCGCATCATCCTCGTCCGCCCCGCGGTCGAAGCCGGCGAGCGCCTCGGCTTCCTGCCCGGCACGCTTCAGGAAAAAGTAGACCCCTACCTGCGCCCGCTCTACGACGCCCTCTACGACCTGCTCGATCCGGAGAAGGTCGACAAAATGTTTGAGAAGAACGTCATCGAGGTCGCTCCGCTGGCCTTCATGCGCGGCCGCACCCTCAACGACGCCTTCATCATCATGGACGAGGCCCAGAACACCACCATCGAGCAGATGAAGATGTTCCTCACCCGCATGGGCAACAACTCCAAGGCGGTCATCACCGGCGACATCACGCAAATCGATCTGCCCAACCCGCGCAAATCCGGCCTGCTCGACGCCATCAACATTCTCGACGGCGTCGAGGGCATCCACTTCTGCCACTTCGAGGATTGCGACGTGGTGCGCCATGCTTTAGTCCAGCGCATTGTCCGCGCCTACGAGTCGGTCAAGTCGCAGCAGCAGGAGCTGCCGCTGGCCCTCGGCGAAGCCATCGAAGTAGGTTCCCCAGCCCGCGAAAACCGCACGCAACAGCAGCTATCGCATCCGGCAAAGCCGCAATAAACAGGGAAGAGGTTTGGGACTCCTAAGTCCCAAGGTCGGAACTTGGGGAAGCCTGCACCCTGTTTCATTTACGGCAGGTGGCCCGCTCATCAGCCCCGAAGATTCATCCTGACCCTTGAAAAGCTGTGCCCCGTTCATCGCGGTTTTATCGCGATGAGCGGGCGGGTTGCGGCGGGTGAAGTACCCAAATTTTCGAATCCTAACCTTCTCTCAAATCTCCGTGCCCCATCCTTCGCGTACTTTGCGAAGGGTGGGAGACCACGAACCCAATGCGCACAGCGCGGCTGCCCCACCGCAGGTGGTTGCGCCGAGGCGGCGGTTGTCCTATCCTGAAAGTGCATGGACTACACGGGCATCATCACGATCGAACCTGGCAAGCGGAGCGGCAAGCCCTGCATTCGCGGCCTGCGCATCACTGTCTACGATGTGCTCGATTATCTGGCCTCCGGCATGACCGAGGCGAAGATTCTCGCCGACTTCCCCCTGCTGCGCGAATCCGACATCCGCGCGTGCCTGGCCTTCGCCGCCGACCGCGAACGCAAATTCGAGATTCTCTCCGCTTGAAACTCCTGATGGACGAAAATCTCTCTCCGCGCTTGATTGCCCCAAACCAAGTTAGTCAGTGGATCTCTATCCCGGTTCTGCTCACGTTGAAGAATGTGGCCTGGTAAATACGCCCGGCGATAAGGTCTGGGATTATGCCGGAGAGAACGGCTTTGCCATTGTCACCAAGGATTCCGATTTTTCAGAACTGAGCGTTCTGCGTGGAAGCCCGCCGAAAGTGATCTGGCTGCGCATTGGCAATTGCACTACCGTTCGTGCCGGTTTCCTGCTTCGCGATGCATTTCCCCGAATTCAAGCCTTCCTGAATGCCGATGGAGAGAACTGTCTCGTACTCAGCCTTCAGTTCGAGCGCCCCAGTCCCGAATTTGAGACTTTGGAAACCACGAACCCCATGGCGCGCAAGCGCCGTCCGCCCGGATAGCCTGCCCTGAGCCTGTCGAAGGGGCCAGTCCCTTGCAGATTATTTCGCCACTTCGTCGCACAATGATCCTCAGAAGTCTTCCTTCAAATCATCGTCCCGGCACGTCCTCTTCGCGCCGAATTTCAGCCGGAAGCTGCCAACAGAGGCCGAAACTTCCCGTAACTTCTTATCCAGGACGATTTTGCAGGGAACTTCTTTGTTTTCACGATTTTGCGGCGCAACCCTGCCCGTAAACTCAAGAAAACAAGGAATTTGTTTGCAAAATATGGGTGGGGTACCCTACCCTCGCCGCTGTCATCCTGAGCGGAGCGTACCGGGGTCCCCAGCGACAGGTCTTCGTCGCTGGGGTGGGGGAGCGGAGTCGAAGGACCTGCTTCTTGTAATGTTGCCGTGAGGGTGGGATACGACGAACCCGCGTAGAATGAGAATTAACCGGAGCCGCGTACACTGCGTCCCCGAGTACGATGATCCTCCTCGACCCAGATTTGGACCCCGACCCCGCGCTGACATCAACTTCAGCGGAGCAAGCGGCTGCGTCCAGCCTTGCAACTCCAAACCGAAAGCTAAGCCTGCCCTCCGCCCGCACCCTGGCACGTTTTCTCACCGAAACGCAATCCGCCGTTCGCCTCAAAGGCGAGGTCACAGTGCTGCTCACCACCGACGCGGCGATTCGCAAACTCAATCGCCAGTTCCGCAACAAGAACAAAACCACCGACGTGCTCTCCTTTCCCGCCGAAGGCATCGGCGCTGAAGAGATCGCCGGTGACCTGGCCATCAGCGTCCCCACCGCGCTGTGCCAAGCCAGCGAGCAAGGTCATTCTCTCGCGACCGAAATCAAAGTCCTCATCCTTCACGGCCTGCTCCATCTCGCCGGTCACGACCACGAATCCGACGCCGGCCAAATGGCCCGCCGCGAGCGCCGGCTCCGCGCCCGCCTCGGCCTGCCGCAGGGCCTCATCGAACGCACAAAAGTAGAACCGGCCCTCAAAAGTTCCACAAATGCCCCGTGCCCCATCCTTTCGCGCTCTTTGCGAAAGGGTGGGAAATCACGAACTCAAACCCGCAAGCGGGGACTCAAACAATGACCACCCTCTTCATCCTCCTCATCGTCCTCCTCGCCGCTATCGAAACGCTGGCCTCCTACATCAGCCGCGTCTACGCAGAGTTCGGCAAAATCCTCACCCGCGAGATCGAAGAAAACCTCGACGCCTGGGAAGAGCTGGTCGAGCCGCAACTGGGCCTCAGCCGCGAACACGCAGCCATCTGCGCGGCGGTTCTGCAGCAATTCACCCTGGGCATCATCGCGCTGGGTTTCGGCGCGTTCCTCTTCGATCGCGCCCCGAACCTGGCTCGTCCCACCCCAGCCGAGATCGCCCAGGCCGTTCTCGCACTGGTGCTCGTCGTGGTCTTCTGTAACCAGCTTTTCCCCACGCTGCTCTTCAACCGCACGCAAGGCCGCTGGGCGGCGCGTCTCGTCTGGCCAATCCGTTTCCTTTTGTGGCTCATGACGCCCATCACCGTCTTCGTCCGCTTTTTCTTCTCCGTAGCCTCGCTGGCCGAGCAGCAGGCCAGCCCCGAAGAAGAGACCGAAGCTGATGTCGAGGCGCTCCTCGAAGCCGGCGAAGATGAGGGCATCCTCGAAGAGAGTGACCGCGATCTGGTCCGCTCCGCCGTCGAGTTCGGCGACAAGCTGGTGCGCGATGTGATGACTCCGCGCCCCGACGTCTTTGCCGTGCAAGAGGAGACTACCCTCGAGCAGTTTCTGTATCTGCTGCGGGTGAACAACTTCTCCCGCGTCCCCGTTTATTCCAGTTCCCTCGACAACGTCACCGGCATCGCCTTCGCTCACGACCTGCTGCAGATCGCCGACGCCGAGGCTCACACGCGCACGGTTGCCTCCATCAAGCGTCCGGCGGTCTTCGTCCCTGAAACCAAGCGCGGCTACGAGCTGCTGCGCGAGATGCAGCGCGAAAAGCAGCACATGCGCATCGTCATCGACGAGTACGGCGCCGTCGCTGGCCTGGTCACCATCGAAGACCTGCTCGAACAGATCGTGGGCAACATCCGCGACGAGCATGAGGTGGATGTACCCATTGAAGATCCGCAGCGCGAGCCCGGCGGCGTCTGGCTGGTCCCCGGCAGCTTTCCCGTCGACCAGTTGCCCGATCTCTTCGGCGAGCAGGACGGCCTGAGCGATCTCGACGAGGCCTACGAAGCCACGACCCTCGGCGGCCTGGTCAGCGAAATCGAGGGCCGCATCCCGCTGCCCGGCGAAGTCATCCTGCTCGAATCCGCCGGCATGAAGATCGAGGTTGTCGCTTCCACCGGCCGCCGTGTCGAACGCCTCCGCGTCTTCCCGCCGACTGAAGAATCCGGACCAACACCGGCCTCTTAATTTCCGCACAGATTTTGGGTGCCCCATCCTTGCGACGTTCTTGTTTTTGTCGCAAGGGTGGGAAGCCACAAACTCTGCCCGGCCATCCTGAAACGTCGTAAACTGAGTCAGGAGCATTTTCCCCTTTGAAATCAGGATTTGTCGCCATTCTCGGCCGGCCCAACGCCGGCAAAAGCACGCTTCTCAACGTCCTCACCGGCGAAAAGGTGGCCATCGTCTCAGCCAAGCCGCAAACCACCCGCAACCGCATCGCCGGAGTGGTCGAGGTTCCGGCGCTGAAAGGCGTGCATCCGGCTGCGCAAATTGTCTTTGTCGATACTCCCGGCGTCCACAAACCCGGCTCACACCTCGACCGCCGCATGTTGCAGGAGGTCTACGAAGCTCTCGAAACCCGCGACCTCGTCCTCGTCCTCATGGACGCCACCCGCCGCGTGCAACTGGAAGCCGCCGCCGAGCCAACCACTGAAATGGGTGCCCCAAACCCCCAAGACTGTCATCCTGAGCGAACCCTGACCCTGAGCGTTGCGAAGGGGAAGGGGGAGTCGAAGGACCTGCATCTTGGGGTGGCCCAGGTCTCGCCTTTGAGACCTGGGATTGGGGATGCACCGACCCCAACCCCCAAACACAACCGCACCAACTGGGCCAGCGAGGACGAATTCCTCTTCGGCCTTATCCGCAAGCTCGACTGCCCCGTCTTCCTGCTGCTCACCAAGATCGATCTCGTCGCCAAGGATCAGCTTCTGCCGCTCATCGACACGCTCACCCGCCACTTCGGATTTGCGCAGGTGATTCCCGTCAGCGCCCGCAAGCGCGATGGACTCGATTTGTTGGTCCGCAAGATCGTCGAGGCTTTGCCG
>PLOI01000116.1 GCA_003142015.1 Acidobacteriaceae bacterium | reverse complement strand
TAGAGGCGCTTGTGTTCGAGAAACAGCACCGGATCATCGCAGCGAATGGCGGTGCGCAGCAGCCCGTTGGCGTCCAGCGCGTTTGACGGAAAGACGACGCGCAGGCCGGGAATGTGCGTAAAGAGGCTCTCGCCGGATTGCGAGTGATAGATGGCGCCGCCGGTCAGGTAGCCGCCGATGGGCACGCGAATCACGGCCGGGCAGGCCCACTGGCCGTTGGAGCGCCAGCGCATCAGGGCCAGTTCATTGTGGATTTGGTGATAGGCAGGCCAGATGTAGTCGAAGAACTGAATCTCGACGACCGGCTTCATGCCGCGCACCGCGTAGCCGATGGCGCGGCCAACGATGTTCGCCTCGGCCAGCGGCGAGTTGAAGACTCGCTCGGAGCCGAACTCGGATTGCAGGCCGGCGGTGAGCTTGAAGACGCCGCCCTTGCCCTTGACCTCTGCCAGCGCGGCTTCGCGGCTGGCATCGGCCACATCCTGGCCAAAGACAACGATGCGGGGATCGCGTCGCATCTCATCGTGGAGACAGGCGTTGATGAGGTCGGCCATGGTGCGGGACTTCGCGTCCTGCGAGGGCTTTTCCTTGTTGGTAGTTGAAACCGGCGCGGCTGCCTGTTCGGTGGCAAAGGCTGAGCTGGTGGGGTCCAGATCCTCGGAGTAAACGTGCCGGGTAATTTCTTCGACTACGGGCAGCGGCGCTTGAAGGGCGAGTTCGGCGGCCTCGGCGACTTCCTGGTCCAGCGACTGCTCCAACGCGGTGATTTCTTCGGCGGTCAAGATGCCCTCGCGCAGCAGTCGCGCCCGCATCTGGACGAGCGGATCGCGCAGGGCGTCGGCCTCGCGCTCGGCTTGGGTGCGATAGAGCTGGTCGTCGTCGGAGAAGGCGTGGGAGTAAGGCCGCACGCAATGGCCATGCACAAAGGCCGGCCCCTGGCCGGCGCGGCAGTATGCCACGGCGGCTTGAAAGGCCAGGAAGCTGGCCTCCGCATCGGTACCGTCCACCTCGGCAAAATAGAAGTTGGGAAAGTTGGCCACCAGGCGGGAGATATTGCCGCCGGGCATACTCACCTCGACCGGCGTACTGATGGCGTATCCGTTGTCTTGCACGCAGAAAACTACGGGCAGCTTCTTGTTTGAGGCGGTGTTCATCGCCTCCCAGAACTCTCCCTGAGAGGTGGAACCCTCGCCCACCGAGGCATAGACTACCTCATCGCCATGAAAGGTCACGTCGCGGAATGCGCGGTAATCTCCCTCCCACCCCAGCGACGAAGACCTGTCGCCGGGGACCCCGGGTTCCCACCCCAGCGACGAAGACCTGTCGCCGGGGACCCCGGGTTTCGCGGCAGCGTCGGGATACTGGCTGAAGTAGCGACCTGCCTCGGCGCAACCCACGGCGTGGAGCAGTTGCGTGCTGGTAGAGGCAGAAACGCTCACAATATTCAGCGCGCGGCTGCCATAGTGGGCGGGCATTTGGCGTCCGCCGCTGGCCGGATCAGTGGCCGCGCCCACGGCTTGCAGCAACATCTCGGCCGGCGTGAAGCCCAGCGCCAGACACAGCGCGCGATCGCGATAGTACGGGAAGAACCAGTCGTAACCGGGACGCATGGCCAGCGCCGCGCCCACCCCCAGCGCCTCGTGGCCCGCGCCGGAGATCTGGAAGTAAATTTTCTGCTGGCGCTTGAGCAGGATCTCACGGTCATCCACGCGGCGGGAAAGAAGCATCAGCCGGTAGATTTCAACCAATTGCCGAGGACTTAGGCTGCCGGAGCCTGCCGACACAGACTCACGGACGCTGGAAGCTACCAGTTCCATTTCCTTTACTCCTCAAAAAACTGTTTTTCTCTTGCGGGGAACTTCAACTTACTTCCCTGATTGTAACAACCTAAACCCTTCTGGCAATCTAATCTAGAGACAGGAGTTTCTCCATGCATCCATTTTTGTTGGCGGCAAGAACAGGCCTGTTCGCGGAAGGGCGGTTTCTGGGCAAAGTGTTGGACGAGTGGGCGGTGGATGCTCAGGAATTCATCCACACTAAGTTGCCTCACCTGCTCGTGATTGCAGTAATCGCCTTTATTCTCAGCCGCTTGCTGCGCCTGTTGACGACCCGGATGATTCACGTAGCCGAGCGGCATGCGCCTGAACCGGCCCGTGTCTCGCAGGTGAAGACTCTCTCCGGGGTGATTCACGCCACGGGCCTGGCAATCATCGGACTGATTGCCGGATTGCAGATTCTGGATGTCGTGGGGGTCAATCTTGCCCCTCTGCTCACTTCGGCCGGAATTGCGGGAGTGGCCATCGGCCTGGCCGCGCAGAATATCGTGCGCGATGTGCTCAACGGCATCCTGATCCTGATCGAGGACCAGTTCAGCGTGGGTGACACGGTACGGCTGGCGGGTCTGACCGGAACTGTGGAGGCGATGACTTTGCGCAAGACCACCGTCCGCGACGGCGATGGGACGCTGTACATTATTCCCAACTCGCAGATCACCACCGTGGCCAACCTGAGCGTGGGTTACTCAGTAGCCACCGTTAACGTGAGCGTGGATTTTTCCGCCAACCCCGACAAAGTGCTGGAGTTGTTAAAGGGCATTGCCATGGAGATCCGCAATAGCGCGGAGTTCCGGGAGGTTTTTGTGGACGACCCGCAAATTCTGGGCGTGGATGCGATCAAAGGCTCGGAGCTGATCTTCCCTGTGGTCTTCAAGACGCTAGCCACCCAGCAATACGCCCCTGTGCGGGAGTTTCGCCGCCGCGTTCGGCTGGCGCTGGAGGAGCAAGCTCTGTTGCCCGGCGACCCCAACCGGGTGTTCAACACCTTCATGGACAGCGCTGCGAGCAGCCGTAACCAGCCAACCACCGAGGCCGCACCGGGACACGACCCAACCACGCTCAAGCCGCGAGAAGGCAATCCCTTCAGCAGTGAGTGACAGGCGCCGAGTCAGCAAGTTAGCGGAGTTGGTACAGGCTACCCTTTATTCTGCTCGTGGCCGTTTTCCGAGGCTTGCTCCCTCACAGGGAACTGGAGGGTTGCTTGCGAGTCCTGCTGGGGCCCCGAACTGCCGGCAGGACGGAAGACTACGCAATTGCGGCCCTCGGCTTTGGCGGCATACAAAGCATCGTCGGCGACAGCGAGCAGAGACTCGACAGTTGCGTTTCCATCGGATGGATCGAATACGGTCGCACCCATACTACAGTTGAGTGTGAACTCGGAACCGCGAGCGCAGACCTTCAGGTTGGAGATCGAGTTCTGGAGGCTGACCAATCTCTGCTCGACAGCCTCGCGCGGAACCTCGGTCAGGGTCAGCAGGAACTCCTCGCCGCCGTACCGGCCGGCATGGTCATAGGCGCGGATGGCGGCTCCGACCGCCGCGGCGAACCAGCGCAGCGCCTCATCGCCGGCCAAGTGTCCATAGCGATCATTGATGCGCTTGAAGTGGTCCAGATCAACCAGCGCCACAATGATGGTACGGTTCTCCCGCAGAGCGCGGTCTGTCTCCGCCGTTAGAGCGCGCAGGATGGCCACGCGGTTCAACATTCCGGTGAGCCCATCGTGGGTCGCCTGGATGCGNNAACCAGTAGGTTCTCCACCAGGGCGGAAGGACCTTGAAGTCAACCTTCACCGGAACAGAACAGGCATCCAGGTCCGGATTGCAGGCCATCGCCATAAACGTATACGACCCCGGAGACAACCTGGGAAAAGTCGCGTTGCCGGTCTGGGTTTCCATCCACTCCGACTGATACCCCACCATCCGTATCTTCAAGACCAGCTCGCTTAGGTTGCGCATCGTGGGCGAAGAGATACGAAAGCGCAGCGGCAAACCGCCCCATGGCATAGTAATCCGCTGAGCACCGAGGTAATTGATTTCGCCGCGATTAAACTCCGTCAGCGAAACGGTCAACGGGATCGTGTCGAAGACCCACTCAGGATGCAGCAGGTGACTGACTCCGCTACTGGTTCCAATCCATAGCGAGCCGTCGGCGGCTTCCCGCAGCATCCCTTCATTGACATCGTTCCAGATCAGCCCGCTCTCCTGGGTGAGGTGGCGCCAGTTCTGGCCGTTCCACACCACCAGGCCCATATCGGCCCCCACCCAGACCCATCCGCGATGGTCCACCAGGATCGCCAGTGGAGCAAGAGTGCGCAGCTCGGGAGGAAGTTCCAGTTGCCAAGCCTGCATCCGTACCCCGCCCGCCGTCAGACGCCATGTACCGGTTTGATCGCCGGTAACCCAGATCGCGCCATCCCGCGCGCAGGAAACGGCCAGCAACTCACCACGCAGCTCGGGCAGTCCATCGATCGGCGGCGCAGTCCACGCTCCGTCCTTGAAGCGCACCAGCCGATTGTTGCCCAGGAACCAGGCCGCGCCGTCGGGCGATATACAGCCTCCTAAGACCTTGCTGGAATCCCCCAGCAAGGCATCCACGGCTTTAACCCTGTACCACCCGGCCGAGGAAGCCCCGGCTTTCCACCCCAGCGACGAAGACCTGTCGCTGGGGGCCCCGGCTTCGCGGAGATAGATACCATCAAATGTTTCAATAAACACGCGACCGGAGGAATCCTCGATGGCGTTGACGATACGGGCGGGTACTTTCGTCTTCTGTTCCACGCGGCCCGTCTTGGAATCGATGCGCAGGATGGCGCCCGAAGCGGTCATGACCAACAAAGAGCCGTCGCGATCGGCAACCATTCCGCTCGCCTGGCCAAAGGCCCACCGCCGCTGGGTTGACAGCGAGCCGGCCAAACCATTGCGCGGGTCGATCCAAGCAGGCCCGCTCTCCGTTCCCAAGAAGACCCGATCCACGTTTGCTGGGACGATGGCCCAGATGGATGCGGAAGGCAGTCCCTGCTGGTCGCCCCATCCTTCCCAGTTCCCATAGCCGACCCACTCGTAGAGTCCATCTCCCCGACTGGCGATCCACAGGTCGCCGGCCGGGTCGAAGGCAAGGCTCATAATATGACTGGCGCGCTCCAACCCATTGGCCCGGCCAATAATTTGCCAGCCGGTTCCATTCCAGCGGGCAATTCCCCCTTCGGTGGGGGCCAGTATCCGGCCTTGCCGATCCTTGATCAGGGGGGCGTGACTGTAGACGCCTTCCAAGGCGGGGCCAGGAATGGAGCGATCGACAAAGCGTGCAGACCCAGGCAGCAGGACGGCCACGTGAGCCGCGCCTGCGGCCCAGAGTGTGCCGGCGCTATCCAGGAGAACGCCCCCCCAGAGATCGACGGCAAGGCCCTTGTCCGTGTCCCATTCGGTCACCACGCCCTCGCGCAGTTGAACAGGAGCCCCGGTTTCCGATCCTTGCAGCGAAGTCCAATCGCCGGCAGCCCCGGTCTCGCGTTCCAGCCAGGAACAGAGGCCCTTGCCGCAGCCGGCCCAGAAGCGAAGGCCACCCCCAGGTTCCCGCACGACACTCAGGCTGCTCACATTGGCCATATCCGGCATGGAAGCCAGCAGATGGTCCGGAAACACGGGCAGAAAAGAGAGCATCTTCCCTTCGGCATCGTGCTCTAACCGGTAAAGATGCCCCTTTTCCACAACCAACAGGTGGCGCGCATCTTCGACGATAATGCGCCGCGGGCCCGCGACCACGATTGGATCTCGTCCGGCGGAAATAAACCGTTGACCGTTCCAATGGTATAGATTCCCGTCGGTGGCTACCCAGATCGTGCCGTTCGGATCCGAAACTACGTCCCGGACATCAAGTTCAGCAATCCCTTGCTCCGCGCCGTACCTCTCAAAGCCGTAACCGAGAAAGCGGTAGACGCCGTTCTCTGTGCCCATCCACAGAAAGCCGGAGCGGTCTGTCGCCAGCGAGCTGGTCCCAAGGTTCTTGAGCCCTTCGGCCTGACGAAAGGCGCGAAAGACATACTGCTGCGCCTGCAGGACGGCTGAGAAAGCCAACAAACAGGCTAGAACCCGGATTGAATCAAACCGCCTCATGTGTTCCTTTTACAATACAACCGCCGGGACTAAGCCCCGTTGAAGTTTTATAGGCTTTTCGGGTTAATAAGGACTCGATCAAGCGCGAAACCTCCTTTTCTTGGCCTTACAGGCCGCGGAAGACTCATCCAGGCGGCAGGCCGGCTGACTCCCCATCTTTAAACCGGGTTTTTCAGCGCCTCTTCAAGCGCCTCGGCAACTGTGACCGGCGGAAGGCAGGTGCGTCCGCGGCAAACGATCGCCCAGGCTTCCGCACCGGCTGGCTTTGGAACTTGAAGCAGGACTTCGGCCAGCTCCTCGGGAATGCGCCGTGGAACCAGCCGTTCCGGATCTATGCGCATCACGGTTTTGTTGACAGCAAAGCGGGCCACACCCCGCGCCACAAGGCGTTCGGCCTGAGGACCGGAACCGATTACCACAACCTGCACCGGGTCGAGCAATAACCGCTCCAGAGCCAGCCCGTAAGAGCCGGCATAGAGGCCGAAGTGCTCCACGATTCCGGTAAAAGAGGCGAGCGTCTCTTCGGCGATCTCGCGATACTCCCTGCGTCCGCTCAGAGCTTCAAGGCGGAGCAGAGCGGAAGCGGCGGTGGGGTTGCCGGCCGGGGTGGGCGTGTCCTGCAGCGGCTTGCGCCGCGCGGCCAATGCGCCCAGGGGCGCAACCCCGTCCGCTGGCGTGGCGGCGTCAAAAAATGCTCCCGCTTGCCGGTCGTAGAAGCGGGCGATCATCGCATCGGCCAGCTTGACGGCCGCATGGTAGTAGCTCATCTCGCCCGTCGAAAACCAGGCGTCAACGCAGGCATGAACAGTGAAGGCATAGTCGTCGAGCGTGCCTGGCGCTTTTTCCCCTGGCTGCGCTCCCTCACCCTGTACATCGCCATAGGCAATGACGTGACCCAAACTTTGGGCGCCGTCCCAGGCTTCGCCGAGCAGACGGTTGAGCGTGCGCAGGGCAAACTCGCGCGTTCCATCTCTGCCGAGTACCCGCGCCGTCTCCAGGCAGGCCGTCACCGCCATTGAGTTCCAGCCCGTGTAGAGTGTGCGGTCGATGAACGGTGTGGTTCGCGCGGCGCGCGCCGCCAGCAGCGCGCGCCGCGCCGCGTCCACCACTTGCCGCAGATCGTCCACGCTCCGGTCCGCCTCAGCCGCCAGCTCTTCCAGGGTCTGGTCCAGATGGAGGACGTTTTTGGCCGGGTTGTGGTGCATGTCGCCCAGTTCCCTGACGCCCCAATAACGCAAGGCAATCTTCGAGTCGTCCAGGGAGAATCCCGCTGCCTGCAGTGCATCGCGCGCCTCGGCCAGCGTCCAGGTGAAATAGTCGCCGTCGTCGTCCAGGTTGATATCCGCGTCCTGCGAGGCATAGAAGCCGCCGCGCTCGCGGTCGCTCATTGTTTCCTCGAGCCAATTCACAATCTCCTTCGCTGTGAGAAGAAAATCCTCGCGACCGAGGCTTTGGTAGCCATGCAGATAGTTGCGCAGCAATTCGGTGTTGTCGTAGAGCATCTTTTCGAAGTGCGGAACGCGCCAGTGTTCATCCACGCTGTAACGATGAAAGCCACCGGCCAGATGGTCGTAGACGCCGCCCCGCGCCATCTTATCGAGAGTTGTAGAGAAAGCATCAATGGCGTGCTGGTTGCCGCGATTCATGCCCACTTCCAGCAGCAGGTCAAGAGCTGCCGGGTGGGGAAACTTGGGCTGGGAGCCAAAGCCGCCGTTGCGCGGATCAAATTGATTAAGTATCGAGCCGGCAATTTTATCCACAAGGGCCAGCGTCAGCTCTCCGCCGCCGCTGGAGAAAGACTCATTGTGCTCGATGGCGGCCATGACGCTCGCGGCAGATTCAAGCGCCTCATCACGGCGCTCACTCCAAACCTGAGCCATGGTAGTGAGCACCCGCCCGAAGCCGGGCCGCCCATAGCGGTCGTCGGGCGGAAAATACGAACCGCCAAAGTAGGGCCTCCCGTCGGGCGTGAGGAAGGCCGTCAGCGGCCAGCCGCCCTGCCCGCTGATGGCTGAAACGGCGGCTTGATAGCGCGCATCCACGTCGGGCCGCTCGTCGCGGTCCACCTTCACAGCAACAAAATGCTCGTTGATAATCGCGGCGATCTCCGGGTTCTCATACGACTCCCGGTCCATCACATGGCACCAGTGGCACCAGACGGCGCCAATGTCGAGCAGAATGGGCTTGTCCTCGGATTGGGCCTTGGCAAAGGCCGCATCGCTCCACGGATGCCACTGGACCGGCTGATGACGCGCCGAACGTAGATAGGAACTGGCTGATTGTTCCAGCAGGTTGCCGTGGGTGGTAGCGGATTCAGCGGGAGTGGGGAAAATGTCCTCGGGCATGGGGTGAGAATACATCGGTTGCGCCACAAGCGGCTACAGACTGTGAGAATCAGCAACGGGTCTTTCAGTTATCCGGAACGTTTGCTTGACCTCCGCAATAAGAATGAGACAAGGTGGAATTCCTTTCACCGGAAGCGGATATATTGGCTAGAGCGTGTTTCAGAAATGGCTGCCGTGTGACGGTTGCAATCCCTCAGGGGTTAAAACTCCTTGCTTTTAACGCTCTTTTCGGCACGACTGAAGTCGTGCCCTGACACACAGCGAGTTTATGAAACACGCTCTATGAAACTTCTATCGGAGACACACAATGAAACGACTCCTTTTCTTGATTTGCTTTTCTCTCACGGCAGTTCCCTGCCTCATGGCCGCGCCGCCCGTGGCGCTTTTTTACATGACCAGGTCTCCGGACTCCATCCGTTCGTTCCTGGCGCACTCCTCGCAGATTGATCTGCTGGTGCCCACCTGGTACCAGGTGGACGAGAATGGGCTGGTCACCGGCGCTCCCGATCCGGCCGTGCTCAAGCGGGCGCACGACGAAAAGCTGCCCGTGATGCCCATCATCTCCCTGATGAACAAGAAGGAGTTCCACACTCTGCTTACCAGCGCCGCCGCCCAGGCTCATATGAACGAAGCGATGATCCGCGAGTCCCGGCTCAACGGCTACACCGGCTTCCAATTCGACTTCGAAGAGGTCGACTGGACCGATCGCGATCTGTTGACGGCACTGGTGAAGACTTCGGCCGAGGCGATGCATGCGGCCGGTTTGCAATTGACCATCGCCACCGTGCCCAATGCGCCCGGTTACCCCGGCCAGGGGGGATATTCCAAGTGGATGTTCACCGACTGGCGCGGCGCTTATGACATAGCGGCTCTGGCCAAATACGTCGACCTGATCTGCCTGATGACCTACGATCAGCACTCCCGCTGGACAGCGCCCGGTCCCGTCGCCGGCTGGCAGTGGACCGTGGACAATCTCAACTACGCCCTCAAGACCGTCCCCAAAGAGAAGCTTTCGCTGGGGATTCCCCTCTACGGCTACCACTGGTACACGGGTACGCCCATCAAAGATCCCACCTCCGACAAGGTAAAGATGAATCCCACCGCCGACGCGGTCACTGCACTCAACGCCGAGCAACTTGCCGAGGCCTATAAGAGCAATATTCAGTGGGATGAACTGGACCGCAGCGCATGGTTCTTCTTTTACCGCGATCAGTTGCGCGAATGGGTCTTCTTCACAGATCAGCGCACCTTCAAGGAACGTTACGAGTTGGCGCAGCAGAATGGGCTGGAAGGCTTCTGCTCCTGGGTTCTGGGCGATGAAGACCCCGCGATCTGGCAGATCCTTCCGCAGCGGCACTGACGCGCAAGCCCCGAAAGCTCACCTTTCAGGTGGATGCCGGGGTTTGGAGCAAACGAAGGGGATGAGCCTCAGCCCATCCCCTTCTTTCAACAGCAAATTCGTTCGGGATCAGAAGTG
>PLOI01000164.1:9531-18014 GCA_003142015.1 Acidobacteriaceae bacterium | reverse complement strand
TCGCCGGTGACCTTGTTTTTGGTCTCGTACCAATCCAGATCAATCGAGGGATTGCCCTTGATGTCGAGGGCTTCCTGATAGGTTTCGCCGAGGCGGGGATTGAAGACGAACTCGGGGACGCCGCGCGAATCGCGGACGCGCTGGGCCTGGATGAGCGCCATGTCGTCTGCCACGCCGTGCTCGGGCTGGCAGGTGGTGAAGGCCTGGAGGAACATGGTGCCACGATATTCCAATCCATCGAGAATGGCGCGGTAGAGCTTGGGCGCGTTGGCCATGGAAACCTGCGCGACGAAGGGCGAGCCGTGGCCGGCGAGGAAGGTTTCAGCGACGGTCTTCTTCTCAGTGTTCTTGCCCTGGCTGGCTGCGCCGAAGGTGTTCATGTCGGCTCCGCCGAGCATGGGCGAGGAGTCAGAGTTCTGGCCGCCGGTGTTGGAGTAGACCTGGGTGTCGAGCATGAGGACCTTGACGTTGGGACGGTTTTGCAGAACGACTTTGGAGACGTTCTGGTAGCCGATGTCGCCCATGCCGCCATCGCCGCCCACAGCCCAGACTTTGGGCAACTCGACGATCTCCTGGTCGGTCATGAGCGCGTCAGTGAAGTGGGTGAGGTGGTAATACTCTTCGGCGCTAATGACGTTGGCGTCGCGGGTGAGGAGGATGTCGGCGAGGCGCTCGGGGACGACGGAGCGACGGGCGTGATCGACGATGAAGCTCTCGCCCATGAGCCAGCCGACGGTGACGCCGTCCTGGAAGAGCGAGTTCATCCACGGGTAGGGGTGAGGATTGTTGGGCGCGGTTGAGCCGTAGACGGTGTTGCAGCCGGTGTGGGCGGCCATGGCCATGACGCTCATGCCGTTGGCGAGGCGGCCATCGATGGCTTGCAGATTTTTGTGGTTGAAGGCCTCAGTGAGCAGGACCGCGGCGATCCCTTCGACGAGCGCGGCGTCGCTGATGGGGCCGTGGGTCTTTTCGTAGTCCGCGATGCGAGCGTGGGTGTCCTTTTCGTCTTCTCCGCCGAGGCCGAGGATGAGATGGGCGATGGCCTGGCGAAGCAGATCATATTCCGCCTGGTTGCGGGCCTTGAGCACGGCAAGACGTGCCACGCCGCGCTTTTCGAGATCGCCGGCCTTGGCCAGGAAGCGGTCGCTCTTGGCGTGGAAGACGGGGCGCATGTAGGCCTCAGTGACGGCGGCGATGGAGCGAAGGACGCTCTTTTCTCCGCAGCCGGCACAAGCGCCGTCGCCGGAAACCAGAGCGTCATAGGTGGAGCGCACCATGAGCATATTGCGCAGCGTGGCTGTCTTGGAGTCGGCGGGATTGGCGGCGTTGTAGAGGCCGAGGAACTTTTGCGAAGTGTCGGGCAGCAGATCAAGGAAGTTGGTGCCAGTGGTGTGTTCGGCGTTGACCTCTTCGGTTTCCGCAACCATCTTGAGCGCCATGTGGTCACCGCAGGCGGTGACGCAGGCCGCGCATCCCTTGCACAAATCCGAGACAAAGATGGAGAAGATGCCGCCGGTGCCGGGAGCTTTGCGCTCGGGCGAGGAGAAGATGGCGGTGACCTTCTGGTAGGCCATGGGAACTTTGTCGAGGATGGCAAAGAACTGCTCTTTGGCCTGGGCAGAGAAACCGTCAACCGAATCGGTGACCTCGCGAAGGATGGTGGGCAGCGGCGTTCCGGCTTTGGTGTCGGTGACCATGCGCTGACGAGCGAGCGTTTCAATCTGGGGCAGCGCGGCGAGGAGCTTCGAGCGGTCGGCGGCGTTGGCGACATAGTGATTCACGGCGGTGCGCAGCAGCGTGCTGAGGTCCTGAGCGGTGTTGGGCAGAGCCGTGTCCGGGCAGGCCGAGATGCAATCCATGCACTGCGTGCAGTTTTCCGCGATGAAGTGTGGAGTTTCGCGGCGGGCAACGTACTTGGAAGCGGTGTCGCCGGTGGCGGCGGCGACGAGGCCGATGGCCGAGAGCGGCGTGGCGGGCTGGTTATAGCCGAAGTGCGAACGGAACTCGGCATCGAAGCCGGCGAGAGTGGCGAGCGGCGCGCGCGCGGCCTGGCCGGCGGGGAGTGCGTGGGAGCGGCAGCCGGTACCGCACCCGGAACCTTCGGCGGCAGGCACGGTTTCTAAAATGGGCAGCAACGCCGGGCCGCGCAGGGACGAGTGGTCGGCTGCCGTAAGCACGCCGATCTTGATTTCCGTGACCTGGCTGTAGCCCTGCATCATGACTTCCATGTTGGACTCGACGACGGCCTCGCCCAGCTTGCCGAATTTCTTGACGTATTGTTCGCGAACGACGGCGCGATACTGCTCCTGGGTTATGCCGAACTCCTTGAGCAGCGTGCTGACGGCAAAGAATGCGCCCAGAAAAGCGTTGCCCTGCATGCGCAGTTGCAGGTCAGCGCGGTCGGTGGCTTTTTTTGCGATTTCAAAACCGGGAAGCGTGAAGACGCGAATTTTCTTGTCGATGATCTGCTTGCGCGCCCAGAGCGGCAATTGCCCCCAGGCCTGCTCGCCTTGCTGATCGGACTCCCATACCAGCGAGCCGCCCTCGGCCATGCCGTCGAGCGGGTTGGTGTGGGTGAAGGCTTTGGGGTCACAACACAAAACCACAGTCACGTGGCGCAGATCGCAGTTGACGCGGATGCGGTCTTTGGCCGCGACCATGAAATAGGAGGTGGGCGCGCCCTTTTTCTCGGAGCCGTACTTGGGATTGGCGCTGACGTGGATGACTTCTTTGGGATTGCCCAACGAGTCCTTGAGGCCGTCGCGCTGGTAGATCAGATCGTTGAGGTCGCCAAGGATGGCGCCCAGATTTTTGCCGGTGGTGATGGCGCCCCATCCACCGATGGAGTGGAAGCGGACGGCTACTGCACCTTCGGGCAGCAAAGACGGGGTCTCGTCGCCGATGACCGCGTAGGGGTGGTCGACGCCGAGGACGAAAAAGGAAACGCCGTCCGCAGCTGTCTTGCCGTCCTTGCGGGCGCGGCCGGCGGCGGCAAACTCGAACGCGCCGATGATGTGCTCGGGACGGAAGTCGCGCGAGCCGAGGCCGTAAGAGCCGCCGTAGATCTTGGGAACCTCGGCGAGCGAAATCGAAGGCAGACCTTCGACAGATTGAACAGCTTTGGAAAACGCGGTGCGAATGTCGCGGCCCAGCGGATTGTCGCCGGAAAGAGCTTCGTCGGTGCGCTCCAGAATGATGACATTCTTTTTCCCCTTGAGCGCGGCCACGATGGCGGCTTCAGGGAAGGGGCGAATCACGTTGACGTGGATGGAGCCGACGCTTGCCGAGCGCGTGCCACGCAGGTAGTCGACGGCGGCCTCGATGTTTTCAGCGGCTGAGCCGAGGGAGACGAAGACTGTTTCTGCGTCTTCTGTTTTGTACTTCGAGAGGAGGCCGTAGCTGCGGCCGGTGAGCTCGGCAAACTGCGCGTAAGCGGCTTCGAGGAAAGCAAGAATCGGCTCGGCAAAGTTGTTGCGCCGCGCGACCACGCCCTGCATGTAATGTTCCTGATTTTGCACGGGGCCGAGAAGGATGGGGTTGGCCAGATCCATCATCTTGGGCACGCGGCGGCGTGTGGGGCCAAAGAGCGTGCGCTGGGCCGGGGTGGGGCAGTCGATGATGTCGTCGGGCGCGCCGAGAAATTCGCGGATCAGCTCCGACTCATGCTTGTAGAAGGTGCGCTCTAAATGGGTGGTGAGGAAGCCATCCATGATGTTCATGCCGGGGGTGAGCGAAAGCTCGGTGACGCGGCGCAGGATGAGGGCCTGGTCGGCGGCCTGCTGCGCGTCCTTGCCGAAGAGCATGATCCAGCCGGTGTCGAGTGCGCCGTAGATGTCGTCGTGGCCGCAATGGACGTTGAGGGCCTGCTTGGTAAGGGCGCGGGCACCCACTTCTAGCACCATGGTGCTGGCTTTGCCGGGAGCGTGGTAATACTGCTCGACGCCGTAGACGACGCCCTGGCCGGACGTGAAATTGACCACTCGCTTGCCGCAGACCGAGTGGGCGATGGCGCCGCCCTGGGCCGCGTGTTCGCCCTCGGTCTCAATGGCGATGGTGTTCTGGCCGAAGACATTCAAGTGGCCTTCGGCGTAGGCCTGCTGGAAAAGCTCGCCACCCTCAGTGGAGGGCGTAATCGGATAGAAGACGCCGGCGTCGGCGATGCGCGTCTCGGTGTGGTACGAGACAAGCTGGTTTCCATTTGCAGTAACCCGAATACCGGGAAAGCGAGCAGTAGTCATGAATCCCTCTCTGTAGGTACGGTTATCCCCATGTTAACTTTTTTGGAGCACGGTGGGAGGCCGTGCTCGGCGAACGAGCTGGGACTGTGTGATCTCCAATAGGCCGCGCAGCGATAAAGCAATCCGCCGGGGAAGGCAGCCTATATCTATTATCCACCGGAAACCGTAATAGGGGAGACGGCGTACCACGTGGCGAGATGCGCGTTTTCTTCTCCATCCGGGCTGTTTCGGCTCCTTTCAGGGGCTGGCAGGTCAGGGGCAAATCTGGCCTGTTTACAGTTGTTAACTCGGGGCTTGTCTATCCATTTGATGCGCCAATTTTGTCTTCGACTCCGGGGGCGGTGCCAATACCTAACGGGCGATTCCCACCAGGAGTCGACAGGCTGCGGGAAAATTTTTGTGTTGAAAGGGCACGGCTTCAGCCGTGCTGTAGGCGTTTTTGACCCTCCGGGGCTAAAGCCCGCTTTTCTTTTTGGCCTTGTGACGGCGCGGCTGAAGCCGCGCCCTTTCAAAGCGCTCGGAAGGAGCTTTCAGGCTTTACTATGGGAATGAGGATTTTCCCGCGATGAATTTCATTTTGAAGCTGCATTTTGGTCGTTTTGCCTGTTTGGCGGTTATTGCCGGCACCGCACTTTTTGCGGGCCGGGCTACGGCACAAAGCGCCGCTGATGCCGCGAAAATTGCTGCCAGTTTGCCGTCCGACGCCCAAACGGCGATTGAACGGCTTTCCAGCCTGCGCGAGTTGCCCGATGCGGCTTGGAAGCTACATTCTGGCGATCTGGCGCATGGCGAGGCCTTGAATCTGGATGAGAGCGGGTGGCAGCCCATCGCCATGGGCACGCTGGCGCCGAAGGATGCGGTCTGGTTTCGCCAGACGTATCAAGTCCCGGCCACGCTGAACGGCTACGACCTGACGGGAGCGCGCATCTGGTTCCAGTTTCACGCCTCCGCCAACGGCCCCATGCCGCAGATTCTTTACTTCAACGGCCGCCGGGTGGCCATGGGCGACGATCTGGAGCCTGTGGTGCTGATTGACCAGGCGAAGCCGGGCGACTCGGTGACGGTTGCTGTGAAGCTGCTACACACCGTGGACGACAAGACATTCAAAGGCGCGACGCTGAAGATCGATTTCCCCGAGAGCCGCCCCAACCCTGAAGACCTGCGCGAGGAATTTCTTTCCGCAGCTCTGCTGGTTCCGGCGCTGGCGCCGAATGACGCCGGCAAACAGGGTACGCTCAACGAAGCCATTCGCGCGGTGGATATTGCCGCACTGGACGCGCACGACCAAGTGAAATTTGACGCGAGCCTCCGCGCGGCGCACACAAAGCTCGAAGCGCTGAAGCCGCTCTTGCAGCAGGTTACTTTCCACCTTACCGGCAACTCGCACATCGACGCCGCGTGGCTATGGCCGTGGACCGAGAGCGTGGACGTGGTGAAGCGCACTTACGGCACCGCGCTGCAACTGATGTACGAGTATCCCGATTACACATTCACGCAATCGGCGGCGGCATACAACGAGTGGCTGGCGCAGAAGTACCCGGATATAAATGCAGGGATTACCCAACGCATCAAGGAAGGGCGATGGGAGATTGTGGGCGGCATGTGGGTTGAGCCGGACCTGAATATGCCCGATGGCGAGTCGCTGGTGAGGCAGATTCTGGTGGGCAAACGCTGGTACAAGCAGGCTTACGGCGTGGACGTGCGCATTGGCTGGAATCCGGATTCCTTTGGCTATACGTGGCAGTTGCCGCAGATCTACAAGAAGAGCGGCATCGATTATTTTGTGACGCAGAAGATGGCTTGGAACGACACCAACCAGATGCCCTTCAAATTTTTCTGGTGGGAGTCGCCGGACGGGTCGAAGGTGTTGTCTTATTTTCCGCACGATTACGCGAACGACAATTTGAACCTGGTGCGCCTCTCGCGCGACTATGTCATCGCACAGAAGCAGGCGACGGGGCTGCCGGGGATTATGGATCTTTACGGCATCGGCGACCACGGCGGCGGGCCGACAAGGGCGATTCTGGACGAGGGCTTTCATTGGGCCGCGCCGGGACACGTGACGCCTAAGATCGAATTCGGGACGGCGCAGAGTTACTTCTCGGCGCTGGAAAAGCAGATTGCGCCGGAGAGCCCGGTGTGGGATTACCCGTCAATCGCCAAGGGATATACGCCACCGCCAGCGGTTGAGGGCAAGGTCTCCATTCCGACATGGAAGAGCGAGCTTTATTTTGAATACCACCGCGGCGTGATGACCACGCAGGCCAACCACAAGCGGAATATGCGCGAGAGCGAAGAAGAAGTCATCAACGCGGAGAAGTGGGCATCGCTTGCGTGGCTGGATGGTCGCGCGTATCCGGGGAAAGAACTGACCGAGGATTGGAAGAAGGTTCTCTTCAACCAGTTCCACGATCTGGCCGCAGGTTCGGGCATTGGGCAGATTTACAGAGACGCGCAGAAGGACTATGACGTGGTGCGCTGGTCGACGAATGAGATTGATGCTGGGGCGCTTGAGACAGTGGCTAACCTTATAGACACGCACGGCAGCCGCGCAGGCCAGTTTCCGGTGGTTGTCTACAACCCGTTAGGCTGGGAGCGTTCTGGTAACGTGACTTTCAGGCTCCAGTGGACCGATAACCCTCCCAGCATTCTCGATTTGACCGAGGAGTTTAGCAAGGCCGGAGGCGTGCGCTCGCTTCCTTTCACGGTGGAGAAGAAGACCGGAGAGCCCGGCACTATTGAGCTCACTGCCAAAGTTGACCAAGTTCCTGCTCTTGGCTACAGGGTGCTGCAAATCCGTCGCATACCTATCGACGGTGGAGTCATGTTAGGGCGAGTTATTCCCTACGTAAAGCAAACCGCAGACAGCATCACATTGGGGGGGGACTTCCTCAGGCTCACCATCAACAAATCCACCGGTTGCATCTCCTCGATCCGGAGCAACATCGGATATGAGTTCCTTGCCCATGGCGCTTGCGGCAACCAGCTTCAGTTCTTCAAAGACACGCCCAAGGACTACGACGCCTGGAATATAGATCCGGGAACGCTCGACGTAGCGCCAGGCGTGATCCAACATGCGGACACTGTCGAACTGCTTGGAGAAGGGTCAGAGTATCCGTCTATTCGCGTCACCCGCCGCTTGAAGAACTCGAAGTTCGTCCAGACGATTCGGCTGGAAGGAGATCAGATCGACATCGACAATGACATCGACTGGCACGAGTCGCATGTGCTGCTGAAGGCGGCGTTTCCGCTGGCGGCTTCGGGGCCCTTTGCTACTTACGAGATTCCCTACGGGACCATCGAGCGGCCGACCACGCGGAACAACAGTTGGGAGAAGGCGCAGTTTGAGGTTGAGGCGATTCGCTGGGCCGATCTGGGCGACGGAAAGCACGGGCTGAGCGTGCTGAACCAGACCAAGTACGGCTACGACGCGGAGGGCAACACGCTGCGGCTGACGCTGCTGCGCTCGCCGAAATGGCCTGATCCCGATGCCGACATGGGCCATCATCACTTCCACTACGCGCTCTATCCGCACGCAGGAACGTGGAAAGATGCGCTCACGGTGCGCCACGGCTACGAGTACAACTACCCGCTGACGGCTGTGGTAACCACGGCTCATGCGGGTTCGCTGCCAGCCGAGCACTCGTTTGCTTCGGTTGGGCCGGAGAATGTGGTGCTGACCGCGGTAAAGAAGGCGGAAGACGACAGAAATGGAGTGGGGGGGCTGATCTTCCGCGTTTATGAGTGGGCAGGGAAAGAGACAACCGCCGAGTTCCACGTGCCGCCGGGCGCGACGGGCGCAACCGTGACCAACCTGATGGAGACGCCGGAAGGCGCGCCGCTGGCTGTGGTTGGCGACGTGGTTAAGGCGCCGATTCATCCTTACGAGATTCTGACGATTCGCGTGGATTATCCGAACGGCGGGCCGAAGGAATAGGGACCTTGAAAGAGCGCGGATTTAGCCACCGAAGGAATGTAGTTGTTCAGAAATACATTCCCTCGGAGACTACATCGTGCTATCCCACCCTTGCCGCAAGAACAAAAACGCGGCAAGGATGGGGCACCCGGTCCTTCATTTTGGTACTCTAACGGCAAGGAGCATGCACCATGCACATCACTTCCCCGTTCTTTGTTGTCCCTGTTATCGTTGTGATCTTCGCTGTGGCGATTCTCTTCGCCACCAGCACAAAGGAAGACGGCGACTCGACGCACTGAGCGGGAGGCGGCAGGAGGGTGATTTCCTGC
>PLOI01000164.1:0-9503 GCA_003142015.1 Acidobacteriaceae bacterium | reverse complement strand
CAACGGCGAGGATAAGAAGGTCCAGGTGGATACGCCGTTTGGCGGCATCCATGTGAATACTGATCAGACCACGGCCGCGGACCTGGGCTTGCCGGTCTATCCGGGGGCCGTTGTAGTGAAGGACGACGGCGACCACAAGTCAGCAGACGTGCATCTGGGCTTTGGCGAGTGGGAGTTGCGCGTGCGGGCGGTTTCTTACGAGACCCTCGATTCTGAGGAGAAGGTGACCGCTTTCTATAAGAAGGCGCTGGGCCGCTACGGGGACGTGATTACATGCCGTGGTGATTCTCCGGTGGGCACGCCGGCGACTACATCCGAGGGGCTTGGCTGCCCCGATGACAAACAGGGCGGCCATGTGAAGATTGACCGAGGCGATTACGGCACGAGCAAAGGCAGCCTGGAATTGAAAGCTGGATCGAGGCGTCATCAGCACATTTTGGGCTTTGAAGGGTCAAAGGACAAACAAACCCGGTTTGCACTGGTGGCGCTGGATTTGCCTGCCGTGGTGGAATCCGGCTCTGGAAAGAGTGATTAGTGCACGTTTCCATTGCCTGGGATAGAAGAGACGCTCCAGACCGCCAAAGACTCAAGTACTGGGTGAGCGCGTGGCTCCCGGTAGCCATCGGCATCGGCGTCATCGCGCTGGAATCCACGGAGTGGTTTGGCTCCGACCACACCAGCGGGCCGCTGCGCCGGCTCTGGGAGATCATCTTTGGCGCTGTCGGGAACGCGCGATGGGAAGTGATTCATCACCTAATCCGCAAGAGCGGACACTTTTTCGGCTACGGGGCCATCGGGCTGGCGTGGCTGCGCGCCTGGTGGATGACGCTGCCCCGCTCCAGCTTCCTTCCCGACGCTTTTCTTGCGCTCCTCGGAACCGCTTTGGTCGCCAGTTGCGACGAGTGGCACCAGAGCTTTCTGCCCAACCGCACGGGTTCTCCCTGGGATGTGCTGCTGGATTGTTGTGGAGCCATCGCGCTGCAATTGGCGGTCTACATTTATATGCGCATGATGAGGCCCAAGCGGCTGGCTCGAGCGGAATAGAAATTTGTTGAACGAGTTCGCAAACAAACACGGGCGCATCCCGCGAAGGGATGCGCCCGTTTGGCATTCTGAGGGAGGGAACACAGAAGAAACGCCGGTTTAGGCTGCTTCTTCCTTGACTTCTTCTTCCTTTTTCGATTCTTCCAACTGCTTTTCGAGATCGGCGCGCTTTTTGGCCTTGATGTCGTCACGCTTCTGGCGCTTGGCATCGAGCTGCTTCTCGGCGCCCAGCAGTTCGATGAAGGCCTTTTCGGCCCCGTCGCCCTTCTGGAAGCCGGTGCGGACGATGCGCAGATAGCCGCCCTGGCGGTCGCCGTAGCGCGGCGCCACGATCTCGAAGAGCCGCGTAACAGACTTATCGGTCATGAGAAAGCTGAGGGCCTGACGGCGCGAGTGCAGATCGCCGTTCTTGCCCAGGGTGATCATCTTCTCAACCAGCGGACGGACTGCCTTGGCCTTGGTCAAGGTGGTCTCGACGCGGTCTTCAACGATGACGGACGTGACCAGGTTGCGTAACAGCGCGCGACGGTGGCTGGTGTTGCGTCCGAGCTTGAATCCTGCATTGCGATGGCGCATGGTGAAACTCTCTTTCGGAAATTATCTTTGGTGGAACTCCCAGGGCCGAAAATCCGGACCTGGAGCACCCAAATTTGTGTACTCGCCCAGGCGAGGCGGGCTTAAAAGTTCTCCGTCTCGGTGGGCAACTGCAGGTCCACAGAATCCAGCGGCTCGTCCTCGTCATCGAAGTGGCTGTAGTTGGCAGCCAGAGCGGCAGCGGGCGAAATGCTGGTGGGTCCGGGGACGGCGTTGCCTTGCTCGTCGATCTTCATGCCCAGCGAGAGGCCCATCTGGGCGAGAATTTCCTTGATCTCGTTGAGGCTCTTGCGGCCGAAGTTCTTGGTCTTGAGCATCTCGGCTTCGGTCTTCTGCACCAGCTCGCCGATGGATTGGATGTTGGCGTTCTTCAGGCAGTTGTAGCTGCGGACGCTCAACTCCAGCTCTTCGACCGAGCGGTTGAGATTGTCATTGCGCAGCAGAGTGCGGCCTTCTTCGCCACGCCCGTCGGCTTCAATCTCCTCCTCGAAGTTGATGAAGATGTTCATGTGGTCTTTGAGCAGCTTGGCGGCCAGGCCGACGGCGTCGGGGGGCAACACGGCTCCGTTGGTCCACACCTCGAGGGTGAGCTTGTCATAGTCGGTGATCTGGCCCAGGCGGGCGGCTTCGACGACATAGTTGACGCGGCGCACCGGCGAGTGGACCGAGTCCAC
Source organism: Acidobacteriaceae bacterium (assembly GCA_003142015.1). Classification (GTDB taxonomy): domain Bacteria; phylum Acidobacteriota; class Terriglobia; order Terriglobales; family Acidobacteriaceae; genus Telmatobacter. The sequence goes on along the minus strand of PLOI01000164.1, from coordinate 7,191 downwards.
GGGGATGAAGCCCAGGCCGAGGTCAGCGTCGAAGTTCTTGTCGGCGGAGATATAGCCGCGTCCGCGCTTGAGGCGCATTTCCATGTCGAGCTTGCCGCCTTCCGAGAGGGTGGCAATATAGATGTTCTTGTCGAGAATTTCGACGTCGCCGTCGGCTTCAATCATTCCCGAGGTGACCACGCCGGGCTGGTCGGCGCGCAGATAGAGCGCCTTGGGACCGTCGCCCGCGAGCTTGAAAGGAACCTGCTTGAGGTTCAGGATGATGTCTGTTGCGTCCTCGACCACGCCCGAGATGGACTGGAACTCGTGGAGCACGCCCTCGATGCGAATCGCGGTGACCGCGGCGCCCTCGATGGAGCTGAGCAGGGTGCGGCGCAGGGCGTTGCCGATGGTGGTGCCAAAGCCGCGCTCAAAGGGCTGGGCGCTGAACTTGCCGAATGTGTCGGTGAGCGTCTCGGCATCGACTGCCAGGCGCTTGGGCTTCTGAAATCCTCTCCAAAGCATATCTTTGTCTCGTTTCCCGCGCGGCATGTACGTCGCGATGCATTTTGCGGCGGCCGCGCAAGTTCTCCTTCGTTTGGAATTAGGGACCAGGGACTAAGGACCAGGGACTAGTTCACGATGCTCGTGCATGCGTGTTTTCTATTCCCTGTTCCCTATTCCCTCTTCCCTGTACTACTTACTTCGAGTACAGTTCGACGATGAGCTGCTCATTGATGGGCAGGTTCACGTCCTGGCGCCTGGGTAGATGGAGTACGCGGCCCGAAAGGTTCTCAAAGTTTGCTTCCAGCCATGCGGGCACGGGGTTTTGCGCGGCGTATTGCGCGCCCTGCTCGATGATGATGAGCTTTTTGGCGTTGTCGCGGATCTTGATTTCGTCGCCCGCGTTCACCTGGAAGGAAGGAATGTTGACCTTGCGGCCGTTGACCTCGACGTGGCCATGGCGGACCACCTGGCGAGCCTGGCGGCGCGAGATTGCAAAGCCGAGCCGGAAAGCCACGTTGTCCAGGCGACGCTCTAACTGCTGAATCAACAGTTCGCCGGTGACGCCCGAGGCGCGATTGGCCTTCTCGTAGTATTCGCGGAACTGGCTTTCGAGGGTGAAGTACATGCGCTTGGCCTTCTGCTTTTCGTGCAGTTGCAGGCCGTAGCCCACGATCTTGGCCTTGCGGTCCTTGCCGTGCTGGCCGGGGGGAAAGTTACGCTTCTCCAGCGGGCAACGGTCGGAGGCGCACTTGGCGCCCTTCAAAAAGAGTTTGGTGGCCTCTCGACGGCAGAGGCGGCAGACTGCTCCGGTATAACGTGCCATTTCTTCTCCTGACTTCGGATGACGGCCGGTTTACGTGTCCGGAGGACATTTCGTCCCGGCCCGAATTAGCTTTTAGCCGCTAGCTCCTAGCTTCTAGCTCGTACTTGCCACCGATGAGTTATTACTCACAATGAACAAGCTGGAAGCTAGAGGCTAGAAGCTAGTAGCTGCTTCTTAGACTCTGCGGCGCTTGGGCGGACGGCAGCCGTTGTGCGGCACCGGCGTCACGTCGCGGATGGTGCGCACCTCAACACCGGCGGCAGCCAAGGCGCGGATAGCCGACTCGCGGCCCGAACCCGGACCGGAGACCCGCACATCGACAGCGCGCAGGCCATGATCGCGCGCCATGCTGGCCGCGTTCGATGCCGCCTGCTGCGCCGCGAAGGGCGTGCCCTTGCGCGAGCCGCGGAAACCGAGCGAGCCCGAACTCTTCCAGCTCAATGTGTTGCCCACCGGGTCGGTGATGGTGACGATGGTGTTGTTGAACGTGGCCTGCACGTACGCAATGCCAAACGGCACATTCTTGCGCTCGCGCTTCTTGAATTTCTTGTTCTTGCCCGCCTTGCCGGCGCCGGCTTTCTGCTCTGGTTTCGCCATTAGGTTTTACCCGTCGCTTTCTTTTTGCCGGCAACTGTGCCCTTGCGCGGGCCCTTGCGGGTGCGGGCGTTGGTGTGGGTGCGCTGGCCGCGAACCGGCAGACCCCGCCGGTGGCGCGTGCCGCGATAGCTCTGAATGTCGATGAGACGCTTGATGTGCATCTGGACGTCCTTGCGCAGGTCGCCCTCGACGTTTCCTTCGTCCTCGATCACCTGGCGGATGCGGTTGACCTCGTCTTCGCCCAGATCCTGAACCTTCTTGAAGGCATCAACATTCGCCTTCGCCAGGATGGTGAGCGCGCGAGGATTTCCGATGCCGAAGATGTATGTGAGCGCGATTCTTGCCTGCTTGTTGCGGGGCAGATCGACGCCAGCAATACGTGCCATTCGAATTCCTTTGCTGCTTCCGGTTGTGTACCCCCGGCCTCAGCCGGTTCGCACGGGTTAAGCGGTTGGCTCCCAGAGGTTCAACGCAAGCCTTGACTCAGGCTAACTAGCCTCTTTCCTTGCCTTGGAGCGTCCCGCGTATGCCAGAAGGCGTTAGCCCTGGCGTTGCTTGTGCTTTGCGTTCTCGCAGATCACCCTGACCACCCCACGGCGGGTGATGACCTTGCATTTCACGCAAATCTTCTTGACCGATGCACGAACCTTCATTGTTGCTGCCCTTCCTGAAAAGCTGCTAGCCTCTAGCTTCTAGCTTCCAGCTTCATTGTTGCAATTACTCAGTCTTTCGACTCTCCACGAACAAGCTAGTAGCTAGTAGCTAAAGGCTATTTGTAGCGATAAACAATCCGCCCGCGATTCAGGTCGTAGGGACTCAACTCCACGGCCACGCGATCGCCAGGCAGAATGCGGATGAAGTTCTTGCGCATCCTTCCCGAGACATGGGTCAGCGCCTCGTGATTATTCTCGAGCTTGACCTTGAACATGGCATTGGGCAGCGTCTCGGTGACCACGGCCATGACCTCAATCGCATCTTCCTTCGACAAACCGCATCCACTTCCGCCGGCGCGCTGATGCCCAACCGGCCTGTAATCCCGAGCGTGCTACTCGGTTAAGATTCTCGCTCCGGTGGCGGTCACCGCCACCGAGTGCTCAAAATGAGCGCTCATGCTTCCATCCGCGGTGACTGCCGTCCAGCCGTCTTCCAGAACCACGACATCCGGCTTGCCCGCATTCACCATGGGCTCGATGGCGATTACCATGCCGGCGCGCAGTTTCATGCCCCGGCCTGCTTCACCAAAGTTCGGCACCTGAGGATCTTCGTGCATGTGGACCCCGATGCCGTGGCCCACAAAATCCCGTACGACCGAGAAACCGGCAGCTTCAACCACCTTCTGCACGGCGAAGCCTACATCTCCCAGGGTTGCCCCCGGCCGCACCACGCCGATGGCAGCGTGCAGCGAAGCCTCGGTAACCTTCATCAGCCGCGCCGTCTCCGGGTCGATCTTCTCGCCCACCGGCACGGTGATAGCTGCGTCACCGCAGTACCCGTCAACGAATGCCCCAAAATCGACCGAAACGATCTCCCCTTCCTTGAGGACCCGTTTGGACGACGGTATGCCATGCACCACCTCGCTGTTGACCGAGGTGCATAGCACGCAAGGGTAACCGTGATAGCCCTTGAAGGCCGGTTTGGCACCCAACGCCTTGGTGCGCGCTTCGGCCGCCTTCTCGAGATCCAGTGTGGTGACGCCAGGCTTGATGAGGCCCCGCACCAACTCGAGCACTTCGCGAACCACCTGGCCCGCGCGGCGCATCTTCTCGATCTCTTTGGACGACTTCAGTACTACCGGCACTAAACCAGCTTCCTAACCCAGCAACCAGCTACTCGCTGGCCGCTTGCTTCCTACGCACAAACTCGCCGTCCGGCTGCGTTACTGGCGCAACCGCTCGACGACAGCAACAATTCCGGCCGCGATTTCCGCAATTGGCCGGTCTCCATCCACTTCCGCAAAGCGCCCGAGAGCCCGATAGTGCTCGACAACCGGCGCGGTCGAGGCCTCGTAAGCGCGCATGCGCTCCTCGAAGACCTTTTCCGTGTCGTCGGCTCGCTGGGCCAGCGCGGCGCCGTCCACGTCGCAAAAGCCTTCCTTTTGAGGAGGTTTGCCGTAGACGTTATAAATGCTCTGGCAGACAGGGCAATTCCTGCGCCCGGTGATACGGCGCAAGAGTTGATTATAGTCCACCTTAATACTGACGGCAACCACCGGCAAACCCGTAACCTGGGCGGCCAATCGGCCATCCAGCCAACCAGCCTGCACAAGAGTGCGCGGAAAGCCGTCCAGAATGTAACCGCCGGCCGTGTCGGGCTGAGCAAGCCGCACCGCGACCATCTCATTGACCAGGGAATCGGGAACCAGCTCACCGCGCCCCATGATCTCCTTGGCCGTCCGGCCCAGTTCGGTTCCCTGAGCTACATTGGCACGCAACAGGTCGCCGGTGGAGATCTGCGGAATGCCCCACAGCTTCACCAGTTCCTTGGCCTGGGTGCCTTTGCCCACGCCCGGCGCGCCCAACAAAAGAATCGGGCCGGGAAGAGGGGTCTTCCGACCCTCTTCGCGACCCTGACTTACAGTGGAACAAGAAGAAGACATTACCAGGTTTTCCTTCCGCGAATGCGACCGGAGCGCGGAGAAAAGCCATCATAGTGACGCATGATCAGCTGCGATTCGATCTGGTTGATGGTGTCCATGGCCACGCCCACCACGATGAGCAGCGAGGTGCCGCCAAAGTAGAAGTTGACCCCAAGCCCGTGCGTGGTCCAGTTTGGCAGGCTCTCAAAGAACTTGCCTATAAGCCAGACCTTGTCGAAACGAATGCCCGAGATCAGGAAGGTTGGCACCAGCGAAATAATGATCAGGTACAACGCGCCGACCAGAGTGATACGGGTGAGGATGTCGTTGATGAAGTCCGAGGTGCGCTTGCCGGGGCGGATACCGGGAATAAACGAGCCCGACTTGCGAAAGTTGTCGGCAATGTCGTCCGGCTTCATGATGATGGAGACGTAGAAGTAAGCGAAGAAGATGATGGCCAGGACGTAGAGCAGCTCGTACCACGGATAGCCGGGCTGGAGAGCCTGCATGATGGGCTGCAAGAGCTTGCTGTTCTGCACAAATTCGGACTGGCCCAGCATCATCGGAGCCGAGAGAATGGAGGCGGCAAAGATGACCGGCATGACGCCGCCGGAGTTGACCTTGAGGGGCAAGTGGCTGGATTGGCCGCCCATCATGCGCCGGCCAACGATACGCCGCGCGCTCTGAATGGGGATGCGCCGCTCGCTGCGCTCGACGAAAACAATGAAGGCCACCACCGCAGCCATGCCCACAATCAGCAGAGCCATGGCGATGATGGTGAACGATCCCCACTGGTTGGTCTGGACCTTCTGGATCAGGTCCATCACGCCGCGGGGCAGGCCGGCGACGATGCCGGCAAAGATGAGCAGGCTCATTCCGTTGCCGATGCCGCGGTCGGTAATCTGCTCGCCCAGCCACATGATGAAGGCAGAGCCGGTGGTCAGCGTCAACACCGTCATCAGCAGGAAGCTGACGCCAGGATGGAGAACCATGCCGCCCCTGGTGAGCATGAACGCGATGCCGATCGACTGTAGAGCGGCCAGGATCACGGTCATATAGCGGGTCCACTGCGTGATCTTGCGCCGGCCCAGCTCGCCTTCCTTCTGGATGCGCGCCAGCGGTTCATAGACCACGGTGAGCAACTGAAAGATGATCGAGGCCGTAATGTAGGGCATAATGCCCAAAGCGAAGACCGTCATGCGGCGCAGGTTGCCGCCGCCGAACAGGTTCATCAGACCGAGAGAGGAGCCACCTTGTTGGTCGAACATCCGCTCCAACATATGGGTGTCGACGCCGGGCGTGGGAATCCACGCGCCCAGACGATAGACAGCCAGAATGCCGAGCATGAAGAGCACCCGCTTACGCAGGTCGGGAATCCGGAAAATATTAAGAAACTTCTCAAGCATGATTGGTTATCCGCTTCGTTCAGGGCCTTTGCCGACCCTCGAATCTCTGCCATTGACCATCTTAACGGTGCAGGGTCTTGCGTGTCCTGTCTGGTTCCAGCCAGGCGCCACAGGTTTCTATCTGGATGCCTTGGAAACCAGTTTCCCCTTAGCTTTTACTGGAGCATCGCCGCCCAAAACTACAGCCTTGCCGCCGGCCTTTTCGATCTTTTCGACGGCTGACTTGGAAAACTTGTGCGCGTGAATGGTGAGAGCTGAAGTCAGCTCGCCGGAGCCAAGAATCTTGATCAGCGCCTTCTTGCTCGAGGCCAGGCCCAGCTTCTTGTAGTCGTCCAGAGTGATCTCGGTGATGGCCAGACCCTCGATGTGCTCGAGCAGCCGATCCAGATTCACCACCGTGTACTCGGTGCGAAAGATGTTGGTAAAGCCGCGCTTCGGCAAGCGGCGGTGCAGCGGCATCTGGCCGCCCTCAAAGCCGCGCATCAGGCTGGTGCCGGTGCGAGAGCCCTGGCCCTTGTGGCCGCGGGTTGAAGTCTTTCCCATGCCGGAGCCCATGCCCCGGCCCACGCGCTTGCTCCCCGTGTTGGCTTTCCTGGGCGCGCGCAAATTCGATAGATTTCTGATTGCCATGATTCCCTCGCTGTAGCGCCGGACAGGCTTTCATGCCCTGCCGACTCGCGTAAAAGCAGCCTTTAGCTGCTAGCTATTAGCTTCCAGCCGTTCGTGCCGGCCGAAGCTCTGTCCATCCCTGCGGTGATCTAGAAGCTAGAGGCTAGCAGCTAGAAGCTGATTAGTCTTCCAGGATGCGAACCAAATGCGGAATGGCCTTTACCATGCCGCGCGTGGATTCCGTATCCACGCGCTCGACGATCTGGTTGAGCCGCGTAAAGCCCAAGCCCTTGACCACTGCCCTGTGCTTGTATGGCGTGGAGTTTTTCGAGCGGTAGTACTCGATGCGAATCATCTTGGTCTCAGTCATGGCTAAAGCTCCTCAACCGACTTGCCGCGCATATTGGCCACTTCGGCCCGGTCGCGCAACTGCACCAGGGCGTCGAAGGTGGCCTTGACGACGTTGTGGGGGTTGGGCGAACCCAGGCTCTTGGTGAGTACGTTCTGCACCCCGACCGAGGTCATCACCGCGCGCACCGCGCCGCCGGCAATTACGCCGGTGCCTTCGGGGGCCGGCTTCAACAGCACCTGTCCGGCGCCATAACGGCCCAGGACAAGATGCGGAATGGTGGTTTCGGTCAGATGGACCCGGATCAGATTCTTCTTGGCCGCCTCAATCCCCTTGCGAATCGCCT
>PLOI01000051.1 GCA_003142015.1 Acidobacteriaceae bacterium | reverse complement strand
CTTGCACCACGGGCTGCTAGGGTTGTGTTTCTAGTTGATGGCCAGTGTGAAGGTGGTTGTGGGCGCCGGGGTTTCCGCTGGGCTGCCGGCTCCGGTAACGGTGAAGGTATAACTGCCAGCTGTGGTTCCCGACGGACTACTCTTGCCGCCGCAGGCGCTCAAGCCTGTCAGTACCACCATCAGCGCCAGAATCCCTAACATCGACAGCCATCTGCGCCGCCGTGCCGGAATCCCCGGGAAGGCAACGAACGCCAGAAAAGCGCCGCCACCGGCTCCCGCCCAGCCACTGCCTCTGCCGCCCATTTTGGGCCAAATCAACTCACTGCTGGTTGTGGTCGAACTCACAGTGACTGTGGCCGTTCCCGTTGTTGTACCGCTGCCCAGAGTGACGGTCGAGCTGCCCGCGGAGCAGGTTGGCAGGTTAGTGGCGCCAGTCGGCGACGAAGTCAGAGCACAGGTGAGGGTGACTGTTCCCGTATAACCGGTGGTGGTTTTCACCGTAATCGTCGAAGTTGCGGATGAGCCGGGGGCAACGGCGGCAGGCGTCGAAGCCGCCAGCGTAAACGCGGACTCGGTCACTATTGGCGAAGTCGATCCCGAGGTTGTGCCTGTCGATGAGACGTAGTTGGCGTCGCCGCTGTAGCTGGCGGTGAGAGTATCGGTTCCGGCGCTCAGGCTGTTAGCCGGAATGACAAAGGTGTAACTGCCGTTGACAAGCGTTTCCGCCGTTGACGTATAGCCGCCGCCGGAGAGAGTGACCGTCCCGGTAGGCGTAACCCCGGCCCCGGTCACCGCAACCGGAACGCTCAGGGTGGAACCCGAATCCAGTGTAGATGCGGCGGGGGTTACGGTCACGGTTGAGGCCAGCAGCGTTGCCGACACCGTCACCGGGGCCGTTCCCGTGGCTCCTCCCGTGGCTGGGGCATAATTGGCGTCGCCGCTGTAGCTTGCGGTAAGGGTATCGTTTCCGGCGCTCAGGCTGTTGGCCGGGATGACGATGGTGGCGATGCCGCCGGAGAGCGCAATTGCCGCCGAGGTATAACCGCCGCCGGAAAGAGTTACTGTTCCAGATGGCGTGGCTCCGCTGCCGGTTACCGTTACTTTCACGCTCAGGCTGGAAGTCGAAACCGCGGTGCTTGCTGCGGGAGTCACGGTAATGGTTGGAGTCAGCGGGGTGGTCACCGTTTCTGTGGCCGATCCCGTGGCGGGGCCGTAGTTTGCATCGCCGCTGTAGTTGACGGTGAGAGTGTCGCTGCCTGCGCTCAGGCTGTTGGCCGGAATCACGATGGTGGCGATGCCGCCGGAGAGCGACGCAGTGGAAGAGTTATATCCGCCGCCGGAGAGAGTTACCGTCCCGGTTGGCGTTGCGCCGGAGCCAGTTACAGTAACTTTCACGCTCAAGCTTGCTGCCAGACTGGTGGTTCCCGTGGCCGGGGCCACATTGACAGATGCGGTCAGCACGGTCACTGTCAGCGAAGCTGTGGCGTTTGCCGTCGGGTAGGTGCTGTCGCCGCTGTAGACGGCGTTCAGGTTGTAGGTGTTGGGCGTGAGCGTCGAGGTGGTGTATAGGTCGCGACCCCGGAGGCGTTGAGCGTAGCGGTCGTCAACGTCGTTCCGCCGTCCTGAAATTCGATGGTTCCGGTAGGGACGGAGGCGTAGGTTGCGGTGGGGGTTACAGTGGCCGTCAGAGTTACGGATTGGCCTGCCGCAACCGGAGACGGCGCTGCAACCAGGGCTACAGTGGCCGTGCCTTGCGCGGAGATCTTGGCGACAAAGCCGGTGCTGCTGAAGTTGCCGCAACCAGATGCTATGTCTTTGGCGGCCTGCTGGAAGGAGCCGGGAGTCACAATCGCTCCGGCGCATGGGGTGCTCATTGCAACATACATGTTGCCCGCGGGATCGACCGCCAAGCCGCCAGGATTCATACCGCCAAACTCTGTGGAGAAGAGCAGCTTGGAGCCGGTCGGATCCAGTTCCGAGACGAAGACCGGAGAGCCGGTGTAAGGCTCCATATTGCCCACCCAGGGGAAGCTGCCTTCTGCCGAGCCCGTCACGTAAACATTGCCGTTGCCGTCCAGTTGGATTGGGCCAACCGCCCCATTTACTGCGTCAGTGTTGCCGGTGGCGTCGCCGAGGTAGGTTGCCCACTCGATGGCAGTGCCGGTGGGATTCAGTTTGGCGATGAAGGCTGCGCCGTTGCAACCACTAGCGCCGTCATAGCAGGAAGTTTGATACGCACCCGTGGTTACTGGAAAGTCACTGGAAACGGTAGCGCCTGAGACGTAGGTATAACCCTCCGCGTCGGTGGTGATGGAGGCCACCGAATCGGCGCCGCCTGCCGCCTCTCCGCCCAGATAGGTGGCGTAGGCCAGCGACGCGCCGCCGCTTGCCGTAACCGGATTGAACTTGGCGATATAGCCGCGTACGGCTGCGGTCCTCCGGTAATGGTTCGACTGGGCCGGACCGGTGTTGGATTGAATCACGCCGGCCGTGGTGGGCAGAAACATCGCATTGGTTTCGCCCACAATATAGAAGTTTCCGCTTGCATCCAGCGCGACTCCGTTTACATAGGTGGTCGTATGCTCGTTAGCGCAGTCAACAGACGAGATAGTCCATGAGCAGGTTGGGTTCAGGTCGCTGAACAGGCTTGAATAGAGCAGATTGGCTCCGGTGGGATCAAAGACAGCGACAAATCCCTGCGGGGCTGCACCATCATTAGGATCAGTCCCTGAGACCACTGCGCCGCTGGTAGTGGGGAAACATGTGTAAGGATAAGTGATTTCTCCTGTTGTGCTGTTGACACCTGAGCAGCCACCATTGTGATTTATTCCGCCTACATAGGCACGTCCGGCGCTATCGACCGCAATGGCGGTAGCATACATTGTTCCATCCCCACCGAGATACGTTGAGTAAACCAGTCCGGTCCCGGCGGCGTTCAATTTGGTGACAAACGCAGAGGTGTTTCCCCAGAGTGCGCAGGAGGACTGTTCCGTCGGTGTCCACTCAGCGACGCCGGGCGCGCAGATATTCTGGAATGCGCCAGCCGTAATCGGAAAATCTTGCGATTCGGTGCCTCCTACCACGAAGGCTTCGCCGTTGGAGTCCACGGCAATGCTGTTGCCATAGTCTAGATTTGTACCGCCAAGCAAGGTGGAATAGACAAGTGAACTTCCATCCGGGCTGAATTTGGTAACAACGACCGAGCTGATCCCGGTTTCCACTTTGGTGGGAGCTTTCACAGAGGAGGCCAGTACGGGAAAGTCAGTGGATTGCGCGCTGACCACCACATAGGCGCTGCCCTCACTATCGATTGCCATTCCTTGCATGGCATTGTTGACGCTTAATCCAAGGTTCCCGATGCCTTGTTGACCGCTGATTTGATCAACCCCGCTGCCGCCCAGGTAGGTCGCATAGGTCAGCACCGGGTCGATGATGAGCGGCTTGTTGTGGTCGTAGCTGCCCAGTTGGAAGCCGATGCGGTTGCCGGTCACGGTAAACGCGCCATCGACTGCGACTCTCTTGTCGCCGTCCATCTGATAGAGCACGGGCTTCTTGAATCCGGCGGGGCCGTTGGCCGCGCTGAGAACCAGATTGCCGTCCGCGTCGATGGTGGGCTTGGCGCCGTCGATCTGCCAGCCTATGCGGCTGGGATCGGCGCCGGGGGCGACGACAAAGTCGTACTCCAGTTGCCGCTGATTGCCGTAGAAGACCAGATCCACGCCGGAATAGACCTGCGCAAAGTTGACCCTACCGAAGGTCTGGATGGCGGTGTGCCATTTCGTCGGGTCGTTGCCGATAAGGTAACTGACTACGCCGGATTGCGGATCGGCTCCGGAAACGGCGGCATTGGCATTGGCGCCCAGCAGCTTCATGCGCAGCGTGTCAGCCGTGGCGACGCCGGGCTGGCTGCCCGGCGTCTGGGATGGGGAAGCCATCCGTTGCCGCTCCAGGTTGAGAACGACTTCATCCTGGGTGAGAAAAAGCGAGTAGCCGGAGCCACGCGATAGAAACTGTACGCTCGGATCGGTTTGGCCCTTGTTCGGTTCAAAGCTGAGCGGAATCTTGCCGTAGTTACCGGCCACGTGCTTGCCGGCCGGGGCCGATCCAACGTTCGAAGCCGCGTTGGCCGTGGCGCCGCAGGTGAACAACAGGCCGGCAAGCAGGAAGCCGGTCGCGCGCCATCCCTGGAATCGGGATAACCTTGTTGGAGTCAGATAAGTGCCAAGCGCTATCCGAACACAATTGAAGCCATTTTCGAGCATTTTTTCTTCCCCCGCAGCGGCAGAGTCATTCCTGCCTCTCACTCAGACAGCGAGAAGCAGAGGAAAAGCGATTCAAATTGCTTCAGCAAAACCGCAATTGCGGCGCAAAACGCTCAATTTAGAAATGAAACAGGAATTTGAAAGCGATAGTATGGAGGTAATCGATCACTGTCAGCCCACGCACGGAGGCGGTTTTTTGCAACCAGCCAGGGGAGAGATCACCGTACTGTTAGCGAAGTGGAAGAATGGCGAGCCGTCGGCCTTTGAAGATCTGATGCCGCTGGTTTATCCACATCTGCGCGAGGTGGCCGCGGCCTATGTCCGACGTGAGCGCAATCCCGATCTCTTGCAGGGAACAGCGCTGGTCCACGAGCTTTATCTGCGCCTCTTGAATCAGAAGAAGGCCGTGGGCGAGGATCGCCGCCATTTTTACGCCTTTGCCGCCAAGGTGATGCGCATGATCCTGATCGATCACGCGCGCGAGATGCAGACGCAGATGCGCGGCGGCGACCGCGAGCGCATTCCGCTCAGCGACGATCTGGCGTGGATCGACATTGACAGCCCGGAGCTGCTGGACCTGAATCGCGCGCTGGACGAGCTGGCCGCGCTCGACGCCAACAAGGTTCAACTCGTCGAACTGCGCTACTTTCTCGGCTGCACCACCGAGGAAGCCCCGCGCAGGCCGTCTCAGGCGGCAGGCGCCGGCAAGCGGCTCGACGCCGACCTGGAAGCGATCCTGCTGAAGGCGCTGCGCAAGGAGCCGCGCGATCGCTATCTTACCGCCGAGCAACTGGCCTCGGACATTCGCGCCTGGCTGCAGGGGCTGCCGGTGGCCGCGCGCCATGGCACAGTTCGTTATCGCGCCTGCAAGTTCATCCGCCGCAACCGGCTTGCCCTGGCGGGCACGTCAGCGCTGGCGGTAACTCTGATCGCGGGCGTTGTGGGCGTGGTGTGGCAGGCCAGGGTTGCCAACGAAGAACGGCGCAAGGCCGAAGCGCGCTCCGCCGATCTGCGTCAGTTAAGTAACAGTTTATTGTCCGAGTTAGACGAAGCGATCAAGGAGTTGCCCGGTTCGACGGGGGCGCAAAAGCTGCTGGTGACGCGGGTTCTCGAGCATCTGGACCGCATGGCCAAGGACGCGCAAGGCGACCGGCAGACGCAACTCGATCTGGTCAATGCCTACACTCAATTGGGAGAGATACAGGGCGATCCGTACGTGCAGAACCTTGGCGATCCTCATGCCGCACTGATCAGCATGGGAAAGGCTATCGACATGGCCACGCCACTGGTGGCGTCCCGGCCCGGCGATCGCGATGCGCTTCGTCTGTTGGCGTTGGCTCAACAATACAAGGGCGACGTACTCTTCGGAATGGATGAGACCGAGGAAGCGGTTCAAGCTATGCGGGTTTCCAGCGATGCATGGGATAAGTTGATTGCCTCTGGCGATGTAACTCCGGGCTTGCTCTGCGATGCCGGCTCCGCCTATGGAACACTGGGAGACGAGTTAGGTCAAAATGGCATGGCCAGCCTTGTGGATCCTGTGGGGGCCATTGCCGCATACAGGAGAGCGAAGGTCGCCGACGTTCATGCTCTCGCAATCGACTCTCACAGTTCGCGCGCCATGCGGGGAATATCGATCTATGAGATGAAGATCGGCAGTGTGATGATGGAGACCGATCCCGCCTCCGCAGTCAAGGAATTCGAAGCCGCTTTGCAAAACGCCAATACGCTTCCCGACTCCGAGAAGAGCCGCCTTTCCACCCAGCGTATGCGTGCTATGTTGATGCGTAAGCAGGCCATTGCGCTGGAGCAATTGGGAGAGTATGAACGGTCGGTTCCCCTCTTTCAACAGGCAATCGAAACCGAACGGCGCATTGCTGCGCTGGATTCCAAAGACTCCAGGGCGCAGTTCGATCTTGTGGTGGTGCTCGACGATACCGCGCAGGGATATGAAGATGCAGCCGATCCAGCATTGGCTGCGCAACCCGGCGAAGGAAGAAAAAACCTTATGCTGGCAAGGAACTATCTCGCGCAGGCTACGGATGGACTTGAGCGTCTGCTGAAAATGGATCCAGACCACGACGAGTGGCGAACATTACTTGATTGGAGGCAGGTTCAATTAGGAGCAATCGATCTTGGTTTGCATACCCATGGATATTCTAACTTGAAAACTAAGATGGCTCTCGGGTCCATAAGAGACCTGTATGCGAAAGCGCATTTATCTCCACAGACTCTGGATCAAATGGCAGATGCATTTTTGCGTGCAGAGCCAGCCCAGCTTAAAGATCCGCAGTGGGCCCTGTCCTGTGCCCAGAGAGAAGTGTCCATGAGTCATACCAAAACACCCTCGATGTTGCTGACCCTCGCACAAGCCTATCGCGAAACCGGCCAAATCGAGAAGGGCCGTGCTACGGCCAGGGAAGGACTGGCGCTACTACCTGCCCCGCAACCGGGGAGCGTCAAGCCCCGCATTCGCAAGCTGCTCGAAATTCAAGCGCAGACGGCTCGATGAACCATTGCTATCCGGGCAGGAACGGACCTATCATGTGCTGGGCTAATTTCCTCGTCATGCGCTGGACCCACGCAACACTCATGAACGAACTCGGGGTCAACGGCAAGCTGGTTGGCGATCAGCTCGGCCATAGACTCGACGTGAGCCAAAACGTGTACACGCAGTCGCTCGTCGAAAGTCGGCTGCCGGCTGTCAACCAGCTAGAGAAAAGCCTTTTGGTGATTTAATCGGAGGGCAAATGGAGCACAAATTGAAGCCGGTAACTGTAAACTATTGATTCTTTTGGAGCGGGAGACCGGGATCGAACCGGCGACATTCAGCTTGGGAAGCTGACGTTCTGCCACTGAACTACTCCCGCAACCATTTTTCAGTCAACAACGCACAAAATTCAGAAAGCAGCCACTACAAGTCCCTCGGCTCCATGGAATTGCCGGGGTTCCACTGCTATTCTACCGGTCCTGACGGGGTGCGCAAGCGCAAAGTTCAGACCTTCGGCACGCTCACGTACCAGACCGAGCGGGATGTCCGGTTGGCAGTGACCTACCCCGTTTTTCTCATCCAGCCATAACTGGAGTTTCCCGGTTTTTCAATGCGGAGTCTGGTCAGTTGGGGCGTTTACCAGACGTGTACCGCTTATTGCTCAGCGCTTGCCGATGTGGTAAGTAATGCCGAAGGCCAGGCGCATGTCATTCTGCGTGTTGGCGGCGCCGTTGGGCATCGCCGTGCGCACGTAGTCGGCCTCGATCAGGCGAATGCCGAGACTCCTGGTGAGGTATAGGTTGAGGCCGCCGCCGGCCTGGACGGCAAACGAGTTGGCGCTGGTGGTGGGCGCCGGGCTTGCCGGATAGAAACCGTCGAAGCCGTGCGCCGCGCCGAAGAGTCCCTGCGCGAAGATCTGCAGCCGCCGCTGGTCAGCCGCGCCGGCATTGCCTTTCCAGGCAGTGTAGGTGTAGCGCGGCCCGCCCAGATAAGTGAGCTTGTTTGCATTCACGCCCGGCGCAAGGTTCGAGGCCGTGTCGCCGGTGAGGCTGGCGGCAATGCCCAGCCCCCTCCAGAAGTTCACTGCCGCGTCAGCGCCGCCGCCCTTGAACCAGAAACTGCTCTGGCCGGGCACCACCTGCGACCGCTCGGTGGCAAAGGTTACGGCCAGGTCGGCCGAGACCTTCGACTGAGCAACCGGCTTCTGGCTTTGCTGGGCCCAACCTGCTGACCCAGCCAATATGCACACGCCCGCAAGGAGCGCCTTCCCGCGAATCGATATACGCATCTCAGCTCTCCTCATTACTCAACCGTTAAAGTGACGTTGGATGTACGCGACAGCGTGCCCGAAGTTGCGGTCACGGTCACCGGGTAGCTCTGTTGCGCCTGGCCGAAGAAGCCAGTGTTGGAACCGCAACCGCTCAGTCCGACCGCGGCAGCCATGCCCGCGATGAGCAACAGCAGAATTGGCAGCATACGGCTGAAGCGCTTGCCTGCCTTGCGCAATCTGCCGACAAAGGGCAACAGCAACAACGCCAGCGAGATGCCTGCCAGCCGTGAAGCCAGCCTGCCGCCCGTGTTCGGCGAATTCTGTGCCGAGACATCCGTCTGGATGGTCAAGGTCACCGTGGTTGTGCCCGCGCCGGCCGCGATGGTGGCTGACGGCGGCGAGAAGCTGTAGGTGGCTCCCGGCGGCAAGCCGCTGACAGTGAGGTTGATCGCCGTCGGGAAGGTGGTGGCGGGGCTTTGCGGGCTTACGGTAAAGGTGTACTGACCCGAGGCGCCCGGCATCACCGTAAGCGTGGCGTTCTGCGCGGTGATTGTGAAATCGCCCACCGCTTCTGTGAGCGTGCCGCTGGTGAACCCGGTGAAGTTCGTACTGCCCGAGTAGCTCGCGGTGATCGAGTGCGTGGCCGGAGTTACGCTCGCGTAGCTGACGGCGCAGGTTGCCGTGGCTGCACCGGCGGCGGAGCTGTACGCGCCCAACGTCAGGCCCGTGCAAGCCGTAATCGGTGTGCCGCCGTCGTAGAACGTCACAGTGCCGGTTGGTCCGGGAACCGTTGTCAAGGACGGGGCGATTGCAAAGCCCACCGCAGCCGTATAGGTGACTGTGTTGTTGATGAAGGCCGGGTTGACGCTGCTGCTCACAGAGATCGTGGAGGCCGCCGGGCCAACAGCCAGCGTGTAACTCTGGTGGATGGTGTTGGATGCGCCGTCGGTCACCGTGACGACGACCGTGTACGGAGAACCGATGATCGAGGTCGGTGTTCCTGACATCAATCCCGTCCCAAGGCTGATGCTCAATCCAGGAGGCAGGCCGGTCGCCGTGTACGAGTAAGAAGCGGTGCCGTTGCTGGCGGTGAACTGCTGGCTGTAGGCCGCTCCGTAAGTTGCGGGACTCAGCGTGCCCGCGGCGGGCGCGAGGGTCATCGCGGCGATATTGAAGTTGCCGCTGTTGGCTTCGATGGAGTAAGGACCGACCGGCGCCCTGGCGATCAGGTAATCGCCCGTCTCCGGAGTGGCGACTGTCACCCCGCTGAAGGTGGACACACCACTCGGAGCGGTGCCGACAGTGGGGATTCCGCCGATGATGGCGCCGGCATAGAGCGCCAACGTAATCGGCGCGCCGGGAAGGCTGATGATGCTTCCGTTGTCAGACAACTGCACCGCCGGAGCTGGCGTGAGCGCCACGTTGGTTTTCTGCGCGTCCGAGGGCGAGGTGGTGAAGGCCAGCGAGTAAGCCGTCTGCACCGCGCCCGCATCTACGCAAGCCGCGCCGCCGTTGGTATAAACCGTCGTCGAACGCGGATTGCCGCGCTGATCGGTGGTAATTCCGCTGGGGATATTGCTGGCCAGACTCGCGCAGATGGCCGCGCTGCCAGGCAGTGGAGGCATGGTCTGCGTCGTCCCGCCGTAGTAGCCCAGCGGAGCCAGACTGATGCTGCCCGAGGTCACGCCACTCGTCAGGCCAGCAATCACATTACCGCCGTTGTCGACGTGAGTGGCATAAGCAAAACCTGTCCAACTATCGGTCAAGCTGTCGTTGATCAGGTTGTTGGCCAGCTTCAGCGGGGAGGTTGATTGATTAACGATGCCATATGTATTGCCGCTGAAGGTACTGCTGTTCACTGAAGCAACGGTACTGCCCGCGATATAGATGCCAGTTGTATTGCCGCTGAAGGTGCTGTTGCTCACCGTTAACGTGGTGCTACTCGCACTGTAGATGCCGCCGCCACCACCGACCGCGGAATTGCTGCTGAAGGTGCTGCTGCCCACCGTCAGCGTGCTGGATCCCATGTTGGCGATGCCGCCGCCATAGCCTGAGGCGTTATTTCCGCTAAAGGTACAGCTGGTCACCGTCAACGCGCCGTAATTTTCGATGCCGGCGCCATAGCTGATGGTCGACCCTTTGGTGATGGTCAGTCCGGAGATGGAGACTGTCCCGCTGTTGACACTGAAGACCTCAGCAGTGCCTCCGCCGTCGATGCTGAGCAGATTCGCGCCCGGTCCCGTGATGTTTATGTTGTTGCCGATGTTCAGCGTGCCGCCCGTGGTCACGTTGTAGTCGCCCGGAGCGACCGTGGTCAGATTGAGCGAGCTGGCGAAGTTGACCGTCGGCGTCAGCGTCGAGGTGCTGACCGCCGCGGCCGCCGCAATGGCGTCGCGCAGGCTGCAACCGAAGTTTGGCGTCGCACCCTGCGAGGTGTCGTTGCAGTTGCCCGCCGCGCCGGTTGCGTCATCAGTCAGAGAGGTCACCGTGAAGACCGGAGGAGGCAGATTGGTCATGCTGAAAGTGGCAAACCCGCTGCCGGGGTAGGATGCGGTCACTTGGTAGGCACCCGCCGTCGCGTTGGCCGTAGCCGTTACGCTGGCCATACCGTTCACATCGGTAACTACGGTATAGGTGGAGAGCGTGGCGCCGGCGCCCGACGAGGGCGCCCAAAATGATACCGTCACGCCATAAACGCCGGTACCGCTACCGTCAATCACCTGGGCCGTCAGATTGGTGGTAAATGCTGAACCCACAACTACCGATTGTCTGTTGCCTGAATAAACCACAATCGTAGCGGGCGTATCCTGCGTGACCGTGATGCTCTGCTGCGCCTGAGTTGCCGCAGTGTAGTTGCCGCCGGCCGCCTGGTTGGCGTCGATGATTACCACGCCGGTGCCTGAAATAGTCAGCGTGCTGTTGTTCACGCCGCTGAGGGCGGCGATGCCGGGGGTGGAGCCGGCGTCAAGGGTAAAGGTGACGGGATTGCCCGAGCCGCCGCCCGTGGCGCTGAGCGTATCGGTCAGATTGACACCGTTGTAAATGGCCGAGCCGGGCAGGGTAAAGCTGATGCTCTGCGCGAGCCCCGTGCCTGTGCCGTTCAGCGTGATGGTCTGCGTGGTGTAGTTAGGTGAAGGCGCATTGAGCGCATCGTCGTTGATCGTCAGAGTGGAGCCGTTGTAGCTTGAGGCTGATGCCGGCACAAAGCTGACGGGCAACAGGCAGTAGGCACCGGGGTTCAGCGTTCCCGCCGAAGCGCCGCTGCCAACCAGCGGGCAATCTGATCCGACGTAGCTGCCCAGGGTAAAGCCGGTCGCGATGCTGGGGTTGTAACCTGAGGCCGGAGCGGGAATGTTCAGTGTCGCATTGCCGATGTTTCCAACCGTCAACGTCTGCGGGCTGTCAGCGCTCGTCGAACCGACCTCCGTGCTGGCAAAGTTCAGCGTGTGTGCCGCAGTAGCCGCGCGGGTGAACGCGAGAATGCCGGTGGTGCTGGATGTGTCTGCCACATAAAGGTTGCCGCTCGGATCAAGGGCCACACCCACAGGAGTTGTGAGTCCGCCTGCCAGAACGATGTTACTTCCGCTGATGGGGATCTCAATCACTTGCTTTGATCCCATATCGGTATACACGATGTCGCCAGCCGCATCTACGGCCAGGCCCGTCGGTTGAATGCCGCTGGAAGGGCCGCCGGCTACTCTGAACGGCGTGCCATTGCCGGCGGGAATTTCATCGATTGATGCCGCGCCGGTATCTACAAAGTAGACGTTGCCCGCGGCATCGAGAGCGATAGCTGTCGGTGTCTGCATGGGAAAGGTATAGTCGCTCACCAACACCGTCGGAGTGCCGCCGCCGGCTGGTTGAAAGAGTATGCGGCCGTTGCCGGTGTCGCCGATGTAGAGGTTGCCTGCCCCATCAACCGCTACGCCAGTGGGGGTGTTGAGCCCTCCGACCGCTGTAATCGGGGTAGTGGCTCCGCCCACATACTCCGCGATGCGGCTGTTGTTGCCGTCGGCCACGAACACATTGCCCGCGCCATCGACGGCCACCTGGCCCGGACCGTTAAGCCCGCTTCCCGCATTGGTTGCAAACGGGCCACCTGGTGTGCTGTAAAGCTCCTGACCATTTGCTAACGAGTAATAGACATTGCCTGCTGAGTCCGTTGCCACACCCTTCGGGTTGCCGCCGCCCGCAAAACTCAGAGCGGATGCCGTGCCAGGATCAATGGCCACCGCCGGTCCGTTGCCGACGCCATATACATAGGCTGTGGCGAGTACATTTCCACCGGTACCGGTCAGCTCGACCGCGCCAAGCCTCATACCAGCAGAGGCCGGCGTCAGGGTGACATCCAGCGTGCAACTGTCGCCCTTTGCGACGGGCCAGCCGAGTCCCGCAAACTCTTCGCAGGTTCCGCCGGCGTCGGCAAAGTCCTTGCCCGTTGCGCCCTGGGTCAAAAAGGCCGGCGCGCCGGGGATTCCTCCGCTGTCAAAGGTGAAAAACAGCATAAACGGCGTGCTGGCGCTGCCCACGTTCAACGAGCCCATATTCACGGGCTGGGTGGAGTACTCAGTAATGTTGGTGTTGGCCGGGATGGTGAGGAAGATGTCGTCGCTACTGTCCAGCGCCATGCCCAGAATGCCGCCCAGATTGCTGTCAACAGTCGCGACCGCGCTGCTGCTCGAAACTGCTCCGCTGACGGCAGCAACCTTGTATACGGTGCCGTCGTCGCAGGCGACGAATACGTTGCCGTTGCTATCCACGCCCAGGCCGGTGGGGTCAGGGTAGCCTCCATTAGGCGCAGGAATCGATGTCCACGTGCTGGAGCCGACAGGCGTACCTCCCGCAATCTCCGCCGGAGTGATCTCTTCCACCGCGCGGTTATAGTAGTCGGCGACGAAGATATTGCCGTTGACGTCCACCACTACGGCTGCGGGATCGTTGAAGCCGTTGGCCACCTGATTGATGGCGCTGCTGGGGGATACAGTTCCGCCGGATGCGACCATCTCATAGAGCGCTTCCACTCCTCCGGTGTTATCGACAAAGAAAACGTCGCCGTTCTTGTCCACCGTTATTCCGTTGGGATTGATGTATGCGTTGCTTAGCGTAATGACGTTGGGGGTGCCACTGTTGGGTGCAACAATCTCAAACAAAGATCCGTTGTAGCCGGCTCCCTGGCCGCCGTCGGCGATGTAGACGTTGCCGCTGCTGTCCACTGCCAGACCGTTGGGATGGTCCAATCCGCTGAACAGAGTCTTGATCTGGCTGCTGGCGGAGGCGACGCCGTTGACCGCAACGATCTCGTAAATCACTCCGTCGCCGGCATAGGTTCCGGCGGTTCCAACGAAGATATCCCCGCTCGCGTCCACCGCAAGGTGCGTGGGCGAACTGAAGCCGCTGCCCAAAGTTGTCTGGTAGCCGCTGTAGTGAGCCGCCGGCGGCGTCGCCGCGCCCGCGCTCAGCGGAAACGCCAGCAAAACTGCCACTACAAATGTCAGGGTTGCGACCCAGGAAGACCGGGCATTGCCGGTTCCCAACTTGGACGAAAAAGAGCGAAGGAATCCACGAAGCATCGTACGCCTCCCGCCGAAGAGCATCGCGGGAGGTCGAGGACTACGGCATTGCGCCGTATCCACAAACCGCGCCAGGATTCCCCGGACAGCGTGATTGCATCTTGCTGCCGCATGGATCAACGCGGCGAGCAAAAAACGTTATCGTTCGGCAAGTGATCCAGACGCGATCCTTTGCCTGTTCATGAAGCAATTTTGTGACACAGCTCACGCTGAGTTACAAAGTCACTCCAACAAAGTTACCTCTGGGGGGTGAGGGCGGAACTGAGACGCAAGACTGCATCTAATTCAGCGTGGTCTCATCTGTCCCAGTTTTATAGAAAGCATAACAGCACAAACAGAGGGCTTGTCCATGGGCGAAAATTTCAGCCGCGAAAACTATTTAGCGGTGGAAATCTCAGTCTGCTGAAATTCCAAAAAAACCGGATCAAATGGGCGATTATCTTTGCCTGAACCAAGGCGCATGACGGCGATCAGTATTTTGTTTCAGGTTGACGGAAGGGTAACTCACTCCATTTTCCAGCAGAAAGGTTCCACATAATAGGATGGCTCAGCGAGCTTATCTGATGGATTTCAGAAATCACGCAGACATTTAGGAGCAAGTTAGTCGTATTGCCAGATAAAGACGGCACAAATTTGCGAGGGCGGACTTTATCAGCTTGTGCAGCGACTCACGGGGGTTGGCGGTTACGGTCAGTCCGCAATTGTTCCCGGCGGCCAGCGTGAGCGACGCAGGCGTATTGCATCCATTGCTGGAGCCGGCGGCAAACGCAAAGTCCGAAGAAACATTGCTGTCCGAATTCGAAGAAATCCCGCCGACATAGCTCGTATTGCCGACATTCGTGAGCGTTGCGTCGCTCGTTCTTTCCATTGAAATGGCGGGCAGCGTGGCGGCCGTGCGGTTATAGAAGCTGATGTCGCTGGCGCTGGCGCGATCAGCCACATAGACGTTGCCGCTGGCATCGACAGCCACGGATACCGGTGTCGTAAAGCCGCTGCCCAACACCGTCTGCATGCCGCTGTCGATAGGCTGCACGAGTACGTTGCCGGTTTCGGCAATGTACAGGTTGCCTGACGCGTCGACCGCCACGCCTTTGGGGCCGGTCAGGCCGCCGATAAGAGATGTTCCCACGATCGTGCTGCTGATGGTGCTGGTCCCGGCAAATTCTATAATCTCATTGGTTATCGAGTCGGCCACGTACAGATTTCCCGCTCCATCAACGGCAACCTGATGCGGAGTCGTAAGACCGCTGCCAATCTCGACGGGCTGGAACCGCAATAGGAGGCGGCGCTGTTCTCTGTGCAGATCAGGTTTGCCATGGGGTTGTGTGTGCCCCGGCGTAAATCACTCGGACGGTCGAAGGAATGGTCGTTGTACCCGCGCTGTTGTCGCCTATGTATAGGTTGCCGTAACTATCCACCGCAATCCCCATCGGCGCCGCGAAGCCTGTGCCTAGTGGCGATGCGTTTGCAGTTGGCACTCCTGCCAGCGCAGTGCAACTGGTGCTGGTGCAACTCGCGTATAGACCTGCAATCGCATGGATGAAACCCGGAGCACAGCTATTCGCGGTACAGATGCCGGTCGTACCGGATGAATTGGTTACACCAGGTCCATTGACCATGCGAACCAGATTGTTCGTCCCATCGGCAATGAACAGATTCTCGTTTGCATCGACCGCGATCCCGAAAGGTCCATGCACTTTTCCGCCCGATGCGAGCACTCCGTCCGTATACCCGCCGCCTCCACTGACAATTGTGTAGATGGAACCAACCTTTGGCGAAGTGACTGAGGGGTTCTCCAGCGTCACCAACTGTGCTGCCTTGCTACTGGCGTTGGCGATCACCACATAGACCAGCGAGTTGCTCTTATCCACGATCGCTAGGTCGGCCTGTGTTTTGCGATGCCATACGGGCGGGGACTGCTCCGTTCTCCGTTTGATTTTGCGCCATGCATGCCGGACTCCCGGATTGAATAGATTTCCATCAAGACTTGCTGGCTGTTTGGAATGGTTTTGCGGCCACAAGCCGACTTTCGGAGACCGATTCTCTACCGCAGAATAGCGGGAGGCCGGTTGGCAGTCCAAGGTCCGTGCCCGCAGCATGATCACTAGGCCGCGGAACCTTGCGATGCTTTGGGAGTGCATCTGAGCACAACTGTTTGTCCCCAGCGCCCGCAGTGGTAAGACTTCTCCTTAAAATGATTATGCGGTTTCCTCGTTGCGCGGATTCGATGGAAATCAGGCATCGCTCTTCCAGATTTACTCCGCCGGGTCGTCCGCCGTGAAGGGTGAGCAGCATGGCTTCTGCGTGGCGTGGAAGTTCATCAGTTCCACGCGGACTCCGTCGGGATCGTAAAGGTTGAACTGGCCTTTGCCGTCCTTGCCGAGCTGGGTGTGCGCATCATGCACGCCGGTCAGACGGCTGCCGGCAGAGAGCGTTTTGAAAGCCGCATCAACAGACACCACGCCGATGGAAAAGTGATCGAGTACGCCTAGTTGGTGCTGAGTCATGCCGGCCGGGATGCCCTGGCTTGGCGGGCCGCTGACGAGCATATATTCGACCCAGTCATGGCCGTTCGGCGTCTGCTGGCTTACCCAGTCCAATTTGCCCTCCACCATGCCGCCAAACCAGTAAGGGCGGAAGCCGAGCAGATCACGGTAGAACGTGTCCTCGACTGCCCTGCTGTGGACCAGAAAACCGAAATGAATAATGTGGCGGCCAATGACGTTGGGAGCGTCGATGGCTTTGGGCTGGGAAGGCGGCTGGACGAATTCCACCTTGTTGCTCTCGGGGTCGAGCACTGTGAACCAGCGGCTGCCGTCAGCACCCTCTTCTACCTTGGCCGGTGTCTTCCATGCGTGGGCCGCAAGGTACTTGCGCATCCCTTCGGCGTTCTCGGTGCTATAAGCCGTGTGGTCGAGCCGATTGATGTCCGCGCCCGGAGGCAGCGGGAGAACCTCAATAAACTGCCTGTCGTTGAAGGCGTAGCGCACACCTAGCGGATTTTCCGGGTCCGGCTCTCTGGCCGCGCCAATGACCTCGCGGTAGTAGTGATCAGTGACTGCGGGGTCAGATGCATAAACGGCCAAGTGCGAGATGCCAGTGATTTCCGGCCGAATTGGCGCAGTTTGAGCGGAGGCTGTGATGGTTAAGGCAGCGACAAAAGCAGCGGCAAGGAATCTTAAATACATTCTGCACCTCGAATATTGCGGCGAGTCAACGATAAATCGATTGACGCAAATGTGCAAACCGGCGTTGTCCTCCTTTCTGCGCGCTGCCGTCGAATATCCGCATGTGTCCAAATGCTTTCCTTGCATGCTCAGTCGGAAAATATTGGAATCCATTGAAATCCCCCCCCATGCATTGCGAAGGGTGTTACAACAGGAGTGTATGGCCAAACGAGCAATATCAGGGACCGAATCGCAGCCAGGGCAACCCATTGGCCTGCGCACGCTGGGCGAGTATCTGAACCTGTCGCCAGCCACCATCTCTCTGGTGCTGAACAACGCTCCCGGCGTGCGCTCCATTCCGCAGCAGACCAGGGACCGAGTGAGGGAGGCGGCAGCCAGGTTCGACTACCGGCCCAGCTTTTATGCGCGGTCGCTGCGCAAGCGGCAGTCTTATTCGGTGGGTGTGCTGATGCCGGAATTGAGCGACAGCTATGCCACGCAGGTGCTGGCCGGCGTAGAGGAGTTCCTCTTGGAGGAAGGGTACTTCTACCTCATCGCAAGCCATCGGCGCAAGCCCGACCTGATTGAGGAGTACTCGAACCTGCTGATGGACCGTTCTGTGGAAGGATTCATCCTGGTCGACACGGTGCTGAAGCACAGCCTGAAGCTGCCCGTGGTGGCGGTGGCCGGGCATCGCAAGATCGAAGGCGTTACCTATGTCGTGCTGGACCAGCGGCGCGCGGCGGAGTTGACGCTGCGGCATCTTTACCAGTTGGGACACCGCAAGATTGCCTTCATGCGTGGCGGCAGCCACAGTTCCGACGCCGATGACCGCTGGGAATGTTTGATGGCTGTGGCCCGGGAGTTGAAGCTGGAAGTTGCGCCCAAGTTGACCGTGCAGTTGCAGTTGCGGGTGTCCACACCGGAGCTGGGATATGGTCCCGCGAGTCAGTTGCTGGATAGCGGCGTCCATTTCACCGCCCTTGTCTGCTATGACGATTTGGCTGCCATCGGTGCGATCCGGGCCTTTATGGACCATGGCCTGCGGGTGCCGGAGGACATCTCCGTGGTGGGCTTCGACGACATCCAGGGCGCGTCGTACCACAACCCCAGCCTGACTACCATTCGCCAGCCGCTGCAACAAATGGGCGTGGTGGCCGCGCGCATCCTGCTGCAACGGATTCGCGGGCAGGCAACATTTTCAGATACGGTATCGATTATGCCGGAATTGGTGATTCGCGAGTCGACCTGTCCGCCCAGTCCCCGGCGCGCGCGCAGGAAGCGGAGTTGAAGACTCGTAAGGGCAATAGAACTCAGGCTGTTGTGGCCTGAAAAGGGCCCCGATATACATCCGAAGGCCCAATGAGGTATCCTTCCCGGTCATGAGAAAATCACAAAACCTCTCTGCTCAATCGTTTTTCCCCTTGACCATCGTCTGCCTTTTTACGATGCTCCTGGGCTGCACGCTAACCGCCTTCGCTCAGGCGCCTATGCCGGACTCGCCTCAAATTGAGGCCCGTGCCCAGGCACTGGCAGCCAGGCTCACGCTCGAGGAGAAGATCAAGCTGCTGGGCGGCGTCGACAGCATGTTCACGCAAGCCGCGCCGGCGATCGGCCTGCCGCGCCTGAAGATGTCGGACGCATCGGTGGGTGTGCGCACCTGGGGGCCGACAACGGCTTATGCCGGCGGCGTGGCGCTCGCCGCCAGTTGGGACCCGGCTCTGGCGCGCAGGATCGGCGTGAGCCTGGGCCAGGATGCCCGCGTCCGCAGCGTCCACTTTCTGCTCGGCCCCGGAGTCAATATAGCCCGCTCGCCGCTGGATGGCCGCAACTTCGAGTACCTCTCCGAAGACCCGTTCCTGAACGCCGCCCTGGCGGTTCCATTTATTGAGGGAGTTCAGTCCCAGGGCGTGATCGCCACAGTCAAGCACTACGCCCTGAATGACCAGGAGTACAACCGGCACAATGTGAGCTCTGACGTGGACGAGCGCACCTTGCGCGAGATTTACCTGCCGGCCTTCGAGGCCGCCGTCACCCAGGCCCACGTGGACGCAGTGATGAATTCCTATAATTTGGTCAACGGCGTCCACGCCACGCAGAACGAGTTCCTGAACCTCAAGGTGCTCAAAGGCGAGTGGGACTTCCAGGGGATTCTGATGTCGGACTGGGACGCTACCTATGACGGCGTGGCTGCGGCCAACAACGGCCTCGACCTGGAGATGCCCAACGCGCGCTTCATGAACGCGAAGACACTGCTGGCCGCGGTCAAAGCCGGCACGGTGAAGGAATCTACCATTGACGAGAAAGTGGTGCGGCTATTGAGGACGGTGCTGCGCTACGGCTTCCTCGACCGCCCGCAATTCGATCCGGTCGATTCGACCTACTCGGTGGCCGATCGCGCGGTTACCCTGGACGCCGCCCGCGAGAGCGTGACCTTACTCAAGAACGACGGCCACCTGCTGCCGCTTGACCCGGCCAGGGTGAAGACCATCGCCATAATCGGCCCCGACGCCTGGCCGGCGGTGACCGGCGGCGGCGGCTCCTCCGAGGCTCACGCATTCGAGCCGGTAAGCATTCTCACCGGCGTGGCCAACCAGGCTGGGCCCGATGTGCATGTGCTTTATGCTCGCGGCCTGCCCGATGAGAACGAAATATTTCACGGAACGCATTGGAGGGGCGGCGTGAAAGTGGAGACCTTCTCTGGCCGGGAGTTCGCCGGCGTGCCTGAAGTGACCTCGCATCGGGACGTGGCCGACTGGCAACAAGCGCCGTGGGGGGTCGATGACCCGCATCCGCACAGCATCCGCTACACCGGCGTGTTCCTGGCGGAAAAGACGGGCAAGTATCTAATCCTGGCCGCTGCCTCCGGCGAAGACTCCTTCAAGGTGCTCGTCAACGGCAAAGAAGTGCTGGCGCAGGCGCACAACGAAGGCCAGGTTCCACAATCGGCAACTCTCGATCTGGCTGCCGGAGAGACGCTGAATGTGGTTGCCAGCTATCTGCCGCATGCACCCGGCATCCGCTTAGGCTTAGGCATTGCTTATGAGCCGGAACTGATCTCTGCGGATGCTAAGAAGTTTGCGGCCCTCGCGGAT
This sequence comes from Acidobacteriaceae bacterium, assembly GCA_003142015.1. Classification (GTDB taxonomy): domain Bacteria; phylum Acidobacteriota; class Terriglobia; order Terriglobales; family Acidobacteriaceae; genus Telmatobacter. The sequence continues at coordinate 12,038 of PLOI01000051.1, read as the reverse complement.
GTGGTGGTGGTGGCGGCCGGCTTCAGCCCTCCCACCGAGGGCGAGGGCTACGACCGCACCTTCGCGCTTCCCTGGGGACAGGACGCGCTGATCGAGGCCGTGGCTGCTGCCAATCCGCGCACCATCGTTACTCTGACTGGCGGCGGCGGCATGGACACGCGGCGCTGGCTGGACAAAGTTCCCGTGCTGCTCCACACCTGGTACCCCGGCCAGGAGGGCGGTACAGCCGTTGGAGAAGTTCTCTTCGGCAAGCACAATCCCGAGGGCAAGCTGCCGGTCAGCTTCGACCGCAGTTGGGAGGAGAATCCCTCGGCGGCTTACTACTACCCCATCAAGGACGCAGACACATCGCTGCACGTGACGGAAAACGGCAAGCCGCCGGTGGATTACGTCATCCCCCACGTGAAGTACGGAGACAAGCTGATGGTCGGTTACCGCTATTGGACCACCACCGGCAAGCACCCGCTCTTCCCCTTCGGCTTTGGGCTCAGTTACACCACCTTCAGTTTTTCAAGCCTACAGGTCCCGGCGACAGCCGCCTCCGGCTCGACTGTTTCAGTCAGCTTCGACGTGACCAACACCGGCAGCGTAGCCGGGGCTGAGGTGGCTCAGCTTTACGTCTCCGATCCGTCCGCTAAGGTCGTCCGCCCGGAGCGCGAACTGAAAGGCTTTGAGAAGGTTAGTCTGGCGCCCGGCGAAACCCGGCGCATAACTCTCAACTTGGACGCCCGCGCCTTCAGTTACTGGGACGAAACGGCGCATAAGTGGACTATCGATCCCGGCAAATTTGTCATCCGCGTCGGCGACTCCAGCGAAAGCACCCCGCTCCATGCGGATTTGACGATCAATTAGACTCGCCTGCGAACCAACCGCTCGGCCTGCCGCTTACATTGGGCAGGCCCAAGCGCCCTGGCTTATACGCTCAGCTTGCGCATATACCCGGGATCCATTGCAGCAGACTTCATAGGGTCCATATCGAACTCTTCATGCTCATTCTCCTTGGCAAGTAGTTACTTCAACTTCACGCGCAACTCTCCGCCCTCGTAATGAAGCTCCTTATCCGCAAACGCAGCCATTCGCGCGCCGGCGCCGTGTCCCCTTTCAACCAGAATTATGCGGAAGTTCCGAACTGCATGCATGCCCGGATACGTTCCCTGGCGCGCCCCGATTGTCAGCGTGCCTGTTCCATCGTCCCAGTGAATCGGGGTAATGGCGTGCGCGCCCTTTTCGTATGCGTAGCTGTCGCCCTCGTCCTCGTAGAGGTCGAAACTTCCATCCGCTCCGCGATAGATGCGCAGCTCGATCGGCGCATCTGGTTTCTCGCCGGCATACTCAATCTCCGGCCCCATAGGAAGAATGGCTCCCGCGCGAATGTAGAGCGGAATGCGGTCCAACGGGGCCGGCGCAAGAATGCGCTTGCCGCCCTCGAGCTTCTCGCCGCTCCAGAAGTCGTACCACCCCGCGGCCGGCGGCAGATAAAGAAAGCGGCTTGTCGCCCCCTCGGTTGTCACCGGATTCACCAGAATCGAAGGCCCGAACATGAACTGGTCGCCGATATCGCGCGCCTTCTCATCCGTCCGCCAATCCATCACCAGCGGGCGCTGCATCGTGTAATCCTCGCTGGTCACGAGCCACGCCAGGGAGTAGATATACGGCAACAGCCGATATCGCAGCTTGTCGTATGCAATGAGCGTCGGCGTCTGCTCGCCATAACTGAAGACCTCGTTCGTGTCGTTCGAGCGATGACCATGTGTGCGGAAGATCGGACAGAACGCGCCAAACTCATACCATCGCGTGTATAACTCCTGGTACGATGGATCGCGCGTGTCACGCTCCAGCGGCCAGCCGTAGCCCGCGATGTCCGTAGTCCAGTAGGGTATCCCTGATACCGCGAAATTCAACCCCGCGGGAATCTGTCGCGCAAACGTCATGAACGTGCCGTAAACATCGCCCGACCACGTTACCGCTGCGTTGCGCTGCTGGCCTAGAAAAGCCGACCGCGTCAAAATGAAGACGCGCTTCTGATCTGTCGTCGCCCGCCAGTGTTCATAGACGCCCTGCGTGTGAAGCAGCGGAAAGACGTTGGTGTAGCGCGCGCCGCTGCCGATCGAAAGCTGGCGGTAGAAGAGTCCCGCATCGCTCTCGCCGTTTGCTACCTCCGGCTCTGAACTGTCCAGCCAGAAGCCGTCCCATCCCTGCGCAAAGATCTTGCCAATCAGCAGATCCCAGTACGCATCGCGCGCTTTGGGATTGGTNNTTGCTGGAAGTTCTTTGACTTCGGATCCATGACCGCCCATACGGAGATCATCGCGTGCATGTGCTCGTCATGGAGTTGCTTCAGCGCGCCCGGAATATCAGGATGCGGCTTCAGATACTCGTCGTTGTATTCCGGATCGCCCTGGCGCTTCCACCAGAACCAGTCCTGCACAATGAAGTCCAGAGGCACATGCTGCGCGCGATATTCGCCCGCAATCTCCAGCAGTTGCTGCGCCGACTTATAGCGATCCTTCGATTGCACAAAGCCATAAGCCCACTCGCCGAAAAGTGGCGCGTGACCCGTCATCTCGCGATACTGGTGAACAATCTGATCGATCTCAGGTCCATAGAAGAAGTAGTAGTCAACAGCGTCCGCTGCTACTGTCGATAGCTTCATCTCGGTAGCAAACCGATTATCGAAGTACGACAGCCCCGCCGTGTTCCACAATATTCCGTAGCCATTCGAGGAGATCAGCATCGGCAGGGCCACGTCGGTATTCGCCTGTCCCAACTCCACCACCGTGCCGCGATAGTTGAACACGCCGTTCTGGTGCTGGCCCAGTCCATAGAAACCCTCGCGCGCCTCGGGAATAAAAAGGTCGCTCACGTGAAAGACCTTCTCGCCGTTGATCGTGTCGGCCAAGTAGCTTCTCGGCTTGAATCCTCGCTCCGTCAGCAGCGTCTTGCCCGCGGCGTCCTTGAAAGCGAGGTTTCCCTCTTTCAGCCCGATGGTAACCTTCAGCGCCGAAGTGCTCAGCGTCGCTTCCTTCTCGTCCTGCGAGAATTCAAACTGGCCTGGCTGGCACCGGTTCACAATCCACGGCTGCTGCGAGGATGCCGCCGCCGGATCGCCCGGTCCGGCAACAATGTGAATCTCGGTAGGACTGCAGACAGTTAGATGCAGCGTCTCCTCGCCGTTATGCACTGCCAGGCCCGTCGTCTGCCGCTCCACCTGAATCGCCGCCGAAGCCGCAAAAATGCAAGGCGCTCCAAGGCCTGCCAGCAACGCCAGCGCAGCCAATGTCCGTGAATTAAACGTTTTTCTCAAATGCATAGGAATTGCCCTCCACGGCCAAGCTATTGACCCCATCGCGAAGATGAAAAACTAGAAGCCTGTCCAATTACCTGATCTGTTTCAGCGCCGGGTAAATCGCCCGATAAAGCTTGTATTGCTCCTGGAGCTTATCTGAAGATTGTTTCACGGGATCTACGACCGACGCGACGCGCACGAACCGCGAGCAGGCATCATCCACCGAAGCCCACAGGCCCGCGCCCACTCCGGCAAGAACCGCTGCGCCATGCGCCGCGCCCTGTTCAGCCACAAGCTGCGAGACAGGCTTTGCGTAAACGTCGGCCTGGATCTGACGCCAAAGCGGCGAGAGCGCACCGCCTCCGCCAAGGCGGATATCGTTCACCGGCACGCCAATCTCCGCGAAGATTGTGAGCGAATCTTTCAGGCTGAACGCCACTCCTTCGAGAATGGCGCGGATGATATGGCCGCGCCCGTGGCTGGCAGAGAGGCCAAGCAGCGCGCCGCGCACCTCCGAGTCGAGGTGCGGTGTTCGTTCTCCCATCAGGTAGGGCGCCCACAGCACGCCGTCAGCTCCGACGGGGATCGCGGCAGCTTCACGCGAAAGGCTTTCGTACGCACTGCCGGATGCGCCGTCGATGGTTCCAAACGTATCGCGAAACCAGCGAAGAGAAAGGCCCGCCGCCTGAGTCACGCCCATCACATGCCATCGATTCGGAATCGCATGGCAGAAGGTGTGCAAGCGTCCTTGCGGATCGAGAAACGGTTGGTCCGTCGCGGCAAAGACGACGCCCGAGGTTCCAATCGTCGCACTCACGTCGCCGGCCTTCACAATGCCCATGCCAATCGCGCCCGCCGCCTGATCTCCGGCCCCGGCCACAACCGGCGTGCCTTCCGCGAGGCCTGTCTCAAGAGCCGCGCGCGCCGTGATCTTCCCAACCACTTGCTGCGATTCAAAAAGTTGCGGCAGGCATCGCGCATCAAGGTGCGTGGCCTTCAACATCTCCTGCGACCAGCGTCGATGGGCAACATCGAGCAACAGCGTGCCGGATGCGTCCGACACATCCGTCGCGCGGACTCCCGTCAGTTGCAATCGAATGTAGTCCTTCGGCAGAAGGAAAGATCGAAACCGCTTCCAAATCTCCGGCTCATGGGTGCGAACCCACATCAATTTTGTCAGGGTAAAGTTGGTCAGAGCCGGATTGGATGTGAGCTCGACGAGCCGCTTCGTTCCGACAGCCCTGTCGAGTTCGTCGCACTCCTCTTGGGTTCGCTGATCGCACCAGATCAGTGCGGGTCGAAGAACCTCGTCGTTCTCGTCGAGCAGGATGGCCCCGTGCATTTGCCCCGTCAGGCCAATCGCCGCAATCTCCGTTTTTTGGACCGCGCTTTCCTTGAGGAGCCTCGCCAACGCTTGCTTGCACGCGTTCCACCAGTCGTGCGGGTCCTGCTCGGCCCATCCATTTTGTGGAGACGCAAAAGGCAGATGCTCGTGCGTCGCCGATGCCAGCACCGCGCCCGTATCGTCGACCAGAACCGCGCGCGTGCCGCCCGTGCCTATGTCAATACCGATAATGTATCGAGTCATTGCCGTTCACTCTTTCTCGCAGCCAATGCTTTTATGGTCACTCACCGAGGGAGCCTATGGTGCAGCGCGGTCATTTAGGCAAGTCCAGCGAACCGGTGATAGTGAAACCGGTTTCGGATTTCGCGCTGGTGTCCTGGGGTTGCGCGCCCCCTAAGCTCAGAATATATTTGCCGGGCAGGATAGCGCGATCTCCCTTATCGTCTACGCTCGACAGCGAGCGAGGATCGATGGTGATAGCGACTGCGCGCGTGACTCCCGCGGCGAGGTGTACCCGCTGAAAACCGGCCAGAGAGTGGATGGGGCCATCGGGTTGCGGCGTCTTGAGGTAGGCTTCGACCACCTCATCGCCCGGGATGGCGCTGGTGTTGGTGACGGCGACGGTTGCAGTTAAAGGATCGCCTGCCTTTAGGGTTTCCGCGGAGAGCTTGATCGGTCCGTATTTGAAGGTGGAGTAGCTGAGTCCATAGCCGAAGCCCCAGAGCGGCTTGCCGGTGAAATAGCGGTAAGTGCGGCCCTTGAGTGTGTAGTCGGTGAAGGCCGGCATATTGTCTAGGCTTGCGTAAAAGGTGACGGGCAAACGGCCGGCGGGATTATTGATCCCTGCCAGGGTGCGGGCGATGGCTTCTCCGCCGGCGACGCCGGGATACCAGGCTTCAAGAATCGCGTCAGCGTGCTCGTTAGCCCAGTTGAGCGCCACCGCGCTGCCACTTTGTAAAACCACAATGAAGGGCTTGCCGGTGGCGGCCATGGCTTCCAGCAGTTTCTGTTGCGGAGCTGGCAGTTCGAGGCTTGTGCGGTCGCCGCCCTCAAAGCCGTCGATCTTGATCTTCATCTCCTCGCCTTCGAGCTGCGGAGAAAGACCGGCGAAGGCGACTACAACGTCCGCTTCTTTGGCGCGTGCCACTGCCTCGTCGAGCTGCGCCTGGGCTGGTGCTTCCCACTTGAGAGTCAGCCCGCCGCCTGCCGCATCACTGGCGTGCGAGTACTCGAGACGGAAGTCGTGAGGTTTGGTATCGGTAAAGTCGACAGCGATGGAAGGTCTCTTCGGAAAATGTTCGGCAGGCGGAGCGGTGGGTGAAGCGCCCGGACTAGCGTAGAAGTTGCCCATTACAGAAAGGTCGGTTCCTTCGCGCAGGTTGCCTTCAGAGAGCACCTTGCCGTCGAGAATGAAGCGGTAGCTTTCAACTGGCGTGTAAGGAAAGCTGTCGCCCTGCTCGAGAGTGAAGACGTAATGGCCGGGAGCGGGGACGGCGAGCGTGCCGGTCCAGCGGACAGAGTAGTCGTGGGTGGCCAATTGAGGCACAGGCTCGGCGTTTTCCCAGTCGTCCTGAATGGCGGGCTGCGTAAGAGTGGCAACTGGGCGGCCGGTCCAGTCGGGGGTGGCGAAGAACTCCGTTTTGAGACCATGGCCGAGACCGAATGCTGTGCGGGGAACGGGCACGCTGGCTCCCGCGGCAAGCGTCGAGCCTTGCGCATAAAGGATGGGCGAGCTGCGGAACTGGCGCAGCATGCCATCGAGCGGCGTGACTGGATCAATGGGTGTGCCGTTATAGTTGCCCAGGATCGAGGGCAACAAGTCTGCTGTGGGACCGATGACAGCAATGTGTCGCGCGGTTTTGAACGGCAGAGCACCATTGTTCTTGAGCAGTACGATGCTCTCCTCCGCGGCTTTCAGGGCCGCCTGGCGGTCACTTCTGAGCAGAATGTCGGAGTAACTCAAGCTATCCAATGGATTGGAGCCTTGCGGGTCAAAGAGCCCCAGTTGGAAGCGGGCCGTATAGAGGCGTACGGCGGCCTGTGTGATGAGGTCTTCCGAGATCAGACCCGAGCGTGCTGCGTCGGCCAATGTGTTGAAGCCCGGAGTCCACATGCTGCATGAGAGGTCTACTCCCGCATCAAGAGCCAGCGCGGCAGAGTGCTCCACATCCGGGGTTTTCTTGTGCCCCTTGCTGATGTCCACAATTGCGCCGCAATCGGAGACGACGAAACCTTTGAAGTCCCATGCGTCGCGCAAGTGCTCCTTGAGCAGCATCTTGTTCGTGCAGGCCGGCCATCCGTCGATGGAATTGTAGGCGCACATCACCGATTGCACATGGCCTTCAACCACCGCGGCGCGAAAGGCCGGCAGGTAAGTTTCTTCCAGGTCGCGCGGTGATGGATCGACGTTGAAGCCGTGGCGCAATGTCTCAGGGCCGCTGTGCACGGCGAAATGCTTGCTTGTGGCCACTGCGCGAAGGTGGTTCAAATCGCCGCCTTGCACGCCGGAAACAAAAGCCACGCCCATCCTGCCGGTAAGAAACGGGTCCTCGCCGTAGGTCTCCTGGCCTCGGCCCCAGCGGGGATCGCGGAAGATGTTAATGTTGGGCGACCAGAACGTCAGGCCGTAGAAGATGCGATGGTTGCCTTCGCGTTGGGCCTGGTTGTATTTGGCGCGGGCTTCGGTGGAGATGATCTCGCCCATGTTGTGAACGATGGCGGGGTCCCACGTGGCTGCCATGCCGATGGCCTGTGGAAAGACGGTGGCGTAACCCGCGCGGGCCACGCCGTGCAGGGCCTCATTCCAGGTCTGGTAATCAGGAATGCCGAGGCGGGGTATGGCCGTGGCCCAGTCTTCAAGCTGGGAGGCTTTTTCGTCGAGCGTCATGCGGCCCACCAGGTCGTGGGCGCGCTCTGCCGCGGGGAGTTTGGTGTCCAGCCACGCGTCCTGTTGTGCGGGCGCAAGCGGAGCCAGAAGGGCGAAAGCTATCGCCGGAAGAGTGAAGCAGCGGGGAGACAGCATGAGTTGATTTCCTTCCAGGTCTCTTTTTGAAACTCGTCCTACGTCAGAATACCCCTGATCGAAACTATCTTCCGTCCGTCCGCCGGCGGAGGCACGATATTACCCTCGATCGGCGAGCCGTCCACAGTCAGGGCGATCTGGTTTCCGTCGCCTTTCCGCGCGACAGAGATTTTGTAGACAACTCCGCGAAAACTGCGGGTAGCAGTGAAGCCCGGCCAGCTTTTGGGAATCACCGGGGCAATCTCAAGGCCGTTGAACGTGGTGCGCACACCCAGAATCCACTGCACGATGGCGTAGTAATTCCACGCTGCCGTGCCGGTGAGCCAGGAATTCTTGGCCTCGCCGAAGGAGGGCGCGTCCTTGCCCGCGATCATCTGCGCGTACACATAGGGCTCACAGCGGTGCAATTCGCTGATCTCCTCGCGCGCCGAAGGGTTGATGCGCTGGTAGTAGTCGTGGGCCTGGTCGCCGTGCCCCAGCCGCGTCTCCGCGATCATGACCCACGGATTGAGGTGGCAGAAAACGCCGGCGTTCTCCTTGTATCCCGGCGGGTAGGAGGAGATTTCGCCGAGGTTGAGGTAATACCTGGAGTAGGCAGGCTGCTGCACGACGATGCCGTGTTTCGTAGCCAGGTGCTCACGCGTGGCGGCCAGCGCCTTGGCGGCCTTGCCGTCGTCCAGGCCGATGCCGGCCAGCACACAGAAGCCATTGGACTCGATGAAGATTTTACCTTCTTCGCACTCCTTCGAGCCGATCTTCGCGCCNNTAGGCGCGCAGGAACCACTCGCCGTCCCAGCCGTGTTCGCTGACAGCTTGCTCCATCTTCGCGACGTCGTCGAGATACGAGGCGGCTTCGCCGTGGAGTCCGAGGCGGCTGGCGATGGCGGCAAGCTCGCGGCCGGCGTACACAAACAGGCCGGCGATGAAGACTGACTCGGCCACCTTTCCGTCTTTGTTGGTGGTGGTTTGGAAGGACTGGCCGGGCGTCGAGGAGAAGCAGTTCAGGTTGAGGCAGTCGTTCCAGTCGGCGCGGCCAATCAGCGGCAGGCCATGGGGCCCAAGGCGCTCGATCGTGTAGCGGAAGCTGCGCTGCAGATGGTCGTAGAGCGGCGCTTCGGACCCGGCCTGGCTGTCGAAAGACGCAGGCTCGTCCAGAATCTTCCAGTCACCCGTCTCCTTCAGATAGGCCGAGACGCTGACGATCAGCCAGAGCGGATCGTCGTTGAATCCGCCGCCAATGTCATTGTTGCCGCGCTTGGTGAGGGGCTGGTACTGGTGATACGCGCCGCCGGTCGGCAATTGCGTGGCGGCCAGATCGAGAATGCGCTCGCGGGCGCGGGCGGGCACCATGTGCACACAGCCTAGTATGTCCTGGTTCGAGTCGCGGAAACCCAGGCCGCGCCCGATGCCCGACTCGAAGAAAGACGCCGAACGCGACATGTTGAAGGTGGCCATGCACTGATAGGCGTTCCAGATATTCACCATGCGGTTGGTGTGGATGTCGGGCGTGTTTACCTCGAATATGCCGAGCAGGCTGTCCCAGTACTGGCGCAGGCGTTCGAAGGCGGCATCGGCCTCCGCGGTATCGAGGTACTTGCGGATGACCGGCTTGACCAGCGTCTTGTTAATGGTCTGGGAACCGGCAGGATCGAACTTCTGGTCGACCGGGTTCTCATGGTAGCCGAGCACAAAGACGATCTGCCGGGTTTCGCCGGGCTCGAGGTCGAGTTTGACCTGATGCGCGCCAATGGGCGACCAGCCATGGGCGATGGAGTTGGTGAGCTGGCCCGCTTCCACGGCTGCGGGCTTGTCCCAGCCGCGGTAGCGGCCCAGGAACGCGTCGCGCTGGGTGTCAAAGCCGGCGCAGGGCAGGGAGCAGGCGAAGTAGGCAAAGTGGTTGCGGCGCTCGCGGTACTCGGTCTTGTGATAGATGACGTCGTCTTTCACCTCCACCTCGCCGATCGAGAGGTTGCGCTGGAAGTTGGTGGCGTCGTCCTGGGCATTCCACAGGCAGAATTCGATGCTGGCGAATGTCGAAATCGACGCCCTCGTCGCCCGCCGGTTGGTGACTGTCAGTTGCCAGATCTCCAGGTTTTCATCCAGCGGCACAAAGTAGCGGGTGTGCGCCTCGATGCCGCTGTAGGTGGACCCGATCACCGTGTAGCCCATGCCGTGGCGGCAGGAGTAGTCCTTCAGATCGTGGCGCGTCGGCTGCCAGGACGGGGACCAGAATTCGCGCGATTCGTCGTCCCGCAGATACACGTAGCGCCCCCCGGAATCCATGGGCACGTTGTTGTACCGGTAGCGGGTAAGCCGGCGCAGGCGGGCGTCGCGATAAAACGAATAACCCCCGGCGGTATTGGAAATAATTCCGAAATAAGCCTGGCAACCCAGGTAGTTGATCCACGGCAGGGGCGTATCCGGTTGCGTGATCACGTACTCGCGGTTTTGGTCGTCAAAATGCCCGAACTTCATGACGGGTGCTCCCTTGATGAAAGTGTGCCGCCAGTATAGCCTCTTACTCAAACGCTAATCAAACGTTTTTCCAGAACGTTTCGCGGCATATTAAAAATGAGGGGAGGGCTTGCGCGAAGCGGCGTGAGTGTGAAAAGGTATGTGCGCGAGAGAAATGAGGCATTGCCGCTCCGCAACGCAGTGGTATAGCCGGCCATGACGGCCGGAAGCGGCGTCGCAGGTTTCCGCCAGGCGCGGAGAAGCAATGCAAGTGGCGGAAGTTGAGGGTTCTAAATGCACCTGCACGTTCTGGATATTGTGATTATTGTGGCTTATCTGTTGAGCACGGTGCTCATCGGCTACTGGGTTTCGCACCGCGCTTCGCAAAACATGCAGGCCTATTTCCTGGGCGGCAACAAGATGCCCTGGTATGTGCTGGGCATCTCCAACGCGTCGGGAATGTTCGACATCAGCGGCACCATGCTGCTGGTGTACTGGATGTTCATCTACGGCCTGAAGAGTGTGTGGATTCCCTGGCTCTGGCCCACTTTCAACCAGATTTTCCTGATGGTCTACCTTTCCGCATGGCTGCGGCGCTCCAGGGTGATGACCGGCGCGGAGTGGATCAAGACGCGCTTTGGCACGGGACGAGGCGCTCAGTTGTCTCACTTCATCGTCGTCATCTACGCCTTTGTCAGCATCATCGGATTCTTCAGCTATGGATTCAAAGGCATAGGCAAGTTTGCCGCCACGTTTCTGCCTTGGCATCTGTCGCCCAATGTTTATGCGCTGATTCTGATCGCCATCACGGCGATCTACGTCATTAAGGGCGGCATGATCAGCGTAGTGATTACAGAAGTCGTTCAGTTCTGTATCCTCGCCATTGCCTCCTTTGCCGTGGGGATTATCGCCATGCTCAAGGTGGCGCCTGACGCGCTGCACCGGATGGTGCCCGCCGGCTGGGACAACATCTTCTTCGGCTGGGGTCTGAACCTGGATTGGTCCACGCTGCTTCCCGCGGCTACCTCGAAGATCGCCCAGGATGGCTATGGTATCTTCGGCTTCTTCGTGATGATGCTGCTCTTCAAGGGCGTGCTGATTTCGGCAGCCGGGCCGGCGCCTAACTACGATATGCAACGAGTGCTCTCCTCCAAGACTCCTCGCGAGGCCTCAATGATGAGCGCCTGGGTCAACATCGTGCTCACCTTCCCGCGTTACTTCCTCATCATCGGGCTTACTGTTCTCACGGCCACGTTTTTCTCCGGCAACATTCGCGCCATGGGCGCCAACATGGATTTTGAACTGATACTGCCCTATGCTTTGGGACGCTTTGTTCCCGTGGGACTGCTGGGATTCCTGATTGCCGGTCTGCTGGCTGCCTTCATGTCGAACTTTGCGGCCACCGTGAATGCGGCTCCGCCCTACTTTGTCAACGACATCTACAAGCGCTACATCCGTCCCGATGCTCCGCCCAAAACCTATGTTCGCCTCAGCTATATCGCCTCTTTCGCAGTGGTGGTAATCGGCGTGCTGATAGGTTGGAACGTGACTTCGGTCAACGCCGTCGTGGTATGGATTGTCTCCGGCCTGTGGGGCGGCTACACCGCTTCCAACGTTTTGAAGTGGTACTGGTGGCGCTTCAACGGCTACGGCTACTTCTGGGGCATGGTCGCCGGCATTGCCTCCGCACTGACTCTCCCGCTGATCATTGAGAAGGTGCCGCTGGTGCAGATGCTCCTGGCCCGCTATTCCATCAATCTGGATGTTTCCATCGTCTTCCCGCTGGTGCTGGTCATCTCCGTTGCAGGCTGCCTTCTCGGCACATTCCTGACCAAGCCGGAAGACGACGCCGTGCTGAAGGACTTCTATCGCCGTGTGCGGCCATGGGGCTTCTGGGGGCCGGTGCTCAAAATGGTTCTGGCCGAAGACCC
>PLOI01000042.1:44971-45137 GCA_003142015.1 Acidobacteriaceae bacterium | reverse complement strand
TCAAAGGGAGCCAGGATTCCCAGTTGCTCGCCGTTTTCGTCGATTACGCGGATTTCACGCGCGCGAATCTTCTCGTTGATGCGAATAAAGGACTTTGCCGAACGTTTGTCGAGTGCGATGGTGCTCCTCCAAAAGTCGCTGGTGCCCGCTTCCGGAGTTTGCCGGA
>PLOI01000042.1:44664-44958 GCA_003142015.1 Acidobacteriaceae bacterium | reverse complement strand
GGCAGGAAGTTTTCCGTCAGCGCGGCGGTGCGCCCCAGCGCGCCCAACTCGGCCGGCGTGTGTAGCGTGATGGCTTCCAGCTCACAGCCGACACAGCGCCTCCGGTGGGTTTCAGTTTTATCCGCCGCCAGAGAGCGCAGGGCCTTCATGCGCTCCGCAACCGCCTCAGGCGCAACCGGTCGCTCGGCATGCAGCGCCCAGGCCATTGTCGCCGGCCGAGGCGAAAACGGAAACAGGTGCAGATAGCCGAAGGGCAGCGCTCGCACCAGCGCCAGCGTCTCCTCGAACTCCGCG
>PLOI01000042.1:0-44616 GCA_003142015.1 Acidobacteriaceae bacterium | reverse complement strand
TCCATCGGCTCAATCGAGCTGAGCCGCAGGCGCGGCAGAGTGGTCCGCTCGAAGATCGCCCGCACCAGCCCCGCCAGAGTCCGTTCCAGTGGCGATCCGGACAAATCTCTTCCCCATCGCCCCAGATTGATTCCCGAGAGCACCAGTTCCTTGCCCCCGGCGGCCACAAACCCCTCCACCTGCCTGAGAACGCTTGCAGCGGGCAGACTTTTGGAGGGGCCTCTCGTCTGGGGGATCACGCAAAACGTACAGCGATTGCCGCACCCTTCCTGGATTTTGAGGTTGGGCCGGGTCTGCGCGCCGGGCGCCATCTGCGCCTCTTCAAGAAAGGAATGTGCAAACCGATTGTCGGCCCAAATGGGAGCCTGCGCACTGCCAGAGATCAGCGATTCCACACTCACCAAACTCGGACTAGCCAATTCCGGCTGCGCTGCTGGTGGTCTGCTGCCCTTAATGCCGAGGCCCAGAATAATCTCCGGCGCCAGCGCCTTGTGGCTGTTGCCCACCACGGCGGCCACGCCGTCCAGGCCCGCCAACTCCTGCGGCGCGCGCTGCGCATAGCAGCCGGTCACCACAATCCTTGCCTCCGGGTTCAGCCGGTGCGCCCTCCGAATGAAGGCCCGCGCCGCCCGGTCAGCCTCCGCCGTCACGCTGCACGTATTGACGATCACCACATCGGCCGCCAGCGGGCTCGCATCGCCCAGCCCCGCGGCGCGCAACCGCCCGCTCACCGCTTCGCCGTCGGCGCGCGCCGCCCTACAGCCGAAATGTTCCACGTGAAAGGTGGCAGCCATGATTTCAGTCTAAGACCTGCCCATTCCACCCCGCACTCGGGGTGCCCCAGGTCCGGGGTCCCCGCGGACAGGTCTTCGTCCGCGGGGTGGAGATCCCGCCTTTGAGACCTGGGTTCACGTACGCAGCCTCCGTTATACTGGAGTTGACCGCACCTCACCTCAGGTTTCCCGCTCAATCATGCAAGCCTGTTCTAAAACGAGCGTTTCAGCCGCGTCGCCCACCGCCTCGAATCCGAGTACGCGGCACATCATCGGCTTCGTCTTCTTCACATTCATCGTCTATTTGTCCATCGGGCTGCCGCTGGCCGTCCTGCCGCCGTATGTGCATCTGCGCATGGGCTATAGCGCGGCGCTGGCAGGCCTCGTCATCAGCATTCAGTACATCGCCACTCTCTTCAGCCGCCCCTGGGCCGGCCACATCAGCGACCGCGTGGGCGCCAAGGTCTCCGTGCTCTGGGGCATGGGCGCCTGCTCTTCGAGCGGAGCGTTGCTGATGGTTGCGGCTGCCCTGCACGCGTTTCCCTGGCTCAGCTTTGCTTTTCTCATCCTCAGCCGCCTGGTCCTGGGTGTCGGCGAGAGCCTCGGATCAACGGGTTCAACTTTATGGGGCATCTCCAGCGCCGGGCAGGCCAGCACCGCCAAAATCATCTCCTTCAACGGCATCAGCACCTATGGCGCCATGGCGCTGGGCGCTCCGCTGGGCGTGGCTCTTGATTCGCTGTGGGGAAACCCGCAGTGGGGCCTGGCTTCAATTGGCCTGCTCACCCTGCTCATTGGCGCCTTCAGCCTCGCCCTGGCCTACCGCAAGAGTCCCGTCCCTGTAACTCCCGGCGAGCATCTTTCCTTCCGCCACGTACTGGGCCGCGTGGCCCCACACGGCATGGGCCTGGCGCTGGGCGGCGTGAGCTACAGCGTATTGGCCACTTTCGTCACTCTCTTTTACCTGAGCCGCCACTGGACGGGCGCTGCCCTCTGCCTCACCTCTTTCGGACTGGCTTTTATCGCGGCGCGCCTTCTCTTCATCCAAACCATCAGCCGCTTTGGCGGATTCCCGGTAGCCATGGCCTGCCTCTCGGTCGAATCCGTGGGCCTGCTCCTGCTTTGGCTCGCCTCCTCGCCGTGGATGGCCTTCGCCGCCGCCGCGATCACCGGTTTCGGCTTCTCGCTGGTCTTTCCCGCCTTCGGCGTGGAAGCGGTCAAGCGCGTTGCGATCAACAATCGCGGCGCGGCTCTGGGCGTCTTCACCGCCTTTGCCGACATCTCCTTCTTCCTTACCGGCCCCCTGGCCGGAGTGGCCATCGGTGTCTGGGGCTACGCCAGCGCCTTCGCGTTTGCGCTGGTGTGCGTCCTGGGCGCATTGGGAATCGCAATCGTCCTTAGGCAACAGGCCACGGAAGATAGCGCATAGCAAGCTGTTGTCAGATGAAGATAAGAGTTGCATCCCAGTCTGCTCTTCCCCGACGGATGACTACAAACGCACAACGGCCACCCCGAAGGGTGGCCGTCGCTGTCTTGCTTTTGAAAAAGCGCCTTATTGCTCGCTCTTCTCGCTCTTCTCACTCTTCCAGTTGATCAGGTCGCCAAGAGTTGTGGTCGAACTGGAGACCGGCTGCTTGTGGCTCTCCTTCTTGTAGCTCTCCACCTGTGCGCGGCTGGCCTCCTGGCCTATGGCGCGCAGGCTCAAGCCAACCTTTTTCTCTTCCACATTGATCTTGATGATCTTGAACTCATGCTCCAGGCCCGTTTCCAGCTTGGATCCGCCGCCCTCGTCGCCGGCCTCGGAGATGTGGCACAAACCTTCCACGCCCTCCGCGATCTCGACAAACGCGCCGAACTGCGCCGTCCGCAGCACCTTGCCATGAACCTGGTCGCCCACGCGGTGGGTAGCGAAGAAACTCTCCCACACGTCGGGTTGCAATTGCTTGATGCCCAGGCTCAGGCGGCGGTTCTGCGGCTCCACGCCCAGAACGACTGCCTTCACCTTCTCGCCCTTCTTCACGATCTCCGAGGGGTGCTTCACGCGCTTGGTCCAGCTCAGGTTGGAGACGTGAACCAGACCGTCGATGCCATCCTCGATCTCGATGAAAGCGCCGAAGTCGGTCAGGTTGCGCACCCGGCCCTCGACAATCGCCCCGGCCGGATACCGCTCGGTCAGATTCTCCCACGGATTGTCGAGCAACTGCTTCATGCCCAGCGAAATGCGGCGATCCGCCGGATTCACGCTCAACACCACCGTCTCCACTTCGTCGGCCGGCTTCACCAATTTAGAAGGGTGCTTCAGCCGCTTCGACCAGGTCATCTCGGAAAGGTGAACCAGTCCCTCGATGCCCTGCTCCAGCTCAACAAACGCGCCGTAATCGGTGACCGAAAGCACGCGGCCATGAACATGGGCGCCAACCGGGTAGCGCTCCGTCGCGTCCAGCCACGGGTCGGGCGTCAACTGCTTGAAGCCCAGCGAAACCCGCTGCTTGTCCTTGTCGAACTTGAGCACTTTGACCTGGATCTCATCGCCCACATTCACCAGGTCGCGGGGATGCGTCAGCCGGCCCCAGCTCATGTCTGTGATGTGCAGCAAACCATCGATGCCGCCCAGGTCAACGAACGCGCCGTAGTCGGTGAGGTTTTTCACAGTGCCAGTGAGAACGGCGCCCTCGCCCAACTGTTCGAGCGTGGTTGACCGCTTGGCGTTCTGCTCTTCTTCCAGAATTTCCTTGCGGCTCACCACCACATTGCCGCGCTTCTTGTTCAGCTTGATGACGCGGACTTCGATCTGCTGGCCGAGATAGCCGTCCAGATTGCGGACGGGGCGAATCTCAAGCTGCGAGCCGGGCAAAAATGCCTTCAGCCCGATGTCCACAGTTACGCCACCCTTGACGCGGCTAACCACTGTGCCCATCACCGGCGTCTTGTCGGCGGCGGCCTTCTCAATCGTGTCCCAGACGCGCAACCGCTGCGCCCGTTCGTAGCTCGCCAGATAGCCGCCCTCCGGCTCCTCGCGCTCGATCACCACTTCGATCACGTCGCCGGGCTGGAACTTCACAGCGCCGGTGTGATCCTGAACCTGTTCGAGCGGCACAAGGCCCTCGGACTTCAAGCCCACATCAATGACCAGATGCTTTTCCGTCTGCTTGATGACCGTGCCGGAAACAATCTTGTCTCCGTATGCCTCAACAGCGGCGGCCTCGGCGGCCTGCTCGCGCTCAAAGGCTTCCAGTGCGGCGGAGAAATCATCCATGGATTCGAGGCCATGCTCTGCGTGCGCGGCCTTGGCAGGCGCCGGCGCTTCGACAACAGGTTCGGCTGCAACAGCCGCTTCTGGTGAAGGCGCGGCCACAGCCAGCTCGGCTTCGGCTTGCGGAGCGGCTTCAATTTCTGGTTCGGCTTGGACTGTGGGCTCAGTTTGCGCAGGAACTTCGGTGGCAACTGGAGCGGGTTCAACCTCTGCCCTGGTTTCCACCACGGGCTCGGCCTCGACTACAGGCTCGGTTGAGGCATCGGCGTCCAGCGCGGGGTTTTCGATTACTTCGGCGATCTCGGGGTTGGACGTGGATTCTGGCAACGGCTGCTCTTGCTCCGTCGCAGGTTCGAGGGTTGGGCTTTCCAATTCAGTGTTCAGGGTTGTACTCTCGGTTTCGGGATTGAGGACGTTTGCCATCACTGCCAGCTCCGGGATTCCTTGCTCCCGCGACTCATACTTGCCTGTCGCTGGGGGTGGTCCCTCTTCCGCGATTGCCTTGAGGGATACCGGAGGCCGTTACCCTGCCCGCAATCGCGTGCCTGTGATCTGGCGTCTTTGCAAGGGACAGTCCTCCCAGCAGGTCCGGCTGGCGTGGAAGGTGTCTGGTCTCCTTGGGAAACACCCGGCAGGCAATGGCTTGCTGAAGGGCGGCCGCAACTCACTGCTGGAATCCGCGCAGGGAGCTACGCTCATCAGTGTAGCAACCGCCGCTTTCCCCCGTCAATGCAACAAATTGGCCAAGAGACGTTCCGGCGACGGCGGCAGTGCACTTTCCTACGTGCCGCCCCGGAAACAATGGGCTTGCGGCAGCCTTCCAAAGTTTTTCATTGAAAAAATCCCGTGCGCATCGCAAAAATGCTCCGTGCCCCATCTTTGCTGTCATCCTGAGGTTTCAAAAACGCTTGTCATCCTGAGCGATCGGACCCTGAGCTTGTCGAAGGGGCAGGAAGTCGAAGGACCTGCATTTCGTCTCTCTCCGGTTGCAAGGGCGGGAAGCCCATCTGCCCAACTTGCGTCCCTCTGCCGCCGGACGACACTCTATACTGTTGCAGACGGAATCCTACCTATGGATATTCTCTGGACTCCCTGGCGCTATGCCTACATCACCTCGGCGGACAATGCCACCCGGCCCGGCGTTCCGGCGAGCCTGGCTGCCTGGCCCGGCGACCACCACTGCGTCTTCTGCAACCTGATCGCTTCCATCGATTACGCCATTTCAAATGGAATGAACCCGGACGAAGCCGAAGCCGCCGGCGGCCTCATCCTGCGCGGCGAGCATTGCTTTATCTGTTTGAACGCATACCCCTACACCTCCGGCCACGTGATGGTGATGCCCTACGCCCATATGGACCGCCTCGCGCTCTTGCCTGCCGCCGCCGCTCACGAACTGATCGAGCTGGCGCAGCGCACCGAACAGGCGCTCGAACGCCTCTACCATCCGCACGGCCTCAACATTGGAATGAACCTGGGCCAGGCCGCCGGCGCGGGTGTCGCCGGACACCTGCATCTGCACGCCCTGCCCCGCTGGACCGGCGACACAAACTTCATGACCACGGTCGCCGAGACGCGGATTTTGCCGGAAGAGCTGGAGACGACCTGGAAGCGGATGAGGGCGGCCTTCGCAGAGGAGCAGAGTTAGCCGCGCCACAAAAGCAATTGGAGTTACAAATGCGGGTGCCCCACCTTCGGCGCGTCTTTGTTCTTGCGCCTAAGGTGGGATAGTTCCATCTATCTATAGCTCTTTATGATCGAAGCCGGGTGCCCCATTCTTGCGACTTTTTTCTGTCGCAAGGGTGGGGTACCACGAATCTTCTCCAGCGTGGCCGTTCTTGACATTACTCTGCCTCGTCGCTCTCTTCCGCATTCGCGGCCAGCGCCAGCCCCGGCTGGGACCACTCCAGCGACTCCATCTCGCGCACATTTAGTTGTAGCTTGTCGATCTCGACTAACTCGCCATCGGAGTGGGCTAACTCGCCTAACTGCCTGCCGTAGGAAAAGACTCCGCCCTTGCCTTCGATGGTGCCGAGAAATTTGTTGTAGTAATCCGCGCTGCTGCGGATGGCATTGCCGAGCCTTTCGGCGTGTCCTTGCGCGACGACCAGCTTTTCGTAAATCCTCTTGCCCAATTCGTGAATGGCTTTTGCGTTCTTGGTAATCTCCGATTGCTGCCAGCCGAACTCGACGGCCCGCAGAAGAGCAATCAACGTGGTCGGAGTGGCCATGACCACATGGTTCTGCGCACTGAATTCAATCAGTGACGGGTCAGCCTCAAGCGCCGCGCTGAACAACGCTTCGCTGGGCAAAAAACAGACGACAAAATCCGGAGCCTTCTCGAATTGCTTCCAATAGGCCTTCCCCGACAACTCCTTCAGGTGCGCCTTGACGCGCGCCGCATGGGCCATAAATTTCAGCGTTTGCGTGGCTGCGTCCGCTGTGCCTGTGGCGTCCAGAAAAGCATCCAGAGGAGTCTTGGCGTCAACCACGATCTCGCGCCCGTTCGGCAGTTGAATGGTCATATCCGGGCGCAGCATCTTGTCGTCTTCGTCGCGGGCGGTCACCTGCTCAGAAAACGAGCAGTACTGCACCATTCCGGCGTACTCGACGCAGCGCTTCAGTTGTAGTTCGCCCCAGTTGCCGCGCGTCTTGGGCGCACGCAGCGCCGTGATCAACTGCGCCGTCTCCTGGGTCAGCGCGGCCAGCGACGCGGGAATTGTCCTCTGCAAGCCATCCACCAGCGTCCTCACCTCGGAATACGCGCCGGAACGGGACTTCTCCATCTCGCGCGTCTGCTCATCGAGCGCCCGGAGCGCGGCTCCCAGCGGATCGAGCATATTCTTAATTGCCAGTTCCTTTGCTTCCAAGGTCAGTTTGGCCTCGCTGGCTTGTCCGCCGAGTTGCTGCTTTGCGAGTTCCAGGAATGACTGTGTGTTGGCGCGCAGAGCGTCGGCGGCGGCTCCCTTGAAGGCCGTGTCCAGGTCCGCCTTCATTTGCGCATACTTCGCCTCTTCGTTTCTGAGCTGCTCCGTGACACGCGTCAGCTCTTCCGCCTTGGGTTTCAATGCGGCGATTTCGGCCTTGGCGGCTTCGCATTGTTCGCGCAGCGGAGCCTCGCG
Source organism: Acidobacteriaceae bacterium (assembly GCA_003142015.1). Taxonomy (GTDB): domain Bacteria; phylum Acidobacteriota; class Terriglobia; order Terriglobales; family Acidobacteriaceae; genus Telmatobacter. The sequence continues at coordinate 37,471 of PLOI01000042.1, read as the reverse complement.
CGCTTCGGCCAGATTCCGTTCGCCGGCACGCCCCTGGCGAGATCCCAACCAAAGCCCAATAAAGAGCGAGATGACGGCGACCAGCGCGAACAAAATGGCAGAGCTTTCCACGGCAAAAATCCTCTTCGCCTAATGTACGCCTTCCGCCCGTGGTTTTTCTGCGAAATTCAGCAGTTTTCCTATTCGCACTTCCCTTTTCGCTAGTCCCTCCATCTTCCAGCCTTTACACCCCCCCGCCAGCCCGGTAGACTTGAAGTTTCGGGGAGCTGCACATTTTTTCGGGCGTGGTGGTTGTATTTTCCTGCCGCGGGCCTTTATGGTGAGCAGACGGAGTCTGAACTGGCGAACCCCCGGAGAGATTCCCAAGTTCTGAAAATCACGAGGAGAACCACGCATGGCCGTTGAAGAGAAAGTCAAACAGATCATTGTCGAGCAATTGCAGGTCGACGAGGCCGAAGTCACCCCCGGCGCCAGCTTCCAGGAAGATCTAGGCGCGGATTCGCTGGACGTTGTCGAGCTGGTAATGCAGTTCGAAGAGGCCTTCGACATCGAGATTCCCGATGAGGATGCCGAGAAGATCAAGACCGTCAAGGACGCGGTCGAGTACATCGAGAAGCATGCGAAAGGCGGCAAATAGCCAGTGACTCGCCGAGTCGTAATCACCGGCCTGGGGCTGGTTTGCGGTGTGGGCAACACCGCGCCCGAAGTTTGGCGGCAGCTTTTGGCCGGCGCCAGCGGCATGGGGCCGATTCAGGGCTTTGATACCACTGGCTTCCCGGTCACCTTCGCCGCCGAGGTCAAGAACTTTGACCCTTTCGACTTTGTGGATAAGAAAGAAGCGCGCAAGATGGGGCGCTTCATCCACTTTGCCTTTGCCGCCACGCAGGAGGCCATCGCCCAGTCAGGCCTCCAGATTACCGAGGAGAATGCCGACCGAGTCGGCGTCTTTATCGGCTCCGGCATCGGCGGCTTTGAAATCATCGAGCGCGAGCACACCAACCTGCTGCAGGGCGGGCCGCGCAAGATTTCACCCTTCTTCATTCCCGCCGCCATCGTCAACATGGCTGCCGGCCAGGTGAGCATTCGCTATGGCGCCAAAGGGCCGATTTCGGCCACGGCCACAGCCTGCGCCACATCGGCCAACGCCATCGGCGACTCCGTGCGCATGATTATGCACGGTGACGCCGACGTGATGATCGCCGGAGGCGCTGAAGCCGCGGTCACGTCGTTGTCGGTGGGCGGATTCGCCGCCATGCGCGCGCTTTCCACGCGCAACGACGAGCCCACACGCGCCAGCCGCCCCTTCGACAAGGACCGCGACGGCTTTGTCATCGGCGAAGGCTCGGGCATCCTCATTCTCGAGGAGCTGGAGTTCGCCAGGGCGCGCGGAGCAAAGATTCTGGCCGAGATCATCGGCTACGGCATGAGCGCCGACGCCCATCACATGACCAGCATCGCGCCCGAGGGCCAGGGAGCGCAGCGCAGCATGAGGGCCGCTCTCAAGGACGCCGGCATCAAACCGGAAGAGGTGGGTTACGTGAACGCCCACGCCACCGCGACTCCAGCCGGCGACGGCAATGAATCCCAGGCCATCGAGGCAGTCTTCGGCGAGCACGCCCTGAGCCACACGCTCAAGGTGAGCGGCACCAAATCCATGCACGGCCACTTGCTGGGCGGCGCCGGCGGCCTGGAAGCCGGCATCTGCGTCATGGCGTTGCAGCATCAAATGCTGCCGCCAACCATCAATCTGGAAAACGTTGACCCCGTTTGCCGCCTGGACTATGTGCCCAACAAGGCCATTGCCCACAGCTTCGACATCGCCTTGTCGAATTCCTTTGGCTTCGGCGGCATCAACGCCACGCTCATCCTGCGGCGCTGGAAGGAATAGAGCAGCCGCTAGCTTCTAGCCTCTAACGCCAAGAGCGCGAANNTTCGCGCTCTTGGCGTTAGAGGCGTGTCCCTTGCATCAGCCAGTAACGGCCGCTATCCCCACACCGAAGAGTACGATAATTGCCCACCAGCCGAAGACCGCGATGTAGCCGGAACTGCGCTTGACGCCCGCTACCGCCGCTACGCCGATCGCCAGCAGCACCAGACTCCAGATCTGAATCACATCCAACGAAGTCAAAAATGCGTAAAGCGCTGCGTTGGTCTCCAGGGGATTCAAAAAGGAGCCTATATTCGTGGGCGCAAAGTTCTTGATGTTGAAGGACTCTGGCGCCATACCGGCAAAGATCACCACACACCCCAGCAAAGGTTTGATGACCATCACCGGCAGCAGCGAATAGAGCCACACGGCAAGAATGCTTCCGTATTTTGCCCTGCCTCCGAAGCCAAAGTTGATCGTGCCAATCAGACCCAGCGACAAAAGGGAATACCAACCGAGAGTGATGGCCGGATTGGCGATGAACAACACCTCGGAAAAGGTGACCCAAAAGCCTAAAGCCTTTTCGCGCTGCTCCGGCGTCGCATTCGCCATGCCCTCTTCGGCCTTGGCGCTGAGGTGTGTCTGATTTTCTACCGTCTGGTGGATGCCAATCCGGGTTGCGACAACCGCAAAGAAAAGGTAACCGACCAACGAAACCAAGATCAGCGGCAGCCACCAACTTCTGTTGCCGCGCTTGATGTCTTCAAAGATCTTCGACGGCGCCGTGAACGTATTCGTAACGCGCTGCCATTGGGAAAGGCCAGTCACTCCCGCCATGGATGGAACTTCCGTCTCGCTCATATTCCCCCTCGATCAGCCACATTTGGCTATGGCCGCGATTGTACCCTCGAAGGGGTTGACCGGCACAGTCAAAATTTGATTGATTTTTAGGATTAAAGCCCGGACTTGTCCGCGCTGCTCTGCGCGGTCGTTGCCTGCACCGTCTTTTCGCGCGGCGGTATGGGAGGCGTGTAGCTTTTGTAGACAGTGATGTGGAAGCAGGACTGCCGGAACTCCTCTTCGACATCGATCTCGCCGGCTTTTTCCAGTGGCAGCAGCCAGGCGCGCATCCAGCCAATCTCCTGCCGCGTCATGCCCTGCTTGGCAATGTCAATGGCCGCGCCGGTCAGATGCGGGCTGGCAATATCGCCCTCGGCCGCTGTCGCGTTGCCGTTGATCCTCTCCAGTTGCTTCTGATAAGCCACGGTCCGCACTGCCGAGCTGACCTCAAGGGGCCGGTGAAACGCGGCCGTATGAGCGCGCCCGAGATCGATGAGAAACGTTGCCGTCCAGGGCCGGCAATAACGCCGGTTCTCCGGCAGCTTGCCGTTTATCGTCAGCGTAGCCGAGACCGGAACAGGCACCAACATTCCGCGCGCGATGCGATCGTTCAGATCGCTGTCGTCTTCAATCCGCTCCAGGTTGTCGGCTTCCGTCTTCTCGTTTTGCCGCACCAGCGACTCTAAGCTCCCGCGCAGTGGCGGAGGTATTGTCTTCAGCGTTTTGCGCAGTGAAACGGCTTCGGCGGTGGAGGTGCGGTTTGGTTCGGTGGCCGCAACGCTGGCCGTTTCGCTGGCCTCAGCGTTGGCTGCGGCGGCTATAGCAGCGCGGTCTGCGGCGGTCACCGCAGGATGATCAGGAGCGGCCACAACGGGACGGTTTATTTTGGCCAGAATTGGGCGGCCCGTGGTTGCCGTTGCTGTGCCTTCGTAACGCTTTGTCGCCGGAGTCAGCTTCCGCGCCGGATAGAAATTCACGACTCGACGTAGCTTTGCTTCTGAGTGGGGCTTCGCGTCCAGATGAGAGTTCGCGACTCGGTGGGAGCGGGAAGGCTGCTGGTGCGATGCGGGATGCGCGTCCGGGCCTGCCGCGTGCTTGCGCGCCGAAGCCTCCCGCGTGGGCCGCCCGGATTCATGTCGGGTTGAGCGTCCTAGAAGATGTCCAGGCGCGCGATTTGCCGCATGGCCGGGAGCATGGCTGGGGACATTGCTGGCGACACGGTTCGCCGGATGCCTTGCTCTCTTGTGAGAGGCGGTTGCGGAGTTGTGAGAAGCTGTTGCGGACACAATACTCTTGTGCGACTTGGCCGAGGAGGTCTGCAAGCCGTAGGCCGCGCTACCCGAGAGCACAGCCAGCACAAAAGCGATCAATAAGGTCCGCCGCATCAAGGAGTCTGCGGAGAATCCAGAGCAACTTCAGTGTAGCCCCATTCGCCCCCAATTCCGAGTACCCGCGAAGGTGCGCCTTTGTCCGATAATGGGCGCCACAAAACCGTCCCACCCGGCGCTTGACGCGTGCCGCCGCGAATGTTCTGCTGGTTCATGAACATGACTGGATGAACCTATGCACGTGCCTCAATTTACCCTCGATAATTACGAGAGAGATTTTGCCGATCGCCATCTGTTGCATGGAGTTGTAGCGAAGTGGGCGAAGGGCCGCCCGGAGGCTATTGCCATACTCAGCGCAGACGGCAGCCGCGTCGTAACTTGGAGCGAATTCGACCGCCTGACCACAGCACTGGCGGGCGAGTTGTTGCGCATGGCCTTCGCGAAAGGCGATTTCCTGGTTACCTTGCTGCCGTTCAGCGTGGATCACGTACTGCTGGAATACAGCTGCTTCAAGATCGGCGTCATCGTCGCCCCACTGGATTTGCGCTTGTCCGCCGCTGAGGTAATTCGAGCTCTGGAGATTCTCCGGCCGCGCGGGTTTGTCTCGCTGGGCTTCAAAGCGCCGCTCGATCTTCGCCCGCTATGGAGCGCCGTCGAGGAGCATTGCCCCTGGATCCAATATTGCATCGCGATGGATTCGGAGGAAGCGATTCCAGGCACGCAATCCTTCGCGTCGATTGCGGAAGCAGCGCGTTGCGCCGCCGCGCCCGCGGAATCGCTCATCCTCACTGAGATCGCAGAAGACGATGGAGCATTGGTCATCTTCACAACCGGCTCGACCGGTTCTCCCAAACCAGCCCTGCTTTCGCACCGGAACATCACGGTACAGAACATGTGCCTCTGCGGCGCTTTTTTTGGCGGAGACCGCGGCACGCGCACTCTGGTCAACCTGCCGCCCTCTCATGTCGGTGGGCAGACAGAGGCGATGATGAGCACCTTCTTCGGCGGCGGCACGGCGGTCCTGCTGGAGGTTTTCGACGCGGGCCGTTCGTTGCGCGCCATCGCGCAGCATCGCGTGGAGATACTCGGCCAGATCCCGGCCATGTTCAACCTGGAGTGGATGCTGAAAGACTATGATCGCCACGATCTCTCCAGCCTCAAATTTGCCGCCTATGGCGGGCATGCGGTCTCGCGGGCGTTCGTTGACCAGCTTGCCGCCATGTCGCCGGTGATCGGCACCGGGCTGGGGCTCACCGAGGCCGCCGGCTGGTGCACTTATGTGCTGGCGACTACTGCTGAAATGGATTCGCCCGGTCAGGAGGCGATTCTCGCCGGGCTTGGTGTGGATATGCCCATCTATCCATGCACCATTCGCCAGCCTATGCGCGCCGATGGCAGCGCAGGCGATGAGCTGCCGTCCGGCGAGATTGGCCACGTCTGCTTTCGCGGGCCGCAGACATTTCTTGGCTATGTCAACGATCCCGCGGGCACCGCAAAGGCAATTTCGCGCGACGGCTTTTTATATACCGGCGATCTCGGCTTCAAGAACGCAGCGGGCTTACATCTGACCGGCCGGGAGAAGTGGGTAATCAAGTCGTTTGGCTACCAGATATTTCCCGGCGATGTGGAGAGGCATATCTGTATGCTCACGGAAAAGGTAGCCAACTGCGTCGTAGTCGGAGTGGCGCATGAAGTCGTCTCCGAAGCGGTTGTGGCCGTGGTGGAGAAGAGACTCGGGGTTGAACTGAGCCGCCGAGAACTGGATCGCCACGCGCGTGAGCTGCCAACCTATATGCGTCCTCGCCACTGGATTATTCTCGAAGCCGGCCAGATACCGCTGAACCGGATTGCCAAGCCGGACTACGTGCGCGCCCAGGAGATGGCGCGCCAGGAGATCGCCGAGTTGCGCGCCCGAGGCGAGTGGGACAGCGCTCATGTCAAAGGCCGAGGAAAAGAAAGCCAGTAAAGTCTCTGGTTGGGCGAAGCGCACGACAAAAATCAGATTGGTATATACTTTTGATAGATACTTTCTGGAGGGCGTGATGACCACAGGCACGGGTGAGAGTCAAAAACAGAGGGATGCCAAGCTCTTCTGGAGTGGCCGCAGCCAGGCCGTGCGCCTGCCCAAAGCCTTCCGCTTCGAGGGCGACCGTGTGCGTGTATCCCGCATGGGCGCTGGCATCTTGCTCGAACCCGTTCCGAAGCTTCTGAAGGAATCGGCAGAGCAATTGTTTGCGCGGATGGACGCAATGGGTGCAGACCCTATCTTCCCGGAAGGTCGCAAGCAGAACTTAGCGCCCATACGTGAGTACTTCAAGTGAGCTACCTGTTCGACACCAACGTCTGTATCGCGCTGATCAACGGAACCTCCCCGCGAATCCGTCAGCGCTACATTCAGGCCACAGTTCGCCAAGTCCTCCCGCAAGTTTCTTCCATCGTTGTGCATGAACTTTGGTATGGCGTGGCCAAAAGCGGTCGCGTCACTCAGAATGCAAACCGGCTGACTGCGTTTCTGAACAATGCGGTTGCTGTACTCGACTACACCGAGCAAGACGCTCAAGCTGCCGGAGAGATTCGCGCCGAACTGGAAAGCAAAGGCCAGCGCATCGGCGAGTACGACACGCTGATTGCCGGACAGGCCTTCAGCAAGAACCTGATTCTGGTTACGGCCAATATGCGGGAGTTCGGCAGAGTGAAGGGCTTGGTTGTTGAGGACTGGATGGTATAAAGCTGTACTTCCCAGGTCTCAGAATCGAGTCATGAGGCGCCCGTCCTAATAGTCAGTAGCTTACATGCCTTTGATAGCTTGCGCGATGAATCTCACTTACCTGAACTGTAATGCTACATTTCTGTTCGGCAAGAGATTTGGGGAATCCCTCGATGAGAATCTCTAATGCCATATGGGATAATTCGCGTTTGATCTCATCGCTTCGGCCTTCCAGAATTTGCAGATTGAGTGTGACAAAGGATTGATTGTCTTCGCCATTTCCAATTACATAATTGTCATGCCTGATAACTCGGCTCTTAATGTCCTCGGCCACAAATTGGCCTGTTGCAATCAAGTTGTCGTGAATCTTCCTGATGATCTGCGGCCAGTCCGGCTTATCGGCAATTTTGGCCGAATATTCGAAGATGCAATGAGGCATTTTTCAATCCTCTGCTTGTGATGCCGGGTGCCCCAGGTCTCGTTTTTGAGACCTGGGATTCCCGCTGGACGCGAAGTCCCTCACTGCAACAGCATCGGCTCGTCGTCCTTGAGTTCCTCCGGCGGAATGATCACCGCCGCTGCTACCTTGTCGTCCGGTTCCAGATTCAACAGCCGAACGCCCTGCGTGGCGCGGCCGGCGGCGCGGATGGTCTTGGTGTCGATGCGGATGATCTTGCCGAACTGGCTGATGACCATCAGCTCCGAGGTATCGTCCACCAGTTCGATCGTGTTCACCTTCCCGATGCGCGGCGTGACGGCCATGTTCTTGACGCCCTTGCCACCGCGGGTTTGCAAGCGGTACATCTCCACATTAGTGCGCTTGCCAAATCCGTTTTCCGTGATGGCGAGAATCCGGAAGTCGCCCGGCTCATGCTCCTTGGGCGTAATCGCCACGCCGACCACATAATCGTTCTTGGCCAGGTCGATGCCGCGCACGCCGTATGCTGGACGGCCCATGGAGCGCACGTCGTTCTCGTCGAAGCGAATCGCCATGCCCAGATGCGTAGCCAGAAAAACAATCTGGCTTCCGTCGGTGATGCGCGCCGCCACCAGTTCATCGTCCTCGTCGATGCCAATGGCGATAATACCGCGGGACATCACGTTGCTGAAATCCTTGAGCGGCGTCTTCTTCACCGTGCCTTTTTGCGTGGTGAAGAAGATGAACTTGCCCTCCTCCTCGAGGTCGCGCACCGGCAGAATAGCGCGCACGTTTTCGCCCGGCTGCAAATCGAGCAGGCTCTGCATAGACTTGCCTTTGCCTGCCGCGCCCACGTCGGGAATTTCGTAGACCTTGAGCCAGTAAACGCGCCCGGTGTTGGTGAAGCACAAGAGAAAGGCGTGCGTCGAATCGACAATCAACTGCGCGACAAAATCTTCCTCGCGCGTCTTCATGCCCATGCGTCCGGTGCCGCCGCGCCGCTGCTGGCGATAGATCGAAATAGGTGTCCGCTTCAGGTAGCCCTGGTGGCTGACGGTAACAGCAACCTGCTCGTCGGCGATCAGATCTTCAAGCTGCAACTCGGCGCTCTCGTCCACAATCTGCGTGCGCCGCGCGTCGCCGTACTTGTCGCGCACCTCTTCCAATTCCTTCACGATGACCGCGCGCAGCTTTTTCTCGCTGGCCAGGATCGACTCGTACTCGGCAATCCGTTCGCGCACCTGCTTCAACTCGTTCAGCAGCTCGTCGATGGACAGTTGCGTAAGCCGGTAGAGTTGCAGTTCGAGAATCGCGTCAATCTGGCGGAGGGTGAGGCCTTTTTCCTCGTGTGGCAGCCGCTCGCGATCCAAGTTGAGGACAATGTCCTTGCCCTTGCCCCAGGCGTACAGATTCTCGCGCGCCTCGACACGCGAACCGGAAGCGCGGATGATCTTGATGACCGTGTCGAGATTGTCGAGCGCAATCTTGTAGCCTTCCAGGATGTGCTCGCGCTCACGCGCCTTGCGCAGCAGGTAAACCGTGCGCCGCTGGACGACATCGATGCGGTGATCGATGAAGCAGCGAATGGCCTGATCGAGTCCCAGCTCCCGCGGCTGCCCATTGAGCACCGCAAGAAAAATCATCGAGAAGCTTTCCTGCATCTGCGTGTGCTTGTAGAGCTGGTTGAGCACGATCTCCGGCTGCGCGCCGCGCTTCAGCTCGATGACGATCCGCATCCCGTCGCGGTCGCTCTCGTCGCGCACGTCGCTGATGTCATCAACAATCTTGTCGGTCACCAGTTCGGCGATGCGCTCGATCAGCTTGGACTTGTTCACCTGGTAAGGAATCTCGGTGACGATGATCGCCAGTTTTTCCTTGGTCAGATTTTCCGTGGCCACCCTGGCGCGCATCATAAAGCGCCCGCGGCCTGTTTTGTAAGCGTTGGGAATGCCGGACTTTCCATACAGAAATCCGCCCGTGGGGAAGTCCGGCCCNNGCCATGCCCACCGCGATGCCGCTCGACCCATTCACGATCAGATTGGGGATCCGCGTGGGCAGCACCGTCGGCTCGAAGGTGGACTCGTCGTAATTCGGTGTGAAGTCCACTGTCTCCATGTCGATATCGGCCAGCATCTCGCCGGCAATGCGCATCATGCGGCACTCGGTGTAACGCATGGCCGCCGGAGGATCGCCGTCCACCGAGCCAAAGTTTCCCTGCCCGTCCACCAGCGGATAGCGCAGCGANNCCCATCGCCTGGCCCACCACCTTGGCGCACTTGGTGTATTTCTTGTTGTGCTCCAGGCCCATCTCGCTGAGCGTGTAGAGCACGCGCCTGTGCACCGGCTTTAACCCGTCGCGCGCGTCCGGCAGCGCCCGCCCGATAATCACGCTCATCGAGTAGTCGAGATAGGAGCGGCGCATCTCCTCTTCAATGTTGATGGGAATGAGGTTGGTGCCGCTGTGTGGCGGCGTGCCGCCTTCGAGGGGGAGAAGTGGATTCTGTTCGTCTGGCATATTTGGTCTTTTCATGCCCGCTGGAAGGCGGCGGAAAGGTCCGGGAAACGCAGGGCCGGCCCGGCGCGGGCTGTGCTTCTATTTTACCTCTTCAAAGAGGGTTTCAGCAAGACGAAAAACGGTAAATAAGTCCTTATTTTGCTTGATTTTATAGTCTTATTTCCGTGCCACGCCAAGGGCCTCCGCCGCTCACGCGGCGCGACGCGTTCCGGCCTTGGATTTGGCAACCGTTCCGGTCCTCTTTTTGGCCTTTTTTTCGCCTTCTTTCGCGCTCTCGCCCAACCCCGCCAGAATCACCGGCGGGCGATCGGGAAACTTGACCATCAGCGTCAATTCGCCGCCCACGCCCTTTATATAACTCCGCAGCGTCGAAAGATAAAGGTCTGTGCGTTTTTCGATGCGCGAGACCCCCTCCTGGCCTATCTTGAGCTTCTTCGACAGGCGTGCCTGGGTAAGTTTGCGAGCGCGGCGCACCTCACGCAGGTTCATCTCCGCCCGAATCTCCTCCGTTAGCAGACGGATTCGCGCCCTGCTTTCCTCGGATTCTTCGGCAAGCATTTCTTCCAATGAAACTGTCATCTGGGCTACCTCTTCAAACGGAGAACTCGCAAATGCTGATCGTACCGCTCATCCGCAATGCGCAACAGATTGCGCTAAAAGCGCACCTTTCCGGTTCCGCTCTTGTCACCGCCCGCCAGCAAGATGGCTTTGCGCTCCGGATCGAAGGCGTAGGCTACACGCCATGCGCCTCCATCGGCATCAAACCGCAATTCCTTCATGTTCGCGTGGCGTGAGCCCTTAAGCGTATCTGCCTGCGGCCTTCCGAGCTGCGGTCCGTCTTCGCTGAGAATAGTAGCCGAAGCCTTCAACTTTTCCCGTACCGCTTGAGAAAACTGCCGGACTTCCACCGCAAACTCATCGTGGAACTCTACCGCCCAGGCATTTTCATATTATGCTCCATAATGCCTAATGTCTTCAAGTGCATTTTTCTCCCGCGCCGCTCCTCACAGCAGCCCCGGCAAACTCAGCACGCAGAATACCGCCTGCAGCAGCACAATGGCTCCGGCAGCGCCCAGCACCAACCGGCCTCGTGGACCTTCGCAGGCGTCGGCAAAGATCCCACCCACAAACGTGAGCAGAAACGGCAGCGCCCACAGCCACGGACTCCCCGGAGCGCCCGTCATCACCAGCGCCATCAAGACGAGGGTGCAAAGCAGCGGAGCGATATTGCCGAAGTACCAAGATTTGCGCAGCCCCAGGAACAACACCACGGCAGCGCCGGCGGCCACCGTGATTCCGGCATTCGGCAGCGCGGAAAAGAACCGCCTTGCGGGGTCAAGCGAAACCCACAGAAAGCCCGCGGCTGAGCGGAAAACGTAGCTGAATGCGTCCGGCGAGAAGCCGTAGCAGGCAAAGACCACCACCATTGCTCCGGCCACGGCCACGAGCACAACCGGCAACACCTGGCTCCTGCGCCCCTCGGCCACCCACAGCATGGCCGCCAGGCCCATCAGCGCCACCACCGGCAGCGCGGCAATGTGCGCGGCCGCCGCCAGACCAAAAGCCGCCGTCAGCAGCACAATGCGCGGCCGCCATTTGCGCTTTGGTCCCTGCATGGCATGGGCCACGCCGATGCAGGTGTAGACGCCTCCATAGACCCCCAATGCGGCGAGTACCTCCGCGTTGGGCGCGACGCATGCCTTCAGCACAGTGGGAGAAAAGCAGTAAAGCCCGAGCGCCATGTACCCGCCCAGGTTGCCGTAGAGCCGCCGCGTCACCCACCACAGACAGCCGCCCAACAGGCACCCGGCCGCGAGAAACGGCAGCCGCAACAGAAGCAGAATGTGCGTAATCTGGTGGCGCAATTCCCAGGTGGAAAGCTCACCGCTGGCCTGCACTAGCTGGTCCTCGGGTTTGCGGAAGTGGTCCAGCCCCCGTTCGGCCAGCAGATTGACGGTCAGCGGCAACCCCGCCAAACGGTAGGCCAAAACTCCATCGTGAATATTGCCGCAACTGGTAAAGTAGCCGGCCAGCGGCGATGGCCGCTCCCACATCTCGCGTCCGCAGCGCGCATATTGGTAATCGCGATCGGTCAGCGTCTGGCGGCTCGTGAGCCACAGCCCTTGAACGAGAAACATGGCCAGCAGCCCCGCCGCGATGCGTTGCGGCAGATTGAAGCGGAAGCGGCGAAGAATTCCAAACCGGTGGGTCATCATGCTCAAAGGAACAGCTACCAGTCTACCTCGTGGCCGCCTATGCCATGACCCGGTTGCGCTCCAACTCCACAGCGCATCCGGCGCTTGAATCCTGCGGCAATCTTCAATCCTTACCCCCAGACGCAGAAAAGCCGCCCGCGAGGGCGGCTTCTCTGGCTTGGCTGCGGTTGATGCTTAGTTGAAGATCGCTCCCACGGTTATGTTGGTAGGATCGGTACCCGACGGTATGATGACTGTGCAAGTGTTTGGTCCGGTTGCGGATGGAGGGTTAGGGTTAGGCATGCAGTTGACAGACCATCCGCCGAAGTTCCCCGTTCCGGCTGGCGCAGTCAAGACTGGCGCGAAACCAACGGGGTAGGTCGCCACGCATACCGAGCCGCCAGTGCCGCCATTGAGGGTCCAGCCCGGGCCGCAGTGCATCACGTTCGGCGTACCCGTGGCGGAAGGAGCTGTCACCTCCCAGTTTGTGGCATTCAAGCCTTCGTTATAGACGGTCACGGTCGACAGGAGCGCGGATGCCTGAGAGCCGGGGTAGCATGAACCTGCTACGGGACCATTGGGGCACTGCGTGGCCGGGATGGCAGGGATACATGTGGGGCAGGGGCAGGGCAGAACAAGCGGGCAGCTGAACGATGCCGTAGCGTACTGTATCGATTGGGTGACCGGATCCGTTACTTCAGCCATGATCGAGGCATTGGCTCCACTCCCGTATGCAGTGACAATCCCGGCGGTAGCCCCAGTGTTTCCGCCTGTGTTGGTATCGACGGGGAAAACATCGGGGAGGGAAGATATCCAGACAACCGAATTTGTCACATCGCGCACCTCTGGAGCTACCGAATAGGTTCCGATGGCCAGGAAATTCCCAGTATCCTGCAAATTGCCAACGGTAATCGAACTGGGAATGATGATGAGCGAAACCAGCCCCTGCGTAGACCCAGTAACCGTTCCCGATCCGCCTGTTACCGTAACGGCTGCGCTGCTGGAGGCAAGGCCGTTGAATCCCATCGCGGTCGCGGTAATTGTCGTTGTACCATTGCCTTCGGCAGTCACCAAGCCGGTGGAAGCGCCAACCTGCGCAATGCCGGTAGAAGCCGAAGTCCAGGTCACCCCGGTCGTAATGTTCTGGGTGGAGGCGTGGGCTGCATTGCCGTATTTCCCAGTTGCAGTCAACTGAAGCGTGGCTCCGCCTAGCACCATCGTATTGGTCGCTGGCGTCACCTGGATGGAATCAAGCCCGGTGGTGTTGTTGCAACTGACGAGTGGAAGTAGAAGGCCGGCAAACAGAAGCACGCCAAGACAAAAACGACCGCGCATAGGGGACTCCTTGCTTTTCCAACGATTCTACGCCCAGTTTCCCTCGCCGGATACACAAAATTATCAAAATTTTTCGGGGGACAAAGACGGTAAACGAGCACACCCCGCCTGCGGCTTAACCGCCTATTCCTTTGATGGCTTTGCGGCGCCTGCGTGCTCTTCACAGGGTCAGAGCTTTTTAGGCGCCCGGCCGCCATTTGCCGTCGAGGTGCTATCCTCCTCTGCAAGGGCTCACGCATGAGCAGTTTCTTCACCATCGGTCACTCCAACCACGCCGTCCAGGCTTGGCTGGCCCTTCTCCTCCAGAACGGCGTTGAAGTGGTGGTCGATGCGCGCAGCTCCCCCTACTCGAAGTATGTCCCGCAGTTCGACAAGGAACTCATGCAGCGTTCCCTGGAAGAGTCGGGAATCCGCTATCTCTTTCTCGGCGCGGAGTTGGGTGGCCGGCCGGCCAATCCCGCCTACTATGACGCCAAGGGCCGCGTTCTCTATAGCCGCCTGTGCGACGACATCCGCTTCCGGGCTGCTATTGCTCGCCTCGAAACCGGCATGGAGCGCTTCCGCGTCGCCCTGGTTTGTGGCGAGGAAGACCCTGCACACTGCCATCGCCGCCTGCTCATCGGCCGCGTCCTGTGCGAGCGCGGCCACACCATGATTCATATTCGCGGCGACGGCCGCCTGGAATCCGACGAGACGGTTGCCGCTGAAACCGGCAAGCCCCTCATCGATACGCAGCCCGCGCTGTTCGCGGAACTGGACGAGGACCAATGGAGATCTACAGCATCGGTTTTACCCAAAAAAGCGCCCGAGAGTTCTTCGGCGCGCTGAAGGCTCACGGCATCGAGCGCCTGCTCGACGTTCGTCTGAATAACACCTCCCAGCTTGCCGCCTTCGCCAAGCAAGCCGATCTGGCCTACTTTGTGGACGAAATCTGCGGAGCGGTTTATGAGCATGAGCCTTTGCTCGCTCCCACGCAGGAGATTCTGGACGCTTATAAAAAATCCAAGACCGGCTGGGAGGCTTACACCAAAGCTTATCTCGCTCTCATCCGCTCTCGAAAAGTGGAGTCGGCCCTTTCCAAAGACAGCTTCAAAAAGAAAACTGTCCTGCTGTGCAGCGAGCCCACCGCGGAGCATTGTCACCGCCGCCTGGCCCTCGAATATTTACAGAAAGAATGGGGCTGCGTTAAACTTATCCATCTTTAAACTGAGGATCAGGGTATGCACGAATCACGGTTCTTGTGTCTTGCCGTGTCACGAAGGGATGGTGGCAATTGCATCGCTGGAATTGACATCGACTCGGGCAAATGGATCCGTCCTATCAACCCCAAAACACGTGGCGCATTTGCAGACCACGAAATTATTGTGGCCGACGGCGGAACTCAAGAGCATAGGATACTGACACCGCTTGACGTTTTGAATCTCCGTCTCGATAGGCTTGTAAGTGATAATGTCCAACCAGAAAACTGGGAGATGGCTCCTGGATCTTACGCAGATGCGTACACTGTTCTACGGCGCTTCAATGGACCAGGGGATGCAGATATTCTGATTTCATATTTGGATCAGAACGGCCCGCTACTGCATAGCTATAGCAACAGAATTCCGGCTGATGATCCATTATTGAAGCGTACGCTGAGTCACTCTCTATCGATAATCCGACCCGAGCAACTGCATTGGAGGGTTGGGCCGCACCCATCCTACCCGAATAGACTGAGGGTAGAGGCTGATTTCCGTTTTGACGATGATCCTTATTGCCTTGTCGTCACAGATCCGATATGGGAGGAGCAAGGCCGACGCGCCGGTCCTGGCCGACATCCGCATTCCACAATTGCAAGAGATCCGAACGGACAGGTTCTGCTAACGATTAGCCTTGCTGAAGTGCCGCTTCATGGCTTCCACTACAAGCTGGTGGCGGGCGTAGTGTGTCTTCCAGCTTAAGCCCGCATCCCCTCCGGTTGCAGCCGCAACCCCAGCCCGCTACACTGCTTGCAGCATGGCCATTGCCCGCGATAACACTCCAGAACGCCTCGTCAGCGCCGCGCGCGCTGATGAAGAGCAGGGTTTTGAACTCAAATTGCGCCCTCGTTGGCTTGGCGAGTTCATCGGCCAGTCCAAGGCCAAAGAGCAGCTCGCCATCGCCCTTGAAGCCGCCAAAACCCGCGGCGAAGCCCTCGATCACGTGCTCCTCTTTGGGCCGCCGGGCCTGGGAAAAACCACCCTTGCCACCATCATCGCCAACGAACTCGATGTCGGCTTTCAGCAGACCTCCGGCCCGGCCCTGCAAATTCAGGGTGACCTGACCGCCATCCTCACCAATCTGCGCGAGCGCCAGGTGCTCTTCCTCGACGAAATCCACCGTATGCAGCCGGTCCTCGAGGAAAAGCTCTACACCGCCCTCGAAGACTACAAACTCGACATCATCATCGGCCAGGGACCAGCGGCGCGCACCCACGTGATGGAAATCCGCCCCTTCACCTTCATCGGCGCCACCACCAGGCCCGGCCTGCTCAGTTCACCGCTTCGTTCGCGTTTCGGCATTCTGCTGCGCCTCGAATTTTATACAGAGGAAGAGCTGCGCGTGATCGTCTCCCGCTCCGCCGATGTGATGCAAATCCCCATCGACCAGGATGGCGCGGCTGAAATCGCTCTCCGCTCACGTGGCACGCCGCGCATCGCCAACCGCCTTCTGCGCCGCGTGCGCGACTACGCACAGGTGCGCGGAAACGGCGAGATCGATCGCTCCACCGCCAACGCCGCGCTCACCATGCTTGAAGTGGACGCCCACGGCTTCGACGAAATCGATCGCCGTCTGCTTCTGGCCATCATCCAAAAATACGACGGCGGCCCGGTCGGCCTCAGCACGCTGGCCGCAACCCTGGCCGAGGAACAGGACGCGCTGGAAGAGGTATACGAGCCATTCCTCATTCAGATAGGATTTCTTGACCGCACCCCGCGCGGACGTGTGGCCACGCGCTTGGCTTATGAACACTTCGGCCTCACCATGCCCGGCCGCCAAACACCGCTGTTCTAGTAACGAAGCTCCGTGCCCCATCCTTTCGCGTTCTTTGCGAAAGGGTGGGAAACCACGAACCCTAACGATCCCGTTCATCAGGAGATTTTCATGGCACTTACCGAATCCACCATGCTCGACCTTGGCGCAGAAGCCCCTGACTTTGCGCTCAATGACGTTGTCACCGGCAAGACAGTCCACCGCGACGATTTTCGCGGGCAGAAGGCTCTACTGGTGATGTTCATCTGCACCCACTGCCCCTATGTGAAGCACATCGAGAAGGGCCTGGCGGCCATGGGTAAAGACTACGCCGGCAAGCCTCTTGGCATAGTGGCCATCAGCAGCAACGATGTGACCACCCACCCCGAGGACAGCCCTGCCAACCTCAAACAGCAGTCGCAGACACTGGGCTTCAACTTTCCTTACCTTTACGATGAGACGCAGACCGTAGCTCATGCTTACAAAGCCGCCTGCACGCCTGACTTCTTCCTTTTCGGCGCCGGCTTCCACCTGGTTTATCGCGGCCAGTTCGACTTGAGCCGCCCCGGCAACGGCATCGCAGTCACAGGCGAGAACCTGCGCGCTGCCATCGACGCTGCGCTCGCCGGCAAGTCTGTGTCTACGGACCACCGCCCGTCGATAGGATGCAACATCAAGTGGAAGGCATAAGAAAAGCGAGTTAGCAGGTCGGCCCTTTTACATGCCTATTTGCTAACTCGCTGACTTGCTGACCCGCTTCTTACCGCTCTACAACTCCAGCCCCTTCAAGTACGCGCGGAACTGCGGCCCGAGATCGCTGCGCTTGAGTGCAAATTCTACTGTCGCCTGTAACATGCCTAACTTATCGCCCGCGTCGAACCGCTTGCCCTCGAAGATATAGCCAAAAACTTTCTCTTCCTTGAGCAGCGCCCGGATGGCGTCGGTAAGTTGAATCTCGCCGCCCGCGCCGGGGGTGGTCTGCTCAAGCAGGGCAAAGATGCGCGGCGTAAGTACATACCGTCCGATAATTGCCTGCTTCGAAGGCGCATCGGCAAACTTCGGTTTCTCTACCATGCCGGTGCAGTTATAAATCCGCGAGTTATCAGGATCCTGTGAGCCGGCCAGCACGCCATACGCGCTGATCGCGTCGCCCTCCACCGTCTGCGTCGCCAGCACCGAGCCGCCCCGCTTGTCGAAAACCTCCATGATTTGCTTCAGGCAGGGAACTTTCGCGTCGATCACATCGTCGGGAAGAATAACTGCGAAAGGCTCGTCGCCCACCAGTTCCCTGGCGCACAGAACTGCGTGGCCCAGCCCCAACGGCTCCTTCTGCCGTACATAGCTGATCCGCGCCAACGCCGATACACCACGCGAAACCGCCAGCAATTCATGCTTACCCTTCCGCGCCAGCTCTGCGTCCAACTCGAAGCTGTTGTCGAAGTGATCCTCTATCGTGCCCTTGCCGCGGCCTGTGATGATGATGATGTGCTCGATCCCCGACGCAATCGCCTCTTCCACACCATACTGGATGATGGGCTTGTCCACCAGCGCCAGCATCTCTTTGGGAATCACCTTGGTGGCCGGCAAAAAACGCGTGCCCAGTCCGCCCGCCGGGAATACCGCCTTCCGTACTTGCTTGCCCATCTCATCAGCCTCGTCTTAAAAAGATTTTATGCTCCCGAGTGTCCCAGGCCTCGATTTTGAGACCTGGGAAAATCACGCCGTTCTACAGCGTCGGCGAATCGTCTCCCAACAGCGCTTCCCGCACAATCTTTACCGGCGGAAATCCCTGTCGCAGAAAATCATCGTGAAACTTCTCCAGCGAAAATGCCGCACCCTGTTTCTTCTTCATGTCCTCGCGTAGCTTCATGATCTCCAGCTTGCCCAGCGTGTAATAAAGATAAGTCGGGTCGCCGGCGCCCCGCTTGGTCTCTACCACGGCCGATTCTTTTGACTGGTATCCTTCCTTCTGGAAAAACGCAACCGCCTCATCAAAGCTCATCTTGCCGGTGTGCATCTCGATGCCCACGACGAAGCGCGCATTCCTCAACAGCGCATCCTGTAACTGGCCGAGGCGAAGAAATTTTGATTCGCGCTCGTCCTTTGCTCCAGCGCCGGGTTGGCCATAACCTTCGTCCAGCATCATCTGCTCGGTGTAGTGCGCCCAGCCCTCGACATCGGTGTTCGCGCCCAGCAGTTTGCGCACCCGGCTCGGCGCCTGCGGCAACCACAGGAACTGAATGTAATGGCCGGGATAAGCCTCATGCACAGCCGTTGAAATCACCGTGCCGATATTGAACGAATGCATGTAGCCTTCAACCTGCGCGGGCGTCATTGACGGATCGGGCAGCGTTACGTTGAAGTAAGCTTCCGTCGCGTGCGTCTCGAACGGTCCCGGCGTGTCCATGCTCGCGGTGGTGGTGGCGCGCATAAACGGCGGCGTCTCTTCCACAATGGGCCGCACATCCGACGGGATGGTCACAATGTGGCGCGAGCGAATGAAACTGATGAGGCCATCGAACGTACCCCGGAAAGCATTCAGCAGTTGATCCGGCGCAGGATGAATCTCGCCGAGTTCTTCAAGCACAGCCTGCGGATCCTTGTTCGGCTCCAGCTCCTTGGCGACCTGATTGAAGTGTGCCTGATTCTTGCGCAAATCAGCCCAGCCAATTTCGAGCAGCTTATCCAGCGGCAGATCGACCATCTCGTCGTATTCGAGCTTCTTCGAGAAAGCCTCCGCGCCGATGCGGAAGTCGCCATTCGACTGCGGAAGCAAGTCAGTCTTCAGCCAGTCGAGATAACTCGTCAGCGAGGCGACTACAGCTGCGTTGGTCTGCGCAAATTCAGCTTTCAGAGCCGGGTCTTTGGCCTCGGCAAATGCCAGTGGCACATCGTGCTCGAAGAAACTCACAATGTCTGGCAACTGCTCGATGGCAATCTCGGTAAAAATGCGCGGCGGATTCTTCAGGTTCACGCGCGCATCAGCCAGCAGCACCGGCATCTGCCGTTCGCGCGCCACCAATGAGCGCAGCCGCTCGTCCGGCGAGGCAAACTTGCGCTCCATCAGCGTGAACGCCGCATTCGCGCAGGTACTCGAATAGTTGTCCGCGTTCTTCTCCCACGGGCGAATTATTTCCAGCGTCAGCAACTCCGAGCGAATGTTCGCAAGCACAATCTCGCGGTCGCTCCGCGGAACAAAATCAGCAGCGGCAACAGCGGGCTGAATCGCCTCAATGTCTTTTCCAAAAACTTTCAGCGCGGCAATCTCCGCATCGATATTCTTGCGTGAGTAATCCTCCAGTTGCGCGTCGTACTGGTGATAGCCAACCAGCGTCCCGTTCGTCGGAGCATAGTGAAAATACACCTGGTCAAAGTACTCGTCCGAAACCTTCTCGAACTGCTGCTTCCAGTCATCCTTTGCCGCATGGGCACTGATCGCGGAGGCCATACAAGCTCCAATCGCAAACCGCGCAACGAATTTTTTCATCTTTCCTCTTTTTATCAACTTCATTTCCTATGCAGTCACTGGCGCAGGAGCCAGGTTGGCGAGCAATTCGCGAATTTCCAGCAGCACTTCATCGCTCCGCGTAGCAGCCAAAGGATACTTCAACAGACCCTGCGGCGTGAACTGCGCGCCGCGTTTAGCATTGCGCGCTACTAGTCGCATGAGGGTCTGAGGGTCAATAGTCGCATTTTCCGTGAAGCGAATGTGCAGCTCTGTACGCTTGCGATCCACCTGCGCAATGCCAATCCGCTCGCACTCCAGCCGGATCAGCGAAGCCTCCAGCAGGTACACCGTCGCATCCGGCGGCGCGCCATAGCGGTCTTCCATCTCGGCGCGCACCTCGGCAACCGCCGCCTCACTCGTCGAACCTGCTATTTTTTTGTAAAGCCGCAACCGCTGGTTTTCCTCCGGCACATAACTCTCGTCGATGCGCAGTGCAATGCCCAAATTGAGCTGCGTCGCTGGCCGCTCCTCGCTTGTTTCGCCTTTCATTTCCTTCACTGCAGCCTCCAGCATCGACGTGTATAACTCGAACCCCACCGCCTCGATGTGGCCGCTCTGCTCGCCGCCCAGCATGTTGCCCGCGCCGCGCAGCTCCAGGTCCAGCGCTGCAATTTTGAAACCCGCGCCCAGATCGCTGAATTCCTTCAGCGCAGCGAGACGCCTGCGCGCAATCTCGGTCAGCTCTTGCTCCGGCGGAATCAGCAGGTACGCATAGGCGCGCCTATTCGACCGGCCTACGCGCCCGCGCAACTGATATAACTCGCTCAGCCCGTGCCGATCCGCGCGGTTGATGAGCATCGTATTGGCCAGCGGAATATCCAGCCCGTTCTCGATGATCGTTGTCGCCACCAGCACGTCGTATTCGTGCCGCATAAAGGCCAGCATCACCCGCTCCAGTTCCGTCTCGCTCATCTGCCCGTGACCCACACAAACGCGCGCCGCGGGCACAAGTTCCTGAATCCGCGAGGCGATTTCGTAAATCGAGTCCACGCGATTATGCACGAAATAAACCTGTCCTCCGCGTTCCAACTCGACCTCGACGGCGGAGCGCACAATCTTCTCGTCGAACTTCGCAACCACGGTTTGAATCGCCATGCGATCTTTGGGCGGCGTCTCAATCACGCTCATGTCCCTCAGGCCCACCAGCGACATGTGCAGTGTACGCGGAATCGGCGTCGCGCTCATCGCCAACACATCGATCTCGCGCCGCATTTGTTTCAGCCGCTCCTTGTGACGCACGCCGAAGCGCTGCTCCTCATCCACCACCAGCAGCCCCAGATCTTGAAATTTGATGTCTTTGGAGAGCAGCCGGTGCGTGCCGATCAGTATATCCACTTTGCCCGTCGCTACCTGCTCGACAATGACCTCTTGTTCCTTTCGAGTTCTGAAGCGCGAAATCATCTCCACGTTGATGGGAAACTGCGCAAATCTTTTCTTGAATGTCTCGAAGTGTTGAAAGCTCAAAATCGTTGTCGGCGTCAGCACCGCTACCTGTTTGCCGTCTTGCACGGCCTTGAAAGCCGCGCGCATGGCCACTTCTGTTTTGCCGTAACCCACATCGCCGCAGAGAAGCCGATCCATCGGCGTGGTCGATTCCATGTCATACTTTATGGCGCGTATTGCTGAGATTTGGTCTTCGGTTTCGGTGTAGTCGAATGAGTCTTCAAACTGCCGCTGAAACTCGTTGTCCTTGGAATAGGCCGTCCCCTGCGCGGTGGTGCGCTCGGCGTATAACTTCAATAACTCCCCGGCCATATCCTGCATGGCCTTGCGGACTCTTGCTTTTGTTTTGGTCCATTGCTGCGAACCCAGCCGGTTCAGCACCGGCGCCGGTCCCGCATCCGTCGAACGATACTTCTGAATCAGATCCAATCGAGTCAGCGGAACATATAACTTGGCCTGTTCGGCAAACTCCAGAATCATGAACTCGACGGATAGCCCATCCTGCACGATGTCCTTCAGCCCCTGGTATTGCGCAATACCGTGCTCGACGTGAACCACGTAATCGCCGATACCCAGGTCGCGGAAATCGGAGACAAACGCTGCCGTCTTCGATCGCTTCGGCTCCGGCCGCGCAGCTACATCCGCATCGTCGGAGAGATCATTGGCGCCGAACAAAATCAGATTCGAATCGCCGAAGCTAACTCCTGAAGCCAGCGGAGTCCGCACAATCACCGGCACGCGCAGGTCGCCGGCCATATAACTTGCCTCGTCCAGCATCGTCTCGCCGGGGTGCGGATTGCGGCTGCCCAACCTGTAAGGAATCTGATACTCGCGCAACACCGTGGCCAGCCGTTCCACATCGCCCTGGTGCGGCGCGGCCAGCACAATCCGCGTCTCCGTGGTCATCAGCGTTCGCAACTGCTCGGTAAGCGCAGGAATCGAACCATGAAACCTGAGCGTGGGCCGCGTATTCAGCTCAATCTCGCCCAGCGTGTTGTCCTCGTCCAGCACGTCCACCACGCCCAATTGGTCGATGTCTAACCCCATGTGAGAGTCCAGCGCCGCTTGCAATACCTCGGGCCGCAAGTAGATGTCCTCCGGCCTTATCAGAGATCCCATCGCTGAGCGCTCATGCCTCTGCTCGACCTTGTTCCACCAGCGATCAACCTGGTTGCGCACCATCGCCGGTTCATCGATAAAAAGTGCGCACTTAGGCAAGAGGGTTAGCAATGACTTATCCGCCCCGGCCACAGCGGAGAAAAATTCCCACCCCGGAAAGACGCTCACTCCTCCGGCAGCCGCCAGTTCGGCGGCCATCTCGTCATCTTCGCCTGCTAACTCCACTCGCTGCCGGCTCAGCCGCCCATGCACGGCGGCGAGCAAACGCTCGGTTACCGGCGTTTCGGTCAGCGGCAGGAACTGCGCTTCGTCCAGTCCCGATTGGGAGCGCTGCGTTTCCGGATCAAATTTTCGTAATGTTTCAATCTCATCGCCGAAAAACTCGATGCGCACTGGCCGGTCAGACTCGGGGGAATACACGTCCAGTATCCCGCCTCGTCGCGTAAACTGGCCCGGCATCTCCACCAAATCCATCTGCGTGTAGCCCACCGAGGCCAGGTGCCCGGTGAGCACTTCTACGTCTACCTCTTCGCCGCGCCTCAGCGTCACCGCTAGCCCCGCGTAATAGTCGCGATCAAAGAGCTTCAGCGCGGCAGCCTCCACCGGCGCAATCAAAATCGACACCGCACCCGTGGCCAGCTTCCACAACGCCGCGGCGCGTTGCTCTTGAACATCCGGATGAGGAGATAGATTTTCGAAGGGAAGCACATCGTGGGCCGGCAGCCGCACCACCTGTGCCGGGTCCACCGCGCCGGTCAGCTCACACCCCGCGCGCAGCATCGGCTCCAGCGCTTCGGCAGCTTTGTTGTCAGCCACCACCACAATTACCGGTTGCCGTGCGGCGCGCGCCATCAGAGGCAAATACACCGCTCGCGCTGTAGACGTCAGCCCGGAGACACGTCTCCGCCCCGCATGCAGGCTCAGATGCCTGCGTACGCGCTCAAATCCCGAAGAGTGCTCCAGCTCCGCAAAGACCTCGCGGACGAACGGGAGAATCATGTACTCCCAGTTTAACAGCGGAGGCGCATGCAGTTCGGCCTCGGTTTACATCCGCAGATCGCGCGCATGCGCAATGCTTTTGCACTTCAGCGTTATGCCTAACGGGCTCTTGATTCAGACTGCGCCGGATCGGCACCCCGAGAATCTATTGCACCGGCGGCAGATTTTCGCCGCCGAGAATGTGCTTGAGCAGGCCCGGCGTGTAATGGCCGTCCTTGAGGGTCGCCAACGGCAAAACTCGCGCAGGATCGCTGTCCATAACCCAGTGCAGCGCAACATTGCCCTCGATCTTGTCGGCATCGAAGTGGCCTGCAGGATCAACCACCGCCCAACTGCCGTCCTGGAAGCCGTATAGGCTAGCGAGTTCCTTTCCGGTTTCCACGTCCCAAAGCTTCGTCGTGCCGTCTCCGCTGCCTATCAGCACCCTGCGCCCATCCGGGGAAAGCTTTTCAGCCGGTTCGGTTCCGAAAGGGGCGTCGAAGTGACGCAGTTCCTTACCCGTCTTTACATCCCATACCGAGCTGCCCATCAGCACTCTGCTTCCATCCGCTGAAAACGATGGCCGTGACGCTTTCGCAAAGTGCTGGATCTCGTTGTCCCGCTTCACACCCAGCAGAGTGGCTGACCCGTCCAGATTCTCTGTAATCATGTTGAGCGAATCCGGAGAAAAGCCAACGGCAAGGAAGTTGTAAGTATGCACTTTGAGCGCTCGTACCTGATTTCCCGTCTTTACATCCCACAGGCGCGTCGATCCCTCCGAGTCCGATGTGAGCGCCTTGCGGCCATCCGGCGACAAGGCCAAGTGCTCGACGCCGTCACGGTAATCTCCTTCGGGGTAAAGAAAACGCGGGCGCCATCCGGGATTCACCGTGAAATGCTGAATTTCCTTTCCGGTCTCCACATCCCACAGCGAGAACTTTGGCCCGTGACTTGCGGCTAGTATTTTGCTTCCATCCGGAGAGAAATCAATTTCGCTGAAGGTCCCGTTGACATGCGAATCGAAAAGTTGGAGCTCCTTGCCTGTCTCCACATCCCATACCGCCTGGTCTCCGCGCAACCAATTCATAAACACCCGGCGGCCGTCGGGTGTAAGGACCACCGTTGTGATGTAGCTTCCAGCGCTGGTGGAAGCAGCCGCGGACGACGAGGTTTGCAGCGGTTGCAGCAACCCCTTGCCGCTGTCCGCGTCCCACCGCCAGACCATGCCCGTCCTGCTCACGGCCACGATTCCGCGCCCATCGGCAGCAAAAGCCAGGGAAGCGACCGGATCGGCGACCCCCACCAGCCGGTGAAGCTCCTTGCCTGTCTCCACATCCCACAACCGGGCTGTCCTGTCGTCGCCCGCCGTCAGCACCTCACGCCCGTCCGGTGAAAGGGCCGCGCAGTTCACCGATGAATTGGTGCGATCATCGGATGCCGCAAAGCGCTGCAGATCTTTTCCCGTCCCCACGTCCCACAGCCGGGCCCGGCCTTCATTACTGCCGGTCAGCAAGCGGCGCCCATCCGGCGAGATGGCCACCGAATCCACCACCGCCATGTAATCAGCCGGATAGTCCCCGGCAAAGTGCTGGATCTGGTTGCCTGTTTCCACGTCCCACAGGCGTACTGTGCCTGGGATAGTGCCCCAGGCGAGCTTGCGCCCATCGGCGGAAAACGTCACGGCGTTCACCACACCATCAGGTTTCTCGAGCTGGCGCAGCAGTTTGCCGGTCTCGACATTCCATAGCCGGGGCCCGTCAAAATCTCCCGTGAACAGCTTGCTCCCATCCGGAGACAAGACCAGCAGCGAGCCGGTGGCAGGCGCGCCCGGCACCAGAAAGTGGCTGATTTCCTTGCCCGTCAGCAGATTCCACAGTTGGATTCTGGTTGCGCCGGCGGCAGGCAGCTTGTTTCCCTGCTCGTCGGTTTCGGCTGGACTCGCCGTCGCCACCGTGCTCCCATCAGGCGAAGCGAGCCCGAAGATCAGCTTGCCCGCAGGCGACGATATCCGCCCTAGTTCCTTGCCGGTCGTCACATCCCATAACTGCACTGTGGTCTTTTCATCGCGCGAACTGACCGTGACCACTCTTTGATGGTCCGAGGAAAAGGCCGCGTACCTGATCCACGCCTCTCCCTGGAAGGATTCAAGCTCCTCTCCAGTCGCCACATCCCAGAGCCGTGCCATGCCTTCCCTGCCGCCCGTCAGCACAGAGCGGCCATCCCGCGACCAGGCGCAGGCGATCACCTCGCTTGAAGCCGTCTGTGCCATCAACCGTGGATGTTCCGCTGTTTGCGCGCTCGCCGCAAACACACCAAGCCCTGCCAGCGCCAATACGCAGAGCCACACGTACCTTGCCGGAAGCTGCATAGCGCACCTTAGTCTCAGAAAAAATATTCCCGGAAAACTACACAAAAGTATACGTCCGGATAGTGGTCAGTGCACATTTCTGGATTGCATCTAATAACAGATTTTGCTGCTCTCGATTTTGAGGAGGGGCAGCCCTCGCCTGGTCGCGGAGAGGCACTTTTCTCCCCGCGCCATGCGTGAGCCGCTGTAGCCGCGCCCGCGATTCTTACTCCGCCCCGCTCACCCGATCGACAAACACCTGCTGCGGGGCTGTCACGTCAGCCACCAATCCAGTGACCTTCAATTTCAGGGTTTCGCTCGTGGGCTTGCCGTCGAGGCGAGCGGAAAAGCCTAGCTCGTACTGATTCCCGAGGTAACGGGTGAGCTTCTCAAAACACGGCTGAAAGCTGACCGGGTTGCCTACCCCCGGCCACAAGCTTTCGCCGCCTGTCGCCTCCTCCACTTCAAGCAAAAGACTCTGGCCGGCATTGTTCGCGTACATGGAGCGGTCGAAGCGGCCCTGAACCTCATAGTAGATCGAGTAGACTACCAGGCCTGCGCGGACTGAATCGTTGATCGCGGCCTGGACATAAGGATCCTCGGGATCGAAGCGCCTCTCGTAGTTATCTATGCCGTCGGTCACCATGACCACTGCGCGCCGTGCCCCGCGATCTCCGGAAGGCCAGTGCTGTGCAAGATCCGAGAGGCAGAAGTAGGGGCTGGCGCTCGAGCCGATTGAACCTCCCGGCAGATGAAGCGCCTGCAGCACCTTGGCGTGATCTGCGGACAGAGGGCCGGCAAAAAGAGCCTGCCCGTTCATCATGTATGCGATAGCGGCCTTGGTATTCGGCGGGAGGCCGTTGACGAAGTGTTCGATGTCGCTGAATTGGCTTCCCAGGCTGTTGCGCGCCGAGCTGTCAATCAGAAGCACCAGTTCCAGCCTGTCGTCCGGCCCACGCAAAGGCCTCCAACGTGTCACTACGGCCGGCTTCCCGTTCACCTTGATGTTCAGGTCCTGCTGGGAGATGCCCGCCGGCATCTCGCCATGCCCCTTGGGGAGAATCGTCACCACGGCGCGTCCCTGACCCATGGCTTTATCACCCTGCGGAAACGCCGGCGCAGCCAGCAGTAGCCCACCGGCGACCATCCAAATCGCCATTCTGAGGTTCTTCATACAAATTCTCCCTTCAGTTTGCGGCCGCAGTCCACAGTCTCCTGCGGTTCGCCCTTGCTCAATTAGACGTGGAACGCGGCCAAACTACCGTACAGGTCACAAAATAGTCTCCCCATGTCCAAATTTCAAGACTTGAAGGAAACACCAAGGACGGCGAGCCTTCCATTCCCTTTCCCTTACTTCCCGCTCACAGCCGTCAAAAACGAATAAAAGAAGTCCAGAGACTTCCAGTACGAATCCACCGGCAGGCGTTCGTCCTGGCCGTGGGCGCGCTCATCCTCGCGCGACAAGGCTATGGCCGAGTAGCCGTAACAGGGAATCCCCGCCTGCGCAAAATAGATCGAGTCGCTGGCCCCATTCTCCATCACCGGCGTCACCGGCACACCCCGCCAGAGGGCTTGTGTGATCCTGGTCAGCGGCTCAAAAACCTCGGCAATAGGCGCCGGCGGGACCATGGCTTTTCTCTCCGGCGCGGTTTCTTCCACCCCCCCGGCGTCGGAGACGTATTGCACGCTCAGTTTGCTATCTCCAATAATGCCTATTAGTTGCTGCCTGATCTCCTCCGGTGAGTGCCCGGGAAAGATGCGGCAGTTCACATTGGCCTGCGCGGTCTGCGCCAGCGCATTATTGGCGTGGCCGGCCATCAGGCGTGTGGCCACACATGTGGTGCGGAAGTTGGCGTTGTAGCTGGGCTCTGCACTCAACCGAGCGGCCGCGGCCAGATCGGGCGGCGTGACCAAAATAGCGCGCATATCGGCCGCCGTCTGCCCCGTCTCCTGGCCGGCCAGGTTCTTGAAGTAGGTGCGCGTCACCTCATTCATTTCAAAGGGAAACGTGTAGGCAGCCAGCTTGTTGAGCGCCGTGGTCAGCTCGTAAATCGCATTGTCCGGCCGTGGCCGGGAACTGTGCCCGCCGCGATTGGTAGCCGTAACCTGAAAATCGGAATAGACCTTTTCCGTGGCTTCCACATCGGCCACCACCGCGCGCCCATGTTCCAGTTCCACGCCGCCCGCGTCGGGATTGAGAACCCAGGCCGCGTCCACCAGCTCGCGATGCTCGCGCACCAGCCAGTCTGCCCCGTTGAATTTACCGCCTTCCTCGTCGGCGGTAAGCGCCAGAATCAGGTCGCGGTGCGGCTTGAAACCCTCCTTGTGCAGGCGCAGAAACGTAGCCACCAGCGCGGCGTCGGAGTTCTTCATGTCCTGCGTGCCGCGCCCATAGTAGTAGCCGTCCTGCTCGATGAACTGAAACGGGTCAGTGTGCCAGTCGGAGCGCAGCGCCTGCACCACGTCCATGTGGCAGAGAAACAGGACCGGCTTTTCGGTAGTTGGGCCGGCGGCGCGAAACCGAACTACGAGATTCTGTTTGCGCGGGTCAGGCCCCAGTAGATGCACATCCTCCGGCGGAAATCCCGCCTCCAGAAACCGCTTCTGCATGGCTGCAGTTGCTGTGGTCACGTTGCCCTGAGGCGTATCCGTCGTGTTGATCTCGACGAGCTGCTTGAAAATCTCGCGCGCCAGGGCGCGGTCCTCCGCAGAAGCCGTGGGCAGCGCGTTCTGGGCAAAGGCGGCCAAGCCAAGGCAACCGGCAAGAGCAAAGGCGACAAAAGCTGCGGAAAAACCTTTACGACGCATGAAAGCATTGTACGGCGCGCGGGGTCGCTCGCCGGCCAGTGCCGATTCCCTAGCCTGATAAGCAGCTTTTAACAAATGAGGTTTGCAGCGAATCGTTGCTTCCTAAACTGACTTCTGCGACAATCGCGTCGTGAAACCCAGCGCATTATTTTGCCTGTTTCCTTGGGTCGTGCTGCTCATCGTTTTGAGTAGTCCATCCCCGGTGCCTGCTCAGCTTGCTGCTCCAACTGCTCTCAGCGACTTCGCAGGTTGCTCCCATCACACCTGCACATGGGTTCCTTGGTCCACCCATAAGACATTCAAGCAGGGCGATCTTACTTATACCGTCGAGGTCGCTAAAAGCGACGACAGCGGTGGAGATTTCGTTCTTCGTCGTGCAGGCAAGGAATTGTTGCGCACGCCGCTCAAAGATTTATCAGCCGGTACAAGCGTTGTGTGGTCGGAGGATAAAAGGAGTTTTGCTGTCACATGGAGCGACGGCGGGGCAATTGGCAATTTTCACGTTCGGACATTTCACATCGAAGGAGATTTGGTAACTGAATGGCCCACCACACAGCAGGCGTTCGATTCATTCAAAGCTCGTCACTGGTGCGAGTCTCGAGGAGATAACATCCAAGCCTACCGGTGGCTCCCGGACTCTCGAGGATTAATCTTGGTCCTTTCCGTCTACCCCACGGGAGATTGCGGCAAGGAGCTGGGGCACACAGAGGCCTATGTGGTTGACGCCACGACTGGAAATATTCGACAGCATTGGGCCATCAAACGACTCAATGCGTATATGCGTTCTTACCCAGAGTGGTAAAACAGCCACGCTGTTTTGCCAAGCCGCGATAAAATCATAGCTAATATGCCCGCCGCCACTCTTTCTCCGGAAGTCATGGCCAAGTACGAGCCCGTCATAGGCCTCGAGGTGCACGTGCAACTGCTCACCGCCACCAAGACCTTCTGCAGTTGCGCCAATCAATTCGGCTCGGCCCCCAACACCAACGTCTGCCCTGTGTGCCTGGGACTGCCCGGCGCTTTGCCGGTGCTCAACGAAAAGGCCGTCGAGTTTGCCACGCTGGCCTCGCTGGCCATCAACTGCGAGGTGCGCGAGCGTTCCATCTTCGCCCGCAAGAACTACTTCTATCCCGACCTGCCCAAGGGCTATCAGATTTCTCAGTTTGACAAGCCCCTGGCCGAGCACGGCTGGATCGACGTGCCCACCAGCGATGGCAGCACAAAACGCATCGGCATCACACGCCTGCACATGGAAGAGGATGCCGGCAAGAGCCTCCACGAAGGCTTCAATGACTCCGCCACGCACACTTATCTCGATCTGAACCGCTGCGGCACGCCCCTGGCCGAAATCGTCTCCGACCCCGACATCCGCACGCCGGACGAGGCCTTCGAGTACCTCACGCGATTGAAAGAAATCCTGCTCTACTGCGGCGTATCCGACTGCAACATGGAGGAGGGTTCGCTCCGGTGCGACGCAAATGTCAGCGTCCGTCTCAAAGGCGCGCCGCAATTTGGCCCAAAAGTCGAGGTCAAGAACGTCAACAGTTTTCGCTTCATCCGCGCCGCGTTGGAATACGAGATCGAGCGCCAGATCGAGGTCGTCGAGTCCGGCGGCAGCAACCGCCAGGAGACCCGTCTGTGGAACTCCGCCGAGGGACGCACCTATACCATGCGCTCCAAGGAGCAGGCCCACGACTACCGTTACTTTCCCGAGCCGGACCTGCCGCCGCTCGTCGTGTCACCGGAATTCCTGGCCGAAACCAGGAAAAAACTTCCGGAACTGCCCGAAGCTCGCCGCGCCCGCATGATCGCCGAGTACGAGCTGGCCCCGAAGGACGCTTTCACGCTGACCGCGACCCGAGAGTTCGCCGACCGCTTCGAAGCTGCCGCCAAAACCGCCCGCAACCCGCGCCGCGTCGCCAATCTGCTGCTGAGCGAACTGGGCGGACGGCTCAGGGCGCTCGGGCTCGAACAGGAGCAGTCGCCGGTTTCGATGGCCGGCCTCGTTTTGGCCGCCGATCTGCTCGATGAGAACAAGATCAGTTCCCGGCAGCTCAAGCAGTTGTTCGACGTGTGTTTTGAAAAAGGCGAGGACTTCGCCGCCGTCTATCAGCGCGAAAAGCCTGAGCAGATTACCGATGCCTCGGCTATTGAAGCCATGATCGATCAGGTCATCAGCGCCAACCCGAAGCAGGTGGAGCAGTATCGCGCGGGCAAGAAGACCGTGGCGGGATTCTTTGTGGGCCAGGCAATGAAGGCCAGCAAAGGCCAGGCCAACCCTGCTCTGCTCAACGAACTGGTGACGAAAAAGCTGGAAGGGTAAGACCCTTCAGCTTTTTAGCCGCGCATCGAACGGATAGAGAAAGCTCTTTTCAATGTGAAAGAGTCCGGCATCCTTGTGGAGCGGATTCAGGAGATAATTTGCGGACTCCGGGACCAGCGCGCTCGGCACCCGGAGCAATGCTGAACTGCCCCGTTTCAGCCATTCCGAACCGAGGTCTCGCGTGATTTCAACACGTCCGGCCCAGCCCTGATCCAGCGCGGCTAATTGAATCTCATCGAAGGGCAAATCCGGACCAACTATTTTAAGCAGCGTGAACGACGGAGGAATGTCGTTGGCGCTGGTGTGAGCGCAAGCCTCAACCAGTGCGCCAGAGGGCGTCTCGGCCAAGTAAACCACAGGGGTGCCCGCATGATGCCAGCGCCCCGCAAACGTAAGTCCGCCCCGCCCGCTCAACTCCATATGGCGGCTAATGCGCCAAAGAACCATTCAGCGCCTCAGATGAAGTACCCTTCGTCGATTTGACCCAGCAGCTCCTCGACGATGCGGGCGCCGGTATCCGTCTTGAGAAGGGAGATAGGTGAGCGATTTTCGAGCCGGGGATTGGTGCGGCGCAGCCACTCAAGCGCGCGCTCCCGGCTTTCGTAAACTCCCTCGGCTGCCGAAAGAACACGAAGCGCTCGAATCACACGGTCTGACTCTTCAACCGTCAGCCGCTCTCGCCGGGAACGCCGATGTTGCAACGTGCGCGCGGGGATGATGACCGAGTGGACTTCGTCCCGGCTCAAGCCCATATCGAGCAGGCGCTGAATCACCGGCGGCTCAAGTTGCCGCTCAATAATCCCCAGAACCGCCGTTTCCGTCATGGGCGGTTCAACCCCGAGCCAGTTCCCGATCTGCGCCGAAGCGGAATACATTGCCTCACCTCATATACATTATGCCATAAAAATATCGGCAAAGTGTAGAAAATGAGAATAAACGCCTATTACTTCAGCCTCAGTTCCACCTCGAATATCTTGCGCGTATCCCAGGAGCTGACGGACTTGACGGCGGTCTTTTTCCCGTTCTTCTCCGCCCAGAGCTCATGATCTTCGGCCATATTCACTCCGGCAAACCGGAAGCGGCCTTTCTCGACGGTTGTGTAACTGCGAATGGCCTTCGACTTCATGTCCCTTAGAAAGACCGTGGCGCCAACCACCGGATCGGAATGGGCGTCCGCCACGTAACCCGAGACCACGCGCTCACCCAGGTTCTGCGCTTCGGCCGTGAACGGCCCCATGCACCCACCCCGTGACCCCAGGGGAACCAAACCCGCCGCCAAAACAGCAAATGCCGCCCCGGCTACTAAACTCGTGCGGTTAAACTTCACTCTTCCTCCTCTTCATCGTCGGGCAAAACCTCGTCGTCCTCGTCCAGGTCTTCGCCCACCCGCACCAGCTCCAGCGGTTCAACGCCGACCACCTCGTACTCCGTTCCACATTCATCGCAGACGACCACGTCGCCTTCTTCCACTTCGTCCAACTCGACGTCAAGACTATTCTCGCATTCAGGACAGCTGGGCATATCAGCCTCCTCTCTCCACGTGATCTCAAATTGCAGGATGACGGTAATTTGTTGTGCAACTCCGCTATTCTGGGAGAGAGACCGGCCTGAGGTCAAGAGGCCGAAGCCAAAATCGCAACCGGAACTCCCAAGAGGAAGAATACGCCATGAATTCCCCCGCATCGAGGCGCGCTCATTATCCTTGGACGATTTTGGGACAGAACCGCGCCGGAATGTGGGCAGCGCGCAAGCCGTTCGCAATGACCCAGGACACTCGCCCGCTTTTCGGTTTACCCTGAGACTGACCACTATGCCCCGGATTGGCTCCACTCCGTTCGCCTTCCCCGAATTCCACGGCGCCACCCGCCGCCTGGTTCTCTGGAACCTCGCCGCCTACTTTGCGCTGCTGCTGGCAGGGTTAGTCTCCACGGCCAACGCTGGCCTGCTCGCGCTCTCCTTTGAATTCACCCCCGGCCTCTTCCTGCATGGCGGGCTCTGGCAGCCCTTCACTTACAGCCTCGTCCATCTCACGTTGCTCGGCACGCTCTTCGAACTTCTGTCGCTTTGGTTCCTTGCCGGTTTTCTGGAGGGCACGCACAGCTCCAACTGGGTGATGGGCCTCTACGCCGCCTCCGTGGTGGGAACAGCCATCGCCGCAGTCGCGATTTACGAGTGCAGCCACACGCTGGGCTTTTCGGCAGGCGCAATTTCGCTCTACGGCTGCTTCGGCGGCATCTTCGGCCTGCTGGTGGCCATTGGCACGCTTTACGGCGATGTGCAGTTCATGCTCTTCCCCCTGCCCATCGGCATCAAGGCTCGCTATCTGGCGGTTATCTACGGGCTGATCACCGTCGCCATGCTCTTCGGCCAACAGCGCATGTACGCCTTTGCCCAGTTGGGCGGCGCGCTGGCCGGCCTGTTCTACATCCACATGGCCCCGCGCCGCGGCCTCTCGCTCGGCCTCAGCGAGAGGTGGTACGGCCTGCGCAACCGTTATTACCGCTGGAAGCGCCGCCGCGCCGCCCGCAAATTCGAGGTCTACATGCGCTCCCAGGGACGCACCGTCCGCTTCGACGGCCAGGGCCGTCAGTTGGACGACGACCCCGACGACAAGAAGCGCTGGAACTGAATCAGCACGTGATCCTTCCATAAATACTCCGTGCCCCATCCTTGCGGTTTCTTTCCGCCGCAAGGGTGGGAAACCACAAATCCAGAACGCTCCCCGCCCCCATCCGGTAAAATCATCTCTGCAATGTCCATCAAAGTCGCATTTCTTTTTCCGGGACAGGGGTCACAGGCCGTCGGCATGGGCCGCGAACTGGCCGACCGCTTTCCCGTTGCGCGCGAGACCTTCGCCGAGGCCGACGAGGCCCTTGGCTTCCCTATTTCAAAGTTGATCTTCGAGGGGCCTGCGGAAGACCTCAAGCTGACGGAAAACACTCAGCCGGCCATTCTCACCGCGAGCATCGCCACCCTGCGCGTGCTGGGCTTGCATGGGATTGTGCCGGCCGTGGCCGCTGGTCACTCCCTGGGCGAATGGAGCGCGCACGTGGCCGCCGGGACCATCAGCTTCGCCGACGCCGTGCGCTCCGTGAAGGCACGCGGAGCGGCCATGCAACTGGCGGTTCCAGCCGGCCAGGGCGCCATGGCCGCCATCCTTGCGCTGGACTCCGCCCAGGTGGAGGAGATCTGCCGGCAGGCCGCCGAGGAGACCGGCCTGGCCGTCTCTGCCGCAAATCTCAACTCCCCCGGCCAGACGGTCATCTCCGGCGCACTGGCCGCGGTCGAGAAGGCCTCAGCGCTAGCCAAGGCCAACGGCGCAAAGCGCGCCGTCATGCTTCCCGTCAGCGCGCCCTTCCATTGCGCCCTGATGCAACCCGCACAGGAGGAAGTCGAGCGTGTGCTGGGCGAGTTGACGCTATCCGACCCTCGCATTCCCGTGGCCGCCAACGTCACCGGCGGCTTGGTCACCACCGCCGATGAGGTGCGCGACGCCCTCACCCGCCAGGTCACCGGCACGGTGCGCTGGATTGACTGCATGAAGACGCTGATCGGCGCCGGAACGCAGGCCTTCATCGAGCTTGCTCCAGGCAAGGTACTCTGCGGCCTGCTCAAGCAGATCGACCCGGCACAGAAGTCCCTGAATGTGGAAGATATCGCCAGCCTGGAAAAAACGTTGGCCGAGCTAGCAACCGTGAACTCCACCGCATAAACAGGCTGCGGAAAAGATGGTTGCGTTGCTTGGGTACGGCTTCAGCCGTGGCGTAGGCGCACAAAGACAGTAAAGCTGTATCCCACTGACGGAATGTATCTTCCAGCCTATTCTTTGGCGGGTTTCTCCGCTTCCTCGACGAGTTGCTCAGAATGCTTATGGGCGTTCTGCGAATGTTCGAGAGCCTGCCTGCTGAGTTCGTGAGCGGTCAGACGATCTGCTTTGCCATGGGATTCAGCGGCGGCGGCGTGGGCGTGAGCTGCCAGATTATGGAGTTCCGCGGCCCGGTCGTGCGTGCTCTGGGACATGATGTTCTCCTTGCCGGTTCGATGCAAACCGGAAGGCAAAGTCGCCGGAAAAAATTTGGCGAAGCCCGTATAACGCGCACGGACTCCACCCTCACCACCTTATCCGCAGAGTATGAAGCCCATGCAAACATCGCAGCTAACAACGCTAGCTCCGCTAACCGCGCGCTGACTCGCTGACTTGCTGCTTTTACGGCCCCAGATAAAGCTCCACATCTGGCGGCGAAAAGTTGAGCTGGTGCGTCTTGGGATCCCAGTCGATGTCGAGCGCCTTGCTCTTGCGCCCGTTGACCAGCACGGCCATCAACAGCACATTGCCGTACATGCGCGCCGCCACAATCTGGTGGCTCTGAATGGCGCCGTACTCGTTGTCGGGGCTCTGTGAGCTCCAGTCCCCCTGGAAGCGATCGAAGGTGTAGGCGCCGCTCCGCGCCGGATGCTGCTGCCAGTTCTTGTCGTGGATCCAGATGCCGTAGGCCGCGGGCAGATCGTTCTTTTCCACCGCTGTCAGGAAGTGGTTCACCGTCATTCTTCCCCGCAGGTGGTTGTTCCACTGCCAGGGCCAGTCCACCGGGCGGCCAGCCGCCAGCCACCAGCCCACAAACAGCACCAGCAGCAACCCCGCCGCGCTGAGGAGAATCGCACGCCGGCGGCGATCACGTGCTTCGTCATAAACTGGAGCATCGAGCAGAGTCATGGAGTTTCTTCCTTGAATTCAGAATACGGCAAGGCAGGGACTAGGAAACAGGGACGAGGGACTAACCGAACAGACTCCGTGCCCCATCCTTGCGACTTTTTTCTGTCGCAAGGGTGGGAAAGCACAAACCTCAATGTGAGGAACGTTGAGATAGTTTGCCCCTCCCCTGACTGTTTAGCCACTATCAAGTTAGACACCGCAAGCAAACCATCTGTTCCCTGATCCCTATTCCCTGCTTTTCATTCCCTGCTGTAAATCGTCCGGCTTTTCTCCGCATGCCGTTCCAAGGCCAGCTCAATCAGCCGCGTAATCAGATCCNNAATCCGGGCATGGTATTCACTTCGTTCAGGAAGATGCGACGCTTGCCCTCCGGCTCCATCAGGAAGTCCACCCGCGCCAGGCCGGCCAGATCGCAGGCACGAAAAGCCGCGATGGCCATCTCCTGGACATGTTTTGCCTCGGCCTTGCTCAACCGCGCCGGAATCACCGGAACCGCGCCTTCGGAGAGGTACTTGTCTTCGTAATCGTAAAATTCCTTGCCGGGAATAATCTCGCCCACCACGCTCGCCTGGGGCGAGTCATTGCCCAGCACCGCAACCTCGAACTCGCGCGCCTTGGCCTTTTTTCCTCCTACGCTCTGCTCCACCACCAGCTTGCGGTCGTACCTGGCGGCCAAATCGAGCGCCACCGCGAGTTCCTTGCGGTCATGCGCTTTGCTGATGCCCACCGACGAGCCCAGGTTCGCCGGCTTTACAAACACCGGATAGGCGAGCGCCGCCTCAACCTGCGCGACGGCCTTGCCGGGCGCGCGTTCCCACTGCGCCCGCAGCAGCGTCACATGCTTCACAATCAGCAGCCCGGCATTGGCAAAGAGCCGCTTCATCACGTCCTTGTCCATCCCCGCCGCCGAGCCCAGCACGCCCGAGCCGACATACGCGATCCCCGCCAGCTCAAAGAGCCCCTGGATGGTTCCATCCTCTCCAAAGGTCCCGTGCAGCACCGGAAAAACCACGTCCAGCGATTGCCCGCCCAGCGCCGCATGGCTATCCAAAGCCGCAACTTTGCCGTGAGTCAGCTCCGCCGTCGCCGCAGCCGGTTCCGGCGCCAACAACGCAGGTTGTCCCTCGGCCAGCACCTGCGCTCCGGGAGTAGCCGCCGGATCGCCCGCACGCAGTTTTTTCCCAGCCTTGGGAATATTCGCTGCCGGTGTCTTCGCCCCTTCAGGCACACCTGGCGTCAGCTCTTCCCGCCTCGACCCCTCCAGCAGCCCCTGCGCCGCACCCGAGGTCAGCCAATGACCGGCCTTGTTGATGCCGATCGGCACCACCTCGAACTTCCGCCGGTCAATCGCTTTCAGAATCGAAGCCGCCGAGAGCAGAGAAACCTCATGCTCCCCGCTCCGTCCGCCAAACAAAATTCCCACCCGCAGTTTTTTTGCCATTGTTTTTTCGATCACCGCACAGGACGCTAAAAATTCAGCACTGAACCAGTGTAGAACCCCTCACAATATCTTCTTCCCAAACGCCGAGCAGGCCAGCTCCACCGCCAGATCCGCCGTGCGGTTGTGCTCGTCGATCACCGGGTTCACTTCGACAATCTCGAAGCTCAGCAGACGCCCGTGGTCGGCGATGATCTCCATCGCCAGGTGCGCCTCGCGGTACGTTGCGCCGCCGCGCACCGGCGTGCCCACTCCCGGCGCATCCTCGGGATCAATCCAATCCATGTCCAGCGAGATGCAGTATCCGGCCGTCCCACGTCCGGCCACGGCGAGCGCCTCTTCCATCACCGTTCTCATGCCCCGCTCGTCGATGTCGCGCATGGTGTACACCCCGGCCACTCCGGCGCGGCGGATGTTCTCCCGCTCGGCGGCGTCGATCTCCCGCACCCCAATCAGCACCGTGTTCTCCGCCAGCATCTTGGGCGCGTAGCCGAAGATGTTGCCCAGCGCCTCCGGCCCCAGCCCCAGAAGCGCGGCCAGCGGCATGCCGTGCACGTTGCCCGAAGGCGAGGTCTCCGGCGTGTTGATGTCGGAGTGGGC